>NZ_JAWDKB010000002.1 GCF_032714495.1 Methanorbis rubei | reverse complement strand
TTGCATGCGGTAACTGGGGTGTTGTCGGTGACAAGGCCGGTAAAGCCACTTTCGTTGAGGTCTGCTCTGAGAAGGGTGCAATGCTCTTTGACGGTGCGGTGAAGGCAGGAGCGATCAGCTCGTCTGCACCGGACGCAAAAGGGCTTGAGATCCGCGGTAAGATCGAGAATGTGATGATCAAGATGGGCAAGAAGGCGCAGGAACACCAGTTTGGAGAACTGGGAACCGGTACCGAACGCCTCAACAAGATCATGGCCGAAGCATCCAAGTGTATCAAATGCTACGGATGTATCGAGAACTGTCCGATCTGCTACTGTGTCGAGTGTTCGACCAAGAAGCCGCACCTCGTCCGCCCGGGAATCATTCCGCCGGACTTTATGTTCCAGATGATCCGCTTTGCCCACATTGCGGACTCCTGTATCAACTGCGGTCAGTGCAGCGAACTTTGTCCAATGGATATCCCGAACTCGCTCTATATGCACTCCCAGCAGGTTGAGCTTGAGAAGATGTTCGGCCACAAGCCGGGTTACGACATGACGATGCCGGTCCTTTCCTATGCTGAGGAGATGGACGAGCGCGAGCGTCTGCACGCAACCGGTTCGGACATGATCTACGACAACGTATTCAAAGAGTAATTTTACTCTTTGCAACATACTTTTTCCGGGGATCCACGAAACTCTGCTCTCCTGAGAGCAGAACTCGTGTTTTTTCCGTTTTTTCGGGCCTACCGAACACCAAGAGGTGAAAATAATATGATTGAGAGTTTTATTGAAGGCAACAAGATTTTCCTCGAAAAAGATTTCGAGCGAAAAAAAGATCGGTACATGACTCTGGTCGAGTCCCAGCATCCAACCGTGCTGTGGATCGGCTGTTCTGACTCCCGTGTCAATGCGGAGCGGATTACCCACTGCCGTGCAGGAGAGTTGTTTACCCATCGAAACATTGGAAACATCGTGCCAACCCATGACTGGAATTTTGCAACCGTGCTTGAATATGCGGTTCGTCACCTGAAAGTGAAGGATATTGTTATCTGCGGCCATTCTGACTGCGGAGCACTGAAAGCACTGGATGTGGATATGAAGGGCGATGCCTACATTCCGATGTGGATTAACAATGCCCGCGAAGCACAGATGCGTGTGGATGCCCGCACTTCCGATGTCCCTACGACACCGGAGGAGAAGGCAGAACGTAAAAAAGAGATCGAGATCGAGAATGTCCGCCTGCAGATTGAGCATCTCAGAACATATCCTCTGGTCACCGAGGCGGAAAAGAAGGGATGCCTGGAAGTCCATGGATTATATTATGATCTGAAAACAGGCGTTCTGTCTCAGGTCGATTGAATTTTTCTGATCATTATTTTTTTTGAAAAATGTCTGTAATATTTTTTTCTGAAATAGAATTTGTGCTATGATGAATATTTTAAAAATTCGTCATCGAAAAAATTTTAAAAAAAATTTCTTATCTCTTTCCCGCACACACCGGACGCGAGAGGTATACCGGCAGTTTTTCTGCAAGAACGTTTACCGCATCGTCTGCCGTGTCAATGCCATAGATGCGGTCGTCAGGTATCTCGGGACAGCGGTCTTTGTCATCAAGTTTTTTGTCGGCAACAACCGCACTCCAGTCTGCAAAAGTTTCAGAGGAGCCTGCCGGATGCGGAACGCGGTAGGCGAGAATCAGCCGCCGCATAATCCAGGCATACGATAACTCCGAGAGGGTGCCGGACCCTCCGCCGATTGCAATCACCGCATCACTGTTTGCTACGATAAAATTTCGTGCATGATCTAAGCCTGTTGCAATCGGAATATCGATGTACGGGTTTGCCGCATCAGGACTGCATCCCGGCAGAACTCCGATTACATCCCCGCTGCAATAGACAGGAGATGCATGAGCCCCGCGAGCGGCAGCCTCCATTACGCCGCCCAGCCCGCCGCAGATTATCCGGTATCCTGCGGCATTGAGGGCACTGCCGAGTTGTTCTGCAAAGATCTCTTTATGCGAATTTTTCGGAAGAGATCCGTCACCGATTACGGCAATGATCGGCTTTCTGTTCATGGATGAATATTTGGACGGTGAAAGAGATGAAGTATTGCATTATCGGTGATTTACTAAGAAATATACGGTCCTTCTTATGGTATGGTCAGAATTTTTTCTCGCGAAATATTTTTCATGGACTGATACATTGTTATATATCCATGCAGCACCAATCTAAAACTGCAGTTTCGTCTGCATGAGTTATATGCGTATGAAATCCTTTTCGGATTTTGTGCGTGCAGACTCATGAGCATGGGATTTCCCGTGTTCATGGAGTTAATAAAAATGGAAAGAAGAAATTCCTACGGCGCACCCCGCCAATACAACGACGCACCCCGCGAGATGACCAAAGCAATCTGCTCCGACTGCGGAAAAGAGTGCGAAGTTCCCTTCAAACCAACCGAGGGTAGACCGGTTTACTGCCGCGACTGCCTCCCAAAGCACAGAGCACCGCGCACGCCCCGGTACTAAAGAGATATTCTGCGGAGAAATGTCTCCGCGTTAACTTTTTTTTTGATTCGATTACTTTGTTTGTGCTCCGCCCACGGAAAAAATTATATCCGCGTGTAACTACCCACGCGAAGCGTTCCCTTGCCGTTGCGGTGCGCGAGATCGCCCGTAAACACCGTAAGCTCGCGACCGTTCTCCACAACTTTGCCGACCTCGGCAAACGTTGGCATGAAATCATCCACATGCCCAAATATCGTGCACTCTCCGGCAAACATATCGCCGCAGGGCATCACGGCGTCTCCTTCGATGGTAAGTTTTCCCCCTTTCATATTCACGCCTGCATGCAGTCCTGCGCTGCCCATAACATGCACAACACCGCCAAAAAGACTCTCGCCGCAGTAGTCACCCACATCGCCCTTCACGAAAATCTCACCACCGCGAACACCTTTTCGTCCGCCGCGGTAGCCTGACCCGCAGTAGTTTCCGGCATTCCCGTGACAGATGATTTTGCCGCCAAGCATCTCGCGGCCAAGCCAGTCTCCGGCATCTCCCATGATCTCAATCGTCCCTCCGGTCATAAAGTCGCCGCAGTGCATCCCGATATTTCCTTCAACAAGAATTCTGCCGTCAGTCATGTACTCGCCGACACGCTTCACGCGTGAAGCGTCCCCGATGATCACAATCTCTGTTGCTGCAGGGCCTGCTGCCTCGCCGTCAACGCGGATATCAAACACATCAGAGAGCATCATCTTCTGGTTGCCCACATACACATTCACCAGAACCGTTTTCGAAAGCGTCTCCGGCGTAATCACCTCTGCCTCAATCGGCAGATGCGGGTCCACCGAATCGCGCATAATCAGAGTAATTCGTCTCATAACTTCGTCTCCGTTTCAATTTTCATGCTGCGGGCGATGTAGTAGTTCTCATCAACCGGATAGTTCTCCTTCTGAATCGAGTAGAACCGCTCAAACGTTCTGATAAGCTCAGGATCATTATCCATATCGTACGCTTTCGGCACTTTCGGGCTGCACCAGAATGTTCGGTTCTGATTGTCTGCCAGAATCTCATCATCACGCGAGATCATCACTCCTCCCTTGAACGTGTACTTCGTCTGGCCGAACCCGCGGATAACCTCTGCGTACTGCTTTGCCGGATCGATCTTATCGGGCCGGATCGGATACACCGCAATATCAGCTTCAGCGCCGATACCAAGATGTCCTTTGCCGCGTTCCAGCAGACCGAGCGCCCGCGCCTGTCCTGCCCGCGTCATTACTGCGATCTCGTCAAACGTCATCTCGCGGTCGAGTGATGGAAGCACCACACGTTTTGCGGTCCCGGCATGCACGGTTGCAAACTCCTTGTCCCGATACTCGCGGCTCATCAAAAGCCCGATGATCTCAGGATACTTCACAAACGGAGCTCCGTTTGGATTGTCGGTTGTCAGCTGACACTGCCAGGGATTTTCCACCAACAGGGCAAGTTCAAGACCGATCGCCCACATGATGCTGTTTACCAGATTCTTGCGCCGGTACATTACAGGGATGACGCCGGACGCGGTCTCCAGCTCGACATCATGATTACTCCACTTGTCCTGATGGAGGCGGTAGAGATTGAACTCCATCGGGCCGTCAGCGGTCATCGTGGTTGTTCGTCCAAACATTACCTGACCCATGTCGATCGTAATCTGCGGACACAGGTTCACCATTTTTGAGACAGGTTCAGCTTTTGAACAGAAATCTCCCCAGCCTGATCCTCCGTAGGAGTGGAACTGGACATGCGTCAGATGTGCGGTCTGGCGTTTTTCGTTCAGATCCCGCACCAGTCCCATCGTTCCAAGCGTGCAGGTGTAGTTGCCGGGCTTTCCCAGATTATTACAGTGCAGATGCACGGAATGCGGCAGTCCGAGCATTTCGTTTGCTTCGATTATGCCGGTAATGAACTCTGCCGGACTTATGTCGAAGAAGGGGATCGGTTTTCTGATGCATTCGACATTTTTGCCCCAGCTCCACATCTCAGCGCCCAGAGGGTTGGTGACTTTTACGCCGTATCCTTTGACCGCGGTGAGCCGCCATGCAATGAGAGCCGCAGCGCGTTTGATGTCTCCTGCTCCGATCGCCCGCATGACGCCCCAGTCACCATCGAAGAGTGTGAGAATAAGACCGTCCTGCAATGGCGTGTGGCGGAACTCTTCATGCGTATGTCTTGCTTCAAGAGGAGCCATTGCTCCTTCGGTGAGCGTGGTGTATCCCATCTGGGCGTAGCGGTAGCTGTTGCCGTACGTGGTCGGGATACTGTAGCCTGAGACCGCCCGCATGCCGCGTCCGCGGGGAGCACGGCCTGCCCGCATGTCCTCAGGGCTCATGTATCTGCCGAAGTTCACTTTTGTTCCGCAGATATGGGTGTGCGAGTCAATGCCGCCCGGAAGTACCAGCATGCCGCCGCAGTCGATGACTTCTGCGTTTCTGGACGGTTCTTCAGCGATGCGGCCGTCAACAATCGCGATGTCCATTATCTCCTGCGAGATGTGGTTTACCGGATCGATCACACAGGCATTTTTCAAAAGATAGTCAGGCATTTACGGCTCCTCCTTTTGTACTGCTTGAACGCGTCTTGCGACATGCATCGCCCCGTTCGGGCAGGTGTCCTCACAGACCTTGCAGCCTTTGCAGAGCTCGTTGTGCAGAACCGTGTTTCTTCCTTTCACGACCTTCATCAGAAGGTCGTCAGAGACTGATGTTCCTCCGGCCCCCATCTCTGGATCGATCTCGCGGTTTACGGGACATGCTGTCGTGCAGTTGCCGCATCCCATGCAGAGCTTTCGGTGAACCTGCACCTCGTACTCGTGCGTGAAGGCAAGTCTCTGTTCGTGTTTGCGAGCGAGAATATCTCCTGCGGTCATCACCTCTTCAGGGCATATTTCCACACAGTAGCCGCACCGGAAGCAGTGGCCGCGAATAATCTGCGGCTCCCATTTTCCGTTTTCGCGCAGAACCACGTCGATTGCTCCCGGAGCCGGACAGATCATTCTGCACTCAAGGCAGTGCGTGCAGTCGTTGCCGGTGAGCTCGGGGAAGTCACGGAAGTATGCGGGAGCGGCGAGCGGTGCAGTTTTTGCGGCAAAGAATTTTTTTATCCATGCAGGCCTTGCAAACTCTTTGAAGTAAGACAAAACGCTCATTTTACCGCTCCGCACAGGCAATGCAGGGGTCTGCACTGATGAAGGTCGAGGTCACGTCAGCTGCTGATGCGAGATTTTTCATCATCGCATGCGTTCCCACTTCCACGTTCATGATTGACGGCGTCTGAATGGCGACCGAGATGACCTGACCTTCTGCATCCAGTTCGATATCGTACGTCAGATCTCCCCGCGGCGCTTCAATCGTGTGTTTGCAGCGTCCGGCAGTCACACGTCCGCCGAGCCGAATTGGTCCCTGCGGGAGAGCCGCAAGGGCATTTTTGATGATTGTTGTCGACTGGAACAGTTCGTCAAACCGCAGCATGATGCGGGCGAAGTTGTCGCCTTCGGGTCGCGTGATCATCTTCCAGCCGAGTTCTTTGTAGAGCGGGTCGTTTGCCCGGGCATCGCGGGGAATACCGCTTGCCCTTGCTGTCGGTCCTACAACCCCGCTTTCCTTTGCATCTTTTTCGCTCAGAATGCCGATCCCTTTGGACCGGAGAGCAATCATCGGGCCTGTTGCAAACATCTTCACAAATCTTGGAAGCTCTGCTTCCACATGAGCGATCGCTTCCCGAATTTTTTCCGCGGTCTCGTTCGTGATGTCCTCGCGAACGCCGCCCGGCACAACATATGCTGCCATAATGCGTGTGCCGGTCATGATCTCGATTGCATCCATCACGGTCTCACGGAGATTTAACAGATACATCGCAAGCGTCTCATGCTCGATTGTGTAGCAGTACGAGTAGTTTGCAAGCAGATGGCTCTGCATCCGGTCAAGTTCATTGAGGATAATTCGCAGATGTGCGGCTCTGGGCGATACGCCGATGCCGCTGATTTGCTCCAGCGCCCCGACAATTACCGTGTTATGGACGACCGAACAGATGCCGCAGACGCGTTCTGCAAGAAAAATCGTCTCCTGCCAGGGTCTGCCGACCATGATCTTTTCGATGCCCTTTTTCACGTAGCCAAGCTCGACTTCGGTTGCGATCACCCGTTCGCCTATGGTTTCGCATTTGATTCGTGCCGGCTCCTTGAAGCAGGGATGCACCGGTCCGATCGGGAGCGAGATGTCAACCACTTTCTTCATCGCTTCTCCTCCAATCTGGTTTCATAGTTGTCAAAGAGTATGTCTGCTACGCTCAGTATTGCGTTGATGATCTCGGTCGGTCGCGGCGGACAGCCGGGAATGGCTGCTGCGACCGGAATATATTTGCTGACCGGCGGGTCGACGAGAGAGCCGGGCCTGTTGAACGCACAGCCTGAGATCGGACAGTTGCCAATCGTGACAACCGCTTTTGGTTCAGGGACTTTATCCCAGAGATCAGGAAGTTTGTCAATCCACTGTGCTGACATTGCTCCGGTCACTAATATTACATCAGCCTCGCGGGGATTGTTGTGGACATAGATGCCGTACTGTTCGATGTCGTAACGCGGCGAGAGGCATGCGAGAATCTCAATATCGCAGCCGTTGCAGGAGCCGGTATTCACGTAACAGACATGAATGGAACGTTTGCGAACCGCGTTTTTCACTTTCTGTAAGAGTGTCATGAAACTGCCTCCACAATTTCTGCGAGAAGTTCTGCAATCGCGGTGTCGGACTCAGCACGGCGGCGAAGTTCTGCGGCAGCTACTTCAGAGAGAATGCCTGTTGCAGTTGTCAGATGCGGAAGAGAAAGAGCGTCTGAGATCTCGTCGCCAGCAGCCGCGGCAGCTTTCGCTGCTGCATCTGCTGCCTCAAGCCGTGGCCCGAGATTTTCCAGCGTCATCATATCACAGTTGTTGATCAGAATTTTTCGCATTTTTTGTCGGTTGATGCCCAGCCGTTCGGCAAGAGCGACCACTGCCTGATCCTGCCTGGTTCCCTTGAGAACTGCAAGTTTCATCGGCTGAAGATTTCGTTCGTAGATCAGATCCATGGTATCGCTCCTGCCCAACAAAGCACGCCGTAAACGACAAACAACAGAATCATCACCCAGACGAGAACCATCTCGCCGGTGTGAATCTTCTCCTCATCTTTTGCGAGGAACACAACTGCAAGAATGCCAAACAGCACCGCTCCGGCAACTGCTCCTCCAAGCACTTCAGGATGACTGATGACTTCTATCGCCATCAACAGAATGTAGAATGCGATTCCCGCAACAACTCCTTTTGCTATCCAGCTCATAGTATCCCTCCAAGAACCAGCCACACGCATCCTCCGTAGAGCAGAACGACCAGAGTCCAGACTGTCTGGATCGTCACGACCTGATACGGGGTAAGCATCGGTGTTGACGCACAGACAAAGGAGACCGAGATCATCAGAACGATCATCAGAATGATCATCAGCCACCATGGCACCGCTCCGATAAAGAGCAGAACAAATGCCGAGAGCAGAACTACGGTCTTCAGACTCATCGCGATGTTCAGCATCGCCCGCCACCCGCCGAAGTGTTCGGTCCAATAGCCGGAGATGAGTTCCTTTGCCTCAATCACTGAGAACGGGCCGTAGTGTGCTTTGGACAAAATGATCAGATACAAAGACACTGCTGCCGGAAACGCGAGCAGAAGAAGCGGCGTATGCGTGGTGTTCCACTCAGCAATCGCTCCTATCGAAAGTGTTCCGGTAAAGAGATAGACTATCGCAACAGTCGCGAGCAAGGGCAGTTCTGCTGCCGCTGACATGACCGATCTGATTGCGCCAAACTTGGTGTAGGGAGAGCCTGACGAAAGTCCGGTTCCATGCTCCACGATCTTGTGCAGCATATAGAGTGCGAACAAGATCAGCAGGCTTGCGCCGGTAGCGACCACCCAGAGTGCTGCAACCCAGATGCCGACCGCAATCAACACGATTGCAACATACATCACCTGACTGGCGGTCTTTGGGATCCATGTCTGTTTGAAGGAGAACTTCAGCGTGTGTAAAATTTCCTGCCAGATTGGCGGGCCCGGCCTCAACTGAATGCGTGCGATGACCTTTCGGTGCAGGCCATGCAGCAGAAGTCCGGCAAACACTGCAATGATTAGGAGCAGAAGAAAAGGAATCATCTCAGTACCCCACAAACGGAATATCTCCGTCCTTTGTTCCTGCACACCACCCGTAAATGAAGCAGGCGAGTGCTGCCGGTATGCATATCACCACAACTGCAATGAACGCAGGAATCTCTGCTACTGCGAGCGCAGCTACTATCGCCGCCGCGGCAAACACGATTCCAAGACCAAATGCTGTAGACTTTTTCATGATTCACACCGTCAGGAGAATTTCCACTACCCGCAGGAAGAGCAGGAGCGAGCTTACATGGATCATCAGAATGTAGGGGGCGCCCGGCGCTCTGGTAATCTCGGCTTTACCGATATAAAACGGAGCCATTCCTTCGCCCAAGACTCCAACTAACAGCAGAAGTTTGGCAACGATTGGAACCGAGATTCCGGCTGTTGCTTCCGCGGCTGTTGCGAGCTCCCAGATCGAGAGCGTTCCACACGTTGCGGCAATAATTGCCGCTCCGGCAAATAAAGGAACGGTCGCCATCATGACGACAAGTCCGTAGGAGAACGCGGCGTCGAGAACCTGTTTGTTTTTGACTGCTGCAACGATACCGATATTTAACACACCGATAAATGCCGCAAACAGCGTGAAGTTGAAGATGTCCCCTGTTGTAATCGCGCCAATCGTTGCAATACCGCAGGCGATTGCCATGAATCGCTGGAACTTCATCAAATCAACAGGAACTTCTTTCGTGTAATAGCCGTCAGTGCCAAATACAATGTCGACCGGTTTTTCCGGCAGGCTGATGACCGCGAGGATGACAAACATCGCCGCAAACGCAAACAGCACCACCGTGTAGCCGGAAAGATAGTGGACGATGTCGCCGAACGGCATTCTGATTAAAATCTGTTCAAACATTATTCACCACCCCGCATTGTTCCAACCAAAGACATTTTCGCCATAACTTTGAGCATGATGCCAACCGCCGCAAGCATAATCGCAAGGAACCACTGCGAAGGAAACAGCATGAAGATGAAGAATGCGATCACCCAGAGTGCCCATGCATAGCCTGCGGCATTTTCGATTTTTGCAAAATGTTCGCCCATATTTTTTCCAAGGAAAAAGATCATAAGACCAAGCGCTGCAATGAGTCCTCCGGAAAATCCGGTGAGAAAAATTCCGTACGCTGCAAGCAATAGGCCGATGATTGGCGGGGCTGTCTTCATGACCTCGATGTCGAATTTTTTTGCCGAATGTTTCTGTTGAAGTTTTTCTTTGGCAAGCCAGAGTTCAGAGACCGCCATAATTTCAGCAACGCCGACGACGAGGCCCGGCAGAATCAAGGCTTCTGCAAGATCGGTCGCAATGAGTGCGACGACAACAAGACCGGTTATCTCGATAAGGTCGATGATGATGAGTTTGTGGATGTCATCCTTTTCGCGAAGGATCGCCGAGAACGCAATGATGATCGCAATGAATGCGACTGCAATACCGATCTGGTACACGAGCGGCATCTCAAATGCAATCATTGTTTTGCCCTCCGGTAGAGGAACGAGGCTATGGCAAAAGCCGCAAAGAAGATGCTTGCTTCAACAATCGTGTCAAGGCCCCTCGTGTAGTAGAGGATTTCATCAAGAATTCCGCCCGGATGGCCGACGATGGTTGTTCCAAGGTACATGGTGGTGTTTGCCAGGAACCAGCTTGCAGGAGTTAAGTATGCGGTGACGTAACCGATCGCAGGAGAGTTCTCAGGATACTGGGCAACAATCTGCGCCGGCTCTGCGAATGGTGTGCCGCCGCGGTCGTAAGGGTTTAAGGAACTCTCAGGATTGATGGATTTTGGGTAGAGCTGAGACTCGTCGTAGGCGAGGAATGGAACGGTGAGAAGTCCGAGTATTGCGATGAGGCAGACGACTGCGGCGTAAATTTTTGGCAGGTTGTTTGTGTCTGCAAGGTATTCGGATATCTTCTGGACTTTGCTCATTGCTCTTCCTCTCTTGCCTGCTGTTTTTCGATGAGCCGCACGAAGATGAGCGTTGTAACAATGTTGACTGCGATGAAGGTGACGAGAGCGAGCATTTCGTCGAACGCGAGCATGATGAAGACGAGACCGAACTCGGCGACTTCCATGTTGATGAGTCTCGTGAGGTAGGTTTTGTCACGAGGATATGCGGTTGCGGCAACACCTATGAGGAGCAGGACGCAGCCGATGATGAACTCGAGTTCGTTCATTGAAGCCCCTCCGGTCGTTTGCAGCAGAGGAGGAGGACGAAGATGGTTCCAATCGGCATCATGAGAGAGACAACGATGGCAACGTCAAGGTAGCCGAGTTTTACCATGAAGATGACCGCTCCTGCAACAAGGATTCCAAGAGTGATCAGTTTGTCAAACGGATTTTTGACGAGGACTGTTGCAATGCCGCCAATGAGGGCGAGAACTGCGGCGAGAAGAGTGACGAGCTCTATCATGTCTGCTCACCTCTGAGTTTTTCCATGGCTGATGCGATGGCGTTTGCTTCCAAGGTTGCGCCAACAAGATACGCTGCTGCGGCAATAAGTGTCAGTGGATGCGGGAGGATGAGGACGATTACTCCTGCAACCGCGAAGTTCATGACGGTGATGAAAGGTAGTTTTCGTGCGGTGTTTTTCTCAAACACTGCGCGAAGGGCTGCGTAGACAGCGATGACTGCACAGACTGCGAGAACGAGTTCGGTCACGAGCATCTCCTCCAGAGTTTTCCAAGGATTCTGCTGATGTGCTTGGGTGATATCCCCTGCACGATGAGAATGGCGATGACGATTCCTGCGATGAAGGTTTCAGGCGGGAATCCTGCGAAGGTGTCAAGCGCCCAAAAAACTGCGGTTGCAAGGAGAGTTCCGCTCACTGCGGCGTATCCTTTGTCTGCGCAGATTCGTGCGCCGATAAAGATGAGGACTGCTGCAAGGAGTCCTCCGGGGACGCCCCAGATCCAGTAGCCGCATGCGGCAATGAGGGTTCCTGCGGATGCGTCGGGAGAGGTGACGATGTTTCCAATCATCCAGCCGCCGCATCTGTCGCCTCCATCTGCTTCAATCTCTCGTTCGATGGTCTCTGTTCCTGATACTCCGGCGTGGGCAGGGAGTTTCCAGAACAGGTCAAGGCCCACAAAGAGTATGAGGGTGATTACCGCAGAGGCGGCGATGTATGCTGGTTCAGGGATCATGCTCTTCTCATTCTTTGAAAAATCCGGGTTACCCGCAAGGTGCGGCGGATTTTTTCGTTAATGATATGCTATTGACATCTGTTTCATTAATAAATTGCGGATTGGTACTTGGTCGAGGTGTGTACGTGGAGTGTCCACGATTCGCATGCCTTCTGCCTGATCATCGATTCACGAGAATTCATGGAATTCCTATTTGAAAAAAGTTTTCCGGGTAGTGATGAATGATGCCTCATAAAAATCATATTTATCACCCCAAACAAAATTCGCGTAAATCCGTACAAAACATAACGACTACATCGCCAATCTCAAAAACCCGCACTTACCTACCGGCACCCTCATCAGGAATAATTTCTCCCGAGGACACCACGCCCGCGACCGTACCGCACTCCTCGCGAAGAAGCGAGTTGCGCCACCGGATCGATTTTTCCGTGCCGTCGCTGCACAGAACCGTACCGCTGTAGACATCGCCCTCCACATCCACCATGCCTGAGAGCAGCTGCTCGAACGCCTGAAGGCGTGCCTCGCGGGCATGGGCCGGAACGACATCCTCAAACCAGTTCCTGCCGATCAGCTCAGACTCACTGTAGCCGAGAGTTTTCGCACCGTACCGGTTGATCATCTCGATCACTCCGTCGCGGCGGACCACGACCAGCATGACGCCCGCAATATCCAGATAACTCCGGGTGCGGTCGCGTTCGCGCTGCAGTTTCTCCTGCAAAAGGCAGCGGGAAGCAACAGTGCTGATCTGAAACGATGTTGACATCAGAATTCCTCTGAGCACCGTATCAGGCGACTGGGGAGCAGTTGAACCAAGCACAATACAGGCAACCGTCCTGCTCTCATGAACCACCGGCATCAGAACAAGCGAAGCCGCGTTGTCCATCGTGGACAGGGTTCCTTCCGGGAAAAGTCCCATACGATACGTGTCAAAGATCGCAGGCTCACCTTTCCGGATGATCCGGTCCACAATCGAGTCGCGGTGAATCGCCGGAGCAAACCGTCCGCCCTTGGACATAAAGAGAATATAATCATCAAAGATGCTGCGCTGATAGACCGCGACCGCAGTAAACCCGCTGATCTTTGGCAGCATCTCCAGAGCCGAGTTCCATATCTCCTGCGTCGTCGTCACACCTTCAAGCACAAACGCAAGCTCGCGGGTCTGAAGCTGGCGGTTACGGTCAGCAACCTCATCAGAGATGTCGGTTGCCATCGTCAGCAGATACTCGCGGTCTGCGGAGAGAACCATGCGCAGCACGCGGGCTGAGACGTAACAGACAGTTCCGTTCACCACAATCCGGTCTTCAGGGACATTCACCGGTTTGCCAAACGCCTTCACCTTATCATGCGCATCAGCAAGATGCGTGGACCCTAAGCGGGAGAGAAGCTTCGAGATCGAAAGGCTCCGAAGTTCAGTGCGGTTGATGCCGAGATACTGCTCGGCACTGAGATTGGTGTAGACAATTCTGTCGGTTTTCGTATCGGTGACGATGATGATGCCAGGGATATTATGCATCACGCCGTCAAGAAACAGCTTCCACCGCTTCACACTCTGCTCGGCATTTCTGCGGTCGGTAACGTCGCGAAGCGCTCCGTTGTAGCCGAGGAACATTCCTGACTCTTCGTCAAGGATCACCGGCGTTCCGGAGAACTCGCAGTAGATGCGGCTGCCGTTCTTGCAGATGAACGGAAACTCAAGAAGCGTGAACCCGGTCTCTTTGGAGAGCTCTGCGGCAAGTTCCCAGGAAAAACGCGAACCTGCGCCTGCCGGCATGAACTCGGTGAAGGAGTGGCCGATCAGTTCCTCGGGAGCGTATCCGCATATCTCGGTTATCTGGGGGCTGATGTAGCGGATGACTGCGTCCTCGTCGAGCGACCAGATACAGTCGCGAACCGTTTCGACCAGACGACGAAACATTGCTTCGCTTCGTTCGAGGGCTGCCTCGGCATTTTTGTGATCAGTGACATCGTCAAGGATGACGGTCACGCCCGGTCTGCCGTCGGCGAGCACCATCGGGTAGATCTTCTGATCAAGATAGCATTCGCGTCCTTCATGAAAGATCCGCAGCTCGCCACGGACGGTGTCGCCGCGAAGGGCGCGTCTGATATGGTCAGCAAGCACGTCGCCGCACAAAAGATTGCAAGGGCCGCTGTAGACAAGTGAGCCGACAACATTCTCGGAGTCGACGGAGAGGAACGAGAGAAGTGCTTCGTTGGCCTGAATGATCTTCAGATTTTCGTCAATTAAGAGCACCATCTCTGAAGAGAGGTTGAGCATTGCAGAGACCGGCACGCGTTTTGAGATGAAGAAGACTTTTGCTTTGCCGAATGTCCGCATCTCGACCTGGCCGGAGACAAGCAGGGTGTCCATGTATCGTGCAATGGTGTTTCTGTTGAGGTGAGCGGCGTCTGCGATCTCGGTGACGGACATCCCGCGGGGATTGTCCTTGAGAAGTGTGAGAATATCGGAAAAATCGCCCGCCGACTCGTTCATTACTCATTCATTATCCCTGAATCTTGATAATGCTTTCTTCAAGGCAAAGCTCTGTTGCCACACATCAATGCCATGCAATGAACCATACAAATAAATACAATAACTACGAATAGAGTAGTAGCAGCCGGTAGTGATTCCACCGGCCGCGGACAGACCTGCAGAACAAACGCAAAATGTTCATTCCATGCAGTCAAAGTTTCAGGAAATTTACACCACATACGATTCCTGAGATGAGACATACACCTCATCACACACCTACACACCAGCCATTTCCGTGCGGGAGTCTTGTCGGGTCTGCCATCAATACAATAATCATCACACCTCCAAACAAACGGTTAATGACACACGTACCACTCTCAAAACCCCCCAAATTTTCTTTTTTACTGTTCTTATAAAAATTGCAATCTGTTTTGCCCATAAATTCGTTTATTGGCAAACATTGTTTGGTATTGTTCATTGCTCCGCCCACGGAAAAACGGAAAACACAGAGTTTCACGGAAAAACATCACGGAGCAGACGTGAACAGCACGGAAATAAATTGTGTTCGGATTCAATGATGTTTTTATCTGTGTTTTCTGTGAAAGGCAGAAATTAATGGGCAACATCGATACAATTCAAAAAGAGCAGTAGTTATTTTTGCAGAAATTTTGCCCATACCATCTCTGACTTGTCGATCCCTGACCAGTACTCCAGACAGTTCATGAGGAAAATGCACTGTTCGGCACAGAAAGTGTCAGGGTCAACAAAGTCTGCTGCAAATATTTGTGCGTTGACTGCATAGGAAGCAAACGCCATAGAGTGCGTGCCGACATGCACAGTGCCGACAACATGACCCATAGCTCTGGCTGCTGAGCAGGCGGCAGGGTCCGTATCTGCAACAGTGGTTGCGGCATTGTGCGACGCAAGAGCGTAACGTCGTGCTTCAGGCATCTTGATCTCGCCGCGTGACCATGCACGTGCTGCGGCAACCGCCTGCAAAGGCCTGAGATCTTCAGGATAACGTTCAGTAAAAATAGGAAGGATGAGATCAGCACAGTCGAGTGCCCAGAGAATCAGCGTCTTTCGATCCTGCTGTGCAGTAAGCTCTTTCAGTGGTTGAAGAGCTTTGAAGGTCTGCATCAGGGTTCGTTTATTTTGTTTCATCAGGCGTTGTCCGTAAATTCGTGTATTAACAAACAATGTTTGCATTTCAGCCCACGGAAAAACGGAACACACGGAGTTTCACAGAAAAAAAACATCACGGAGCAGACGTGAGCAGCACGGAACCCACATTTGAAACGATATTTCCGTGATGTTTTTTCCGTGTACTCCGTTTTTCCGTGGGTGACTGGACTTAATGCCCCGGTTCATCACTTATACGGATCGATTTTCTCAATGCAGCGCGGCTCCTCTTCCTCGCCATCGATAGCCAGCGGATACTTTCCGGTAAGGCAGCCGGTGCAGAGATGATTGCAGGGAAGACCGATAGCCTCGACGAGGCCTTCAAGAGAAATGTGTGCAAGGCTTGTTGCATTGATTGCCGCCCTCACCCCTTCGACATTTTTGTGATGAGAGATCAGCTCCTCACGCGTCGGGAAGTCGGTTCCAAGATAGCAGGGTGCGATAATTGGCGGGGACGCAACGCGGAGATGAACTTTTTCTGCGCCGAACTCACGGACAAGGGCGATGATCCGACGCGAGGTTGTGCCTCGAACGATGCTGTCGTCAACCAGCACCACGGACTTGCCGGTGATGTGGCCGCGGACCGGATTGAGTTTCATGCGGACAGCCATCTCGCGTTTCTCCTGCGTCGGCATGATGAAGGTGCGGCCGGTGTACCGGTTTTTGATCAATGCTTCGCGGAACGGAGTGCCGGACGCGTCGGCATAACCGGTCGCAGCAGCAATACCTGAGTCCGGCACCGGCGAGACGAGATCAGCATCTGCAGGGGCTTCACCTGCGAGCAGTGCGCCGGTCTTCTGCCGGACATTGTAGACCGAGACACCGTCAATGACCGAGTCTGCCCTAGCGAAATAAATGTACTCAAAGACACAGTGCGCAGGAGATTGGGCTGACATTATCTGCCGCGGATAAACTTTGTCGGCTTTTAAGAGCAGGCTCTCCCCCGGGACAACATCGCGGAGAAACTTTGCACCAACCGCGTCAAAGGCAACGCTTTCGGATGCGACGACATGACCGCCGTCCGGCAGCATGCCGATGCAGAGCGGTTTGATGCCAAGCGGATCGCGGAACGCATAGAGAGAGCCGTCCAGCATGAAGATGACCGCATATGATCCGCGAATGGTGCGCATGCAGAAGCTGATCGCCTCGCCCACGGTGTGGCCGTGAATGATCTCGTTTGCAAGGATTGCAGAAATAACTTCCGTGTCAGATGTTGTTGAAAAGATGTGGCCGCGCCCCTCATACTCGTAGCGGAGCTCGTCGGTGTTGACCAGATTACCGTTGTGCACAACCGAGAGGGTGTGACCGCGGAACATGAAGTTGAACGGCTGGATATTTTCCGGTTTTGAACCGCCGGTGGTCGGATACCTGACATGCCCGAGTCCGGTTTTGCCGGAGAGAGTCTGAAGGGTTTCCTGAGAAAACACCTCAAAGACCAGACCGTATCCTTTGTGTTTATGGACAGTTCCGTTGTCATAGGTGGAGATGCCACCGCTTTCCTGCCCCCGGTGCTGAAGAGCATACAGCGCCAGATACAAGGAACCCGATACCTCGATGTTTGCGACGATGCCTGCGATACCGCACATGTGGAGAAGTATTGGTGCTGTGGGGATTTAGTTATGTTTCTGAGAAAGAATTTTCATAATTACTTGTGAGTCGCCCACGGAAAAACGGAACACGCGGAGTTTCACGGAAAAACATCACGGAGCAGACATGAACAGCACGGAACTCTCATTCAAAATTATTTTTATGTACTTTCACAAAATAATTTTCAGTTTTTCTGTTGAAAAAAAACCAACGAAATTATATTTCCGTGCTGTTCACGTCTGCTCCGTGATGTTTTTCCGTGAAACTCCGCGTGTTCCGTTTTTCCGTGGGCGGCTGATCAATCAGAGATGGAGAAAAAAAAATCAGACTTGGCTAGCGAAACTCTGATAGAATGCTTTCAGATCAGCCTTTACCTCAGGAGGAAGCTCGGACTTTTTTATGCCGCGGATCGCTCCTTCAAAAGAATACAACCGGTGAATGCAGGCTGAGTCATCGATAGCGCGGATCTTCAGCCACGCACCCCTGCTGCCTGCGGCAGAAAGTTCACTTGCCGTGAAGATGCCGACCGCATTCAGCTGACCTTCGACCACTTTGCCGATGTTTGGAAGAAGAGAAAGTTCACCCATGGTTTGGCATAATGAATACAGCCGCAACAACCACCGTCGTCCATGCACCGTCAGTGCAGGTGGCCGAGGTTGAGACATGGCTGGTTTTAATGATCTTGCCGCTCGCAAGATAGATCTGTTCGCGTTCCTGCCAGGCGGTCTCCGGATCAAACGGAATATCAAAGATCGTCGCAAGCATCGTTGCTGCGAGGTCCTCGGCGTACTCACCGCACTCGCGTGAGGAGACATCGCGTGCATGATACTCGGAAAGGTACCCGTGCTGCTTGTCATGAATCTGGGGGACAGCAAGTCCGACTGATGCCGCGACTTTTTGTCCCACAACATTGGTCTGGTCCCGCGCCATCACACAGAACACAATCTCACCCGGGGAGAGGTGGGGGAGTCCCTCCTCGCGGCTGATGATATCAGCATCCGGCGGCATGATGGATGAGACCGTCACAAGATTGTACGGCGCGAGCCCGGCGTTCCTGAGAGCCATTTCAAAAGATACCAGTTTGTCCTTGTGGACTCCGGTGCCTTTTGTAAAGAATACCTTTTCGGGAACAGCCATACTTCAATACAAGTTGCTGTCTGATTCAATAATAATTGTGTTTCACCTGCCACACTCATGATCCATGTGGGAGCAAATGACCAAGATAAATATCAGGGAACTCTAACTAGTAAACATCTCAGTCAGTCGTGCCCCTCACGACACAGACTGAACAATACTATTAGGTTGATGCTATGGCGGACTCAGTTGTTGACAGTATTCTTGCCGCGCGGTATTACCGTGCAGGCGAGAAATCCTTTGAGGATGTTTGCAGGCGTGTGGCAGACGCTCTCGGTGAAACTCCGGAAGAGACAAAAGAATATTTCGAGGCAATGATGAACCTCGAGTTTCTTCCAAACTCACCGACACTCATGAACGCGGGCACGCCGCTCGGCCAGCTCTCTGCCTGCTTTACTTTGCCGGTAAACGACTCTCTGCCTGAGATCTTTGATGCCATCCGCTGGGGTGCAATCATTCACCAGTCCGGCGGCGGCACCGGCTACAACTTTTCTCATCTCCGGCCGGAAGGCTCTCCGGTCCGGTCAACGGACGGCGTTGCATCAGGTCCCGTCTCATTCATGCGGGTCTTTAACGCGGCGACCGATGTTATCAAACAGGGCGGACGCAGGCGCGGCGCGAACATGGGCATCCTCAATGTCTGGCACCAGGACATCATGAAGTTCATCAAGAGCAAGGCCAAGGAAGGCGACTTCTCGAACTTCAATATCTCGGTCATGATGAACGATGAGTTCATGAAAGCAGTCGCAGCAGGTGATCTGGACCGCGAGTGGCTGAAGACTGCCGAAGGCGAGACCATTACGGTCCGCGAGATCTGGGACGGTATTGTGGAAGGGGTCTGGAAGAACGGTGAGCCTGGTATTCTCTTCTATGACACGATAAACTCGAAGAACCCTACTCCGCAGCTTGGCCCGATCGATACGACAAACCCCTGCGGCGAGCAGCCGCTGCTGCCGTTTGAGTCCTGTGTTTTAGGCAGTATCAATCTTGCAATGTTTATCCGTGCAGATGGTGTGAACTATGATGCGCTGGATAAGATGACGCGGATGGCGGTCCGGTTCTTAGACGCGGTCATCACGAAGAATGTGTTCCCGATCGAACAGATCAAGGAGGCAACGAACCGCACGAGGAAGGTTGGTCTTGGTCTGATGGGTGTGCATGATGCGATGCTGATGCTCAGGATTCCGTACGATTCTGAAGCAGGCCGCAACTTCTGCGAGGAGATCATGGCCCGCGTGAATGATGTGGCGATGCAGGAGTCCGAACGGCTTGGTAAGGAGAGGGGAACGTTCCCTGCCTACAAGGATTCGGTCTGGGACCAGCAGGGACGCATTATGCGAAACTCAGCACTGACAACGATCGCGCCGACCGGCACGATCTCGCTTCTTGCCGGATGTTCGTCAGGTATTGAGCCGGTGTTTTCGTTTGCGTACACGCGCCGCAACACGGTCAACAAGACGTTCATTATGGTGCATCCGTACTTCGAGTCCGAGCTCCGCCGCGTGATTGCGGGACTCGGGTTCTCCGGCGATGCTGCCGAGGCAAAGCGTGACGAGATTATCAGTCATGTTCATGAGACCGGATCGGTGCAGGATGTTGCCTGGCTGCCGGAAGCGTTCCGTGCGGTGTTTAAGACTGCGCTTGACATCAAGTGGCGCGATCATGTTCTGATGCAGGCGGTGTTCCAGAAGCATGTGCATGCGTCAATTTCAAAGACGATCAATATGCCGTTCTCTGCAACGAAGGAGCAGGTGGCAGATGCTGTTCTGTTAGCATGGAAGGAGGGCATTAAGGGTATGACGCTCTACCGGACCGGATCGCGTGAGGATGTGGTGCTGGCCCTTGAGAAGAAGGAGGAGAAGAAGGCTGAGCCGGCAGCGACAACTCCCGAGCCGCAGATTGTGCAGCAGCTGTTCGCCCGCCCGCGGGAGCTGGACGGAAGAACATTCCTTGCACAGTCCGGATGCTGCCGTCTGTATATTACGGTGAACACGCTTGCAGGTAAGCCGATGGAGGTG
The DNA here is from genome assembly GCF_032714495.1 of Methanorbis rubei. Taxonomy (NCBI): domain Archaea; kingdom Methanobacteriati; phylum Methanobacteriota; class Methanomicrobia; order Methanomicrobiales; family Methanocorpusculaceae; genus Methanorbis; species Methanorbis rubei. Next base: position 281,335 of record NZ_JAWDKB010000002.1, on the reverse strand, counting down.
TTCATCAGGACTGTTGGTGCAGGCTGTGAGGCAAGCAGCAATGCTCTTGGCAGAAGTATCAGTACGGGTTTGCAGAATGGTGTGCCGTACGAGAAGTTTGTGAAGCAGTTTGCGAAGGTGAGCTGTATTTCAGCGGTGCGGAACAGAAGTTCAGAAGGAATGTCCTGTGCTGATGTGGTGGGCAAGTGTATTGAACTTGCGGCAACGAATCAGGCGATTGCGACGCTGGACAACTGGGTGGTTCAGACGGTGACGCCTGGTGTGAAGAAGGGGAATCCGTGCCCTGAGTGCGGGGAGCCGCTGGACTTCGGCGAGGGATGCAATATGGGCATCTGTAAGCACTGCGGCTGGAGCGGGTGCAGCTAACCGCCCCGCTTTTTTCTAATGTGGGGTTGCACCCGCCGTGGGCGGGGCAACCCCACAGAAAAAACCGGCTCGGCATTCTCGCTGCGCTCGGAAGCAGCGGTTGATTGGTGATGAGACTTTGGTCAATCTTTTTTTATACTATTTTGATCTACATATCAGCATTGGAGTTTAAGTGAGATGAAAAAACTGTTTTTGATAGCGACGCTCTGTGCACTGCTGATATTTTCCGCAGGAGTGGCGGCAGAAGAAGAGTACTGGGTAGAGATTGATCCTCTTGAAAGTATGGCGATCAAGGCTTCAGTAACGCTGTCAGGAACGACAAATCTCGAACCGGGAACAGTTCTGGAGATCAATCTGATGCCTTTGGGAAGCAAGCCAAAAAGCATAATCACGACGGTGCTGAAAGGTGATAATGGAGTAAATATCTGAAGTGGCACAGCAGATGTGAATTATTATTTTTCCGGAGTCTACAAAGCAATAATCACCGCTCAGTCAGGAAACTCCTCAGTGTCTGTTGACAGGGAAGTTGTCATACCTGATCCATGGATCACCATCGATCCGATTCCGTTCGTCACCGAGGGCATGAACGTGACATTTTCAGGGACAACCAATCTCGCCCCGGGCCTCCGGATTCTTGTCGAGGTCATGAACTCGGATGCCACTCTGTGCGGGATGAACAATATTTTTGGACGATCACTCATAACGAATGTTCTCGAGGGAGATGACGGCATTCAGACATGGAATGCTACGATCGATACCACCGGCTTTCCTTTCAAGGAGTTCACTATCAAGCTGAATGGTATCGAAGTGGATGTAACCAGAACGGGACATTTCATGGTCTATCCGGCGGGTTCCACAACGCCGGCACCAACACGGGAGACACCAAAGAAACCAACAATGATACATCCGAACGTGATCACTTGGAAAGGAAAAGAAATTGACATGAGTATCTATCCATCGGCAGAAACTACGCCGGCACAGGCCTCAGGCTTCACGTTTGTTGTGGTACTTCTTGGAGGGGCTGCGGCGGTGATGCTCACGCGGAAGTGATGAGAATTTGGTCAATCTTTTTTTTATATTTTTTCGCTCCACATACCAGCATTGGGATGTGAACGGAAATGAAAAAAATAATTTTCAGCATACTCTTGTGCCTGCTGTTGATGCTTATTAGAACAGCAGCAGCGGAGGACACATGGATCAGAATTAATCCTATTCAGCAGCCGGCGATTGATGAGCCGTACATCATTACCGGCAGCACAAACATTCCATCAGACACAGCAATCGTTCTCAAAATCCATCGATACGATGGAACACTTCCGACATCCGAACAAAAGGACATCCAAAATCTCCCAGTCGCATTCACCACAACGATGGTCGTTGACGGAGACGCATCAATTCGCAGCTGGTCGGTTGAAGGACCGAAGCCTGAGTCACTGCCAGCCGGAAACTATGACTATGTTGCAGCAGCAAGTCTGATGTATGCTGATGACGAGCTGCTTGCCGTTGAGTATCTGCCAAAACCAAACATCTGGGCTGCGATATATCCTGTTTTCGATCGAACGGTCGGGGACGCAGTCCGCATCTCTGGCACCACAAACATTCCTGAGGGCGGAACTGTTCTTATTGAAGTATCCCACGTGGATGGGCAAACATCTGCATTTCAAAAAAATGTCATCGTCTCCTCCGGAGATAACGGGACAAACACCTGGACGGTCGTAGTTGACACTGCCGGATTTTCCCCGGGAATGCATACGGTCACCATCCCAGACGTCATGCATCAACAGGGCCCGGGATTCATGCTGAATCCTTTTGTGAATGTGAGTCCATGGTGGATCACCTTCGATCCGATTTATGATCAGTCCATCGAGGAGCCGCTCGTACTCTCAGGCGCAACAAATCTCGCAGCAGGCACAACGCTTGATGTTGTGATAAAGTCGGCAAGCCTGCTCGTTACAGGGACGGACTATCCGAAAGCATTTGTCGGAACTGCCGTCGTGCAGAAAGGTGATGCAGGCATCAACTTCTGGAGCAGCTCAGCAGAGATTCAACCGAAGTATGCCGATCAGTATGAGGTGACGGTGACGGATGCAGAAACCAAAGCCAGAGTGTTTGACTATGTCAATCTCGATAGTTTCGCAGGCGCACCGCTCGATGAGTACTGGATAACGATGAACGAGGTCAGGACATCAGGCGCGAACGAATCCTATGTGATCTCAGGCAGCACAACCGTTCCGCTGGGAACAACAGTTGTCGTCGATCTTTACCGGATCGACACAACCGTTTCCACCGTGCCGGACGATGTATCCTCTCTTCCAAAAACAGACAGCATCTCAACAATCGTGTTGAAAGGAGAAAACGGTGTGAATCACTGGGTAGCTGTCTCCTCTTTGAGATCAGAAGATCTGTTAAAGAAAAATATCCGCTCTATTGCAGTCGCCTACCCGCGGGAGTTTTCTCAGGTGTCTCCGGTATCGCGAATGGTTCAAAGTACCGGAGACTGGACAACAGTCGATCAGGTTCCGGGCGGTGTGATTGGTGATCTCATCACAATCTCAGGTAAAACCTCACTTGCGCCGGGAGAGTGGATAACATTCGAAGTCTATGAAGTGCCGTGGGCCGCGAAGCCGGATCAAAAACCCAAAGAGCCGGTGTTCAGCAAAGAGGTGATGATCGGAAAAGGATCTCTCTGGTCTGTGGAGCTGGACACTTCAAACCTCCGGATCGGAAAATATACAATTGTTGCGGACGACGCTTCGTATCTCTCAGGTCCGGTCTTTTCGCTGGGAACAGCAGCGAAGTATCTGTGGATTGTTGTCGATCCGATTCCTCTCCTCAGGCAGGGTGACAACTTCACCCTCTCCGGCAGAACAGGATTGGATGCAGGTCTGCATCTCTTGATAGAAATTTTGCCGAAATATATTGTGGAACGTGAGCAGGCACACGACAGCCGCTCCTACAGTACCTCGTCCGGCATGTATCAGGTTGTGATGGTGGAGAGAGGAGAGGACGGCGAAAATATATGGAGCGTACCGGTCAGCACAGAAAAATGGAAAGCAGATACCTATTATCTGAAAATTTCAGCACTCGAGGTGGATCTGACACAGCGCGGAGTGTTCGAACTCTATCCAAGAGGTTATGTTCAGCAGACCGCGACAGAGTCACCGGAAAAAACACAGACTCCGGGTTTTGCATGCATCGCAACAATGCTCGTCGTTGCGGCGGCGGTGATGCTCGCACGGAAGTGATGAGACTTTGGTCAATTTTTTTTTATACTCTTTTGATCTACATACCAGCATTGGAGTATGCATGAAATGAAAAAACTATTTTTTGCAGCAGTGGTGTGTGCAGTGCTGATATTTTCCGCAGGAGTCGCGGCAGATGAAGAGTACTGGATAACCATTGATCCGATTCCGGATCAGATGCTTGGCTCAACCTACATAATCAACGGAGAAACAAATCTGCCAGTTGGAAGCAAACTGTTCTTTGAACATTATTGGGCTGACTGGGAATGTCATGACACACGAGTCTGCTGCAAGCCCATTAATTCCGGAGAGACATCAAACATAATTCAGGTACAGCAGGGAACAGGAGATGCAAATGTCTGGAGTTTCATCATGGACACCTCAGAGTTCGGATACGCAAGAAAATTTCTGGCAAAAGTCACCTCCTTTGACACAGATTTCAGGACAAGCACAACCTACAACCTCATCGAGCGAACGCCTGAAACATCATGGATCATGATCGATCCGATCCCTGATCAAAATGTTGGAGCGAACATTACCATCACCGGCTCCGTGTTCCAGCCACAGGAAGGAATGTTCCTCATCGACATTCAGCCGATATGGTTCGATCACAACACTGCCCCTGACACCACGGAAGCACGTCCCTTCGTAAAATATATACTGGTAACAGTACCAAAAGGGACGACAGAATTCTACAACTGGAGCATCTCCCTTGACACCGCAACCCTCCCGACGGACGTCTACCAAGTGAAAGCATCCGGTCTCGACTATGATTTTGGATCACAGACCCGGACTTTTATTCTCCGGGGCGACGGAGAAGCTGATAGTTCGGTCATCGATATTTCTCCGGTAAAAAGTGTAATTACCGGAGATCCACTCATCATTCAGGGATCCATCAACACCGGAAAAGAAACAACACTGCTGTATGAACTTGTGCCAAACAGAGTCTATTACTCGGTCGAAGACACACGAACCGGATACACCAGAACAACACCACTCAGAGCATATGGTAAGGATCGCAACACTGTCTTCTGGGAAGTGTCACTCGACACGGCAGGACTTCCTGCCGGAGAGTATCTGTTGAAAGTATATGTACCAGACGCACCGGTCACCGCTGAGGCTGAAGTCACCCTTCAGAGCAGATCATCTGTACCGGTACCAACACAGACCCCCGGTTTCGGCCTGGGCATACTCGTACTCGCATTCACCGCAGCCGTCGTGCTTAGTTTACTGCGCAAAAAATAAAAAATAAAATCAGACGCCGGTCTGTTTAAAGAGGCGGAGACATCGTTCCTTGTACTCAGCCTCGGTGATCACACCGGTATTTCGCAGAAGTTTCAGCGAATCAAGACACGCATCGATCATCTCCTCTTCGATAGCATCCTGCGGCTCAAGCGTAATCGACATAGGAAGAGTCTTCTTCGTCTCAGAAGTCGGCTGCGGTTCCGCCGCAGCCGGCTTCTCCTGACTCGGGACTGATGAACGCGGAAGCGGCGTGGGAAGCAGAGACTTGATTGGCTCCTTACTCTCAGACTCTTTTGGCACCGGCAGGCTCTCCAGCTCCTTTGAAATAACCGCCGCCGCCTCAGCCGCAAGCTTCTCCTTCTTCGAGAGCGGCTTTGTCGCCGACACATACACCTCGGAGTCATCCTCATCAGCAGGAACCAGAGGTTCGGTTGCAAGTTTTGCAAGCCGTCCGGCACCCGGGGTCTTGGACTTCGAATGGCTGTCCGGTAGAATCAGGGCATCGCCTCCCTCCTCATTCGCCCACTGATCATCCGTAACCCCTGCACCCTTGTCGAGAACGGTCGCATCATTCAAAAGTTCGCCAGGCTCACCCCCACGTTCCTCAATCTCAGCCGCGATCTCAACGGTCTCCACCATCCGCTGAATGCGGGAGTTCACCGCAACCGAGCTCATCTCCTCGGCAGCGAGAGAGACCTCCTCAGACATATCCTCAAACACATCCTCGTCAGCAGCCTCCGGAGGGAAGTGATCGAACAGCTTCTCGGTTGACTCATAGCACCCGATGCCCGGCATCTCCTTGTCCTCAAACAGATCCTCGGAAGGAATGGTCGGAACCGAAGACAGCACAGTATCATTCTCCCTCAGCATATACTCGTCGAACAAAATATTCTGGCGATGCAAAAACTTCCATTCGCCGCCAACCTTCTCAAGCATCACCTCGCGAAGAGTCAGAAGCATCCTGCGCATCTCCTCAGCACTGTTTCGAACGCCATTGAAAACATTTTTTTCGCCGTCGATGCGGGTGAGAGTCAGAACCGTGGAGAGACCGCGGGTGAACTTCACATGGACCTGGGCCAGGTCTACGTAATTTATCACAAACAATCGGTAGGTCACCGAGGTCTCAGGATATGCCCCGAGAATGCGCAGGCGGGTAAACAAAATCGGCAGATGATAGTTGTCACTGCTGCGGGCATACAAAACCTCCAGCACCTCTTCACTTGGAGGGATGTCGTCCAGAACCTCAATCGGGAGATCGTATTCATAGAGAACGTCGTGGCGCACAGTATCGTCCTAAATACTTGGAGTATATTGGTGCTGTTTCTTAGTTAAACTTAGTAAGTACACACAGGCCTCAGGCATTCTTTTTTCTCCGGATCTTACGGAGAAACGCATCGCGCCCCTCGCCGTCGCCGGAGATCCACCACGGGGTCCATGCAGGATTCCATCGTAGAACAAGAGCGGTGACAATGCAGCAGATGATGGCAGAAAATAGTGCGGCCCCGATAAAAAATCCGAAGATCGACTCTCCGAACAGCGGAATCGATACAGAGGAGACCATCACGCAGTATGCAGCAAGGTGGGAACAGATGATGATTAAAACCCAGCCGAGATTGCGTTTCGTCCACGAGGCAACCGCAAGATAACTGACCGCACATCCGCTGCCGAGAGCAAACAGACAGAGTGGGTAGCCAAGCCAGGGAAGGGTTGATGCAGGAATCAGAATACCGGTCCCGATTATGGAGACGACAGCACCGATTACCGCGAGAATCAGAATCCTCTGCACAACCGGAAGAGTTTTTGTGAAGTAGACGAAGGCAAGGGCGATGACCGCCGCCCCGAGGGTGTAGTTGAGTGTATTGACCCAGAGGGAAAAGTATGCGAAAAGAACGGTCAGCGGATCCATGAACTGCTGTACTGTTGGTCGCAGGAGAATATAGCGTTTCAGGGAGGAATCATGTCAGTTTGTGATCGGCGCTGTGCCTTTATCCACGAGCCGCCCACGGAAAAACGAGACGCATGCCTTCGGCCTGCTTACCGCTTCGCGGGAACACACAGAAATTTCACGGAAAAAACATCACGGAGCAGACGTGAACAGAACGGAATTCATATTCAAAACGATATTTCTGTACTCCCGCAAAATAATTTTTAGTTGTTTTTTAATCAACGATATTTTTTTCGTAGCATCATATTCAAAACAATATTTCCGTGATGTTCACGTCTGCTCCGTGATGTTTTCAGTAAAGTTCTGTGTGCTCCCGCGAAGCGGTAAGCAGGCCGAAGGCATGCGTCTCGTCTTTCTGTGGGCGGAGCAGAACATAATGGACAAAAAAAGAAAAAAATTATTTGAAATTTACATCATTCCAGGTGGCATGCCGCCCATTCCACCCATTCCGCCCATTGCGGCCATCTCTTCCGGAGACGGACCTGCGGATCTTGCGGATGCAATGACATCATCGATTCTGAGAATCATGACTGCTGCTTCTGCTGCGGATGCAATTGCCTGAGTCTTCACGCGGAGCGGCTCAACAACGCCTTCCTTCCACATGTCAACCGGCTCGCCCTTGAAGACATCAAGACCGAAGGTCTTCTTGCCCTTCTCGTGAGCTGCACGGAGCTCGACAAGCTTGTCGATCGGGTCAAGACCTGCGTTCTCTGCAAGGGTTCTCGGGATGATCTCAAGTGCGGATGCGAATGCCTCAATTGCGAGCTGGATACGTCCGCCCTGGGTTGCTGCGTACTCACGGAGTCTGAGGGAAAGCTCAACTTCCGGTGCTCCTCCGCCTGCAACGACCTTCTTGTCCTCAACAACAACACCGACAACGCGGAGAGCGTCCTCAAGTGCACGGCCAAGCTCGTCGACAACGTGCTCGGTTCCGCCTTTGATGATGATCGAGACAGCTTTCGGGTTCTTGCACTTCTCAACGAAGATCATCTCTTCGCCGCCGACCTTGCGTTCCTCAACAAGGCCTGCAATACCAAGCTCGTCACCGCTGATTGCGTCGATAGAGGAGATCAGTGCGCCGCCGGTTGCACGGGCGAGTTTCTCCATGTCAGACTTCTTAACACGGCGGGTTGCAAAGATACCTGCCTTTGCAAGGTAGTGCTGTGCAATGTCGTCGATACCCTTCTGACAGAAGAGAACATTTGCGCCGGATGCCTTAATCTTCTCGACGATGCCCTTAATCATGCGCTCTTCCTCATCGAGGAACATCTGGAGCTGGTCAGGGCTGGTGATGCTGATCTCTGCGTCAACTTCAGTCTTCTTGTACTCGACTGCTGCGTTGAGGAGGAGAATCTTTGCATTCTTCACGGTCTTGGGCATGCCAGGGTGGACACGCTCTTTGTCGATGATCATGCCTTCGACAATCTCGGAGTCCTCGATTGCACCGCCGACACGCTTCTCGACTTTGACGTTCTCGGTGTCAACAGTTCCGTCAGCATCTGCGACGAGAGTGATTGCACGAACGATTAAGTCACAAAGTTTGTCCTTGGATGCCTCGGCATTCTTACCGGTCATTGCAGTTCCTGCAATCTTGGAAAGGATTTCCTTGTCTTTTGCTTTGACATCGACTGCAATGCCCTTGAGAAGTTCCTGTGCTTTCTCTGCTGCCTGACGGTAGCCGAGCGTGATAACGGTCGGGTGAACGTCCTGCTCAAGAAGCTCTTCGGATTTCTTCAGAAGTTCGCCTGCGATAACGACTGCGGTGGTGGTTCCATCTCCGACTTCGTCATCCTGGGTCTTTGCGACCTCGACCATCATCTTTGCTGCCGGGTGCTCGATGTCCATCTCTTTGAGGATGGTTACACCGTCGTTGGTGATAACGACGTCACCAATGGTGTCGACGAGCATCTTGTCCATACCTTTCGGACCAAGAGTGGTTCTTACTGCACCGGCAACTGCCTTTGCTGCAGCAATGTTCATGCTCTGTGCGTCCCGTCCGCGGGTACGGGATCCGCCTTCTTTAAGAATCAGAATAGGCTGTCCGCCAAGTTGTGCTGACATGATTATTTATCTCCAAGTACTCTGCCGTGCAGAGTAATGTATGCAGATTAGGTTGCTTTGTGGTTCTATATAAATTTGATTATATTGCAATTTCACGGAGACAAAAAAAATGGGACGAACGCCGGAGGGGCATTCCATTGGTTTAAGGCGCGCCCGAAAATCTCAGACCTGATCATTTGCGCCTGAGGAACATGACTGGAGAACATCAGAGCATATCTCTCCGCCCGGATTTCTTTTGACATAGCCGGCCGGAATCTGATCAGGATAATGAATTGCTGCCCAGTCACACAAAGTTGAGAGAGCCGGCAGAAGGGCGAGTCCTGACTCTGTTAAGCAGTACTCGACCCTTGGAGGGATTTCCTCGTACTGGGTTCTGATGATGAGGCCGTCCTCTTCAAGACTTTTCAGCTGCAGCGAAAGCATGTGCGCGGTGATGTGGGGGATGGTGTCTTTGATCTTTGAGTACCGGATACTGCCGTAGCCGATGATCCAGATGATGCTTGCCTTCCACCGTCCGCCGATGCGGTCAAAGGCAGCTTCGACCGGGCAGTGGTACGGATGTTTTCTGGTATTTTTCGTCATGGGGTGGCTTGTGCAATAGGTGTATCCTCATTCCATTTATGTTTTCGTGGAAAAACACAGTATCAGTAATGATACCGAATCTGTTCGCTGATACTTTTTTGTATTTATGGAAAAATCGCAAAAGAAGTATGCATGATATCCGAGATTGATACCGTGGAAATTGTTGCGGGACTGATGATGGTTGCAGCACGAACCGCTCCGAAAGCGATGGCAGTTGATTCGATCGTAACAAAAATAGTTGCAGGCAAAGAGCTGGAAAGTTTTGCAAAAAAGATGGATGAGATCGGGGAACAGACCGGCATGACATTTTTCAATACCAATGCAAATCATCTGAGAGCTGCTGACCTGATGGTTCTCATCGGTGTGAAAGGCTGTCAGCCGCTTGGTGCAAACTGCGGGGGGTGTGGTCACGCAACCTGTGCAGAGTTTGGAAAAGAGGTCAGGGCTGCTGCGCAAGCAGTCGCAGATTATCCGGGACCGAACTGTATCTTCAAGGTAACCGACCTCGGCATCGCGGTAGGGTCTGCGGTGAAGTGTGCGGCGTCCCACAATGTGGACAACAGAGTCATGTACACCGCAGGTGTTGCGGCGAAAAAACTTCAGGTGATGGATGAGTGCAGCATCGTCTACGGCATCCCGCTCAAAGCGTCGGGAAAAAATATTTTCTTTGCAGACCCAGTGATGCATTAAACCAATATTTTTTTCAGAGAATATTTTCCGCAGACGAACAGACGGAAAAATTTTCAGAGTTTTGCTGACAGAAAAATCTCCGACAATTTTTCCGGACAGGGGATGAGACCCTGCTTGGAAGATGCACTGAAGCCCAGCCGCAGAGATAGCCAAGTATCGGAAGAAGTTCAAGTCCTGCCGGCGTCAGATGATACTCGACCCGCAGCGGGACCTCCTGATACTGGATCCTGATGATGAGCCCGTCGTTCTCAAGACTCTTCAGCTGGCGGGACAAAATATGCGGACTTATTGGAACAAGACTTGTCTTGATATCAGAGTAGCGGAGTTTGTCGTAGCCGATGCACCAGATGATGAGCGGCTTCCACCGTCCGCTGATACAGTCAAATGCGGCCTCGACAGGCCATTGGGGTAAATTATCTCTGACGGCCACTGGTCCCTACCACCATTGTCCTTTCGTTAGTTTCTCATCAGATATATCTCCTCGGACCCTGACAAACTGCGTCCAATAGTCATCTCGATGATACCATGTATTATCGCAATTACTCTCGATTATTTTGTGTTCAAAAAACAAAAGAACACTCATGGTTTCAGAAACAGAAGTGGTAAAATCCGTTGCCGGTCTCATGGTCGTTGCAGCCAGAACCGCCCCGAAAGCGATGGGTTTTGACTCAATTATTGCAACCGTTGTCTACGGAAATGACATCGCACGGCTCGCGAATGAGATGGAAGAGTATGCGAAGGAGAAGGGAGTGGGATACTTCAGCGACAATGCAAAACAGATACGAAAATGTGATGCGATCGTTTTGATCGGTGTGAAAGGCTGGATGGTGGTTGGTGCAAACTGCGGAGGATGCGGCTACCATACCTGTCGGGAGTTTACCAAAGCTGTCCGGAGTCATCCGCCAACCGAGTACTCAGAGTATCCGGGCCCGAACTGTGTTATCAAGGTAACAGATCTGGGTGTTGCACTCGGCTCTGCCGTGAAATGTGCGAGCCAGAACAATGTGGACAACAGAGTCATGTACACCGTCGGCGTTGTTGCACAACGGCTGCATCTGATGGATGCATGTACCATGGTCTACGGCATTCCGCTCAACTCGTCAGGCAAGAACATCTTCTATCCGACAAAAATATAATTTCGGGGCAGACCCTTCTACCCCCTACTGTTTATCTGCGACCATCTCCAAAAGATCTGATCCATCGGAGACATCCTTCAACCGCTCTTCCCCAATCACGAGCGTCTTTCCAATCTTTTTTTCCTTCCGGTAATCAGAGACAACGCAGAGCGAGTGCGTGCCTGAGATCTGGGAGATGTTGCCCACCAGTTCCGCACGACGGACGGTCTTCTGGGCAGTGCCGTAGCAGGTGAGGATGGTCTCATCCTCAAACACCGCGAACGCATGGAACGGAGCACGGCGAAGTTCATGAACGCTGATCCCAATCGACCGCAGCCGGTCGGCAGGCTGCTGATGCGCATCAGCATCCGTGCCGTGGCCTGCGGGAAGCGAGGCAGGGCTCTTGGCTTCAGCTGCAGGCGTGTAGCGGAAGAGATCAATCGGCATCACAATATCGTCGTTGAACAGCTCTTCAAGCCGCATGGCAACATCCAATGTTGTGCCCATCCCTCCTTCGTACTTGCTGATGGTGCGGCGGGACACACCGAGGAGATGGGCGAGGTCTCCGAGGGACATCGACTGCTCCTCGCGAAGTTCGCGAAGTTTGTCTGCATCGATGTTGACATAGAGGCCGCCAGGCGAGGCATAGACGAGCGGCAGCTCGCCTTCGGCAAGATAATCGTACAGAGTCGCGGATGACACGGCGTTGATGCTGTAGCGAAGATAAATTGCGCCGCGTTCAAGAGGAGCGTCTCGTGCACGCTCACCAATTATCAAAGGGATTGCTCCAAGGTGTCGCGCAATTTTGTCCAGGTCCCAGGCGATGTCTTCGTTGACGCTGTCGATCTGGGACACGACCTTGATAACGAGCAGATGTTCACCGTCTGACGTCATCAGATCGAAACTTCGCGGACGAATCTCGCAGCGTTCCGACACATCATAGCCTGCCATGATCAGGATGCTGACCACGTTCTGAAGCAGTCGGTCGTTGGACATAAAATGGTATAATCGTAATAGTAATGCAGTTCAATAAAATAGTATCGATAGAATGTTCATCGGATTGGACGACACCGACTCTGTAGACGGGATGTGCACTACGTATTTAGGCGCGATGCTCGCTGAAAAACTTCAGCGCGCAGGCTGCATCGTAGCGGAGCTGCGGCTGATCAGACTAAATCCGAATGTGGTGTGGAAGACGCGGGGAAATGCGGCGGTGTGTCTGGAGGTTTTGGGCGGAGAGCCAAAGGAGGTGTTTGCCCTCGCATGCGAATTGGTCGAAGAGTTCGCAGAGTTCGGCTGCGAGAAGACGAATCCCGGCGTGGTGGTGGTTGAGGAAAAGCCTGATCCCGAATATTACTATCAGGCTCTGCAAAGATTCTGCACCATCGAGGAAACTACTCAGCGGCTGGATACGATCAAGGCATTGTATCAGGGATACAAATGTGGGCGCGGACTTATCGGCGCTCTTGCGGCGGTGTCGTCTGTTCTGCCGGACGCAACATACGAGTATCTTGCATACCGGTCGCCCGACCGGTTTGGAACACCGCGAACCATTCAGCCCGGGAGTTTTTTTGCGTCAGCCAAAGCAACCGTTCCGCACACCTGGGATACGGTTGACTTCGCCGCAAAAACGGTTGTGTGCGTACCACATGGAAAGGATCCGGTACTCTACGGCATCCGCGGCGAGTCGCCTGAGTGGGTTGCCGCATCAGCAGAGATGCTTGAAACCGAACTGCCTTCGCTTACAAAAATCTGGAAAACAAATCAGGGAACCGACGCACATCTGATCGAGTATGCCGGAACCACGGAAGAGGGATTCTCATACAAAATTTCCGGCATGGTTGCAAGTGTGCCGGAAACAAAACAAGGCGGACACGTGCAGTTTGTGTTTCAGCCTGAGATTGGAGAAGAGATCACGGTGTTTGCGTTTGAGCCGACCAAGGAGTTTCGGCACATGGTGCGAAAACTCCTCCCAGAGGACATAGTCACCCTCTGCGGCAGTTATCAGAACGGTGTTCTGCATCTGGAAAAGTTCTGCCTGCACACGCCCGCAGCAGTAGAGCTTCGCACATCACCCAAGTGTCCAGTCTGCGGCGGTCGCATGACCTCTGCCGGCCGCGGAAAAGGATACAAATGCCGTAGCTGCTCGGGCCGCGTCCGCGATGTCGCGGAGATGCCGAGAGATATTGATGAAGGATGGTATGAGGTCCCGCCCGGCGCACGAAGGCATCTCGCAAAACCGGTTGTGCGGATGTGATTTTGAAACGCGAATCGCATGCCTGCGGCCTGCTCACCGCTTCGCGGAAGAGCGCAAATAGCGCGAATAAAAAAATCGCCAATGGGGATTTTTGAGGAAAAAAAAGAAATTGGCCATGATTCTCTGAACTGAGAAAATAGTCCAAATATAAGCAATTATACTAAATTTTTGAAAATCGCCATTGGCGATTTTTTATTCGCGCTATTCGCGTTTCCTTTTTTTTCAAAAAATCGATTAAATCTTTTCGTGGTATCACAAACCCACGCGTCGGAAAAGATAACCCCTTCCGCATCAAAAAGATACTACAACCATGACGCTTGAGGAAAAGATCACATTCTACTCGCGGGAGGACGCCGCAGAGTTTCAGAAATATCTCAAGGAGAAGGACTGCTCAGCCCGCATATCAGTTGAGCACCTCTTCTCCGGAACCCCCTACTTCGAAGGAACCATTGCAGCATTTACCGCACTTATCGACACCATCATCGCCAAAGAAGAGGACAGCGAACTCTCAGAGATCAAAACAGATCTCCTCAGTCGCGAAAAAACCCTCACCGAATTTTTTGCGGAACACAAAGTCGGCGACGTCTTAACTGATGCAACACCCTCACAGCTTCTTGCACAGCTGGAGACCATCGAAGCAAACGGAAACGATGACATCCAGAAGACCGCAACAGAAAAGTTCGTCAACTCCCTCATGATCCTCGGAACCCTTGAGGACAACGAACTCTTAAGCGTCGCAGGAGAAACACCAGAGTACACACTCACCGGCATCAAAGAGCCAAAAGAGATGCGCGTCATGTACGCCTACAGTGATCTTGGCGGAATCGCCCCCGAAGACCTGGATGACTCAGGTATTACCAGCCACATACGCACTTCCTCGACGACAGGCTACGTGGTCACCATCGGCCCAGAGATCATACTCACCTCAGGCATCGATGATCTGGGAGATGTCCTCGAACACCTTGACGTCGACGACGATGACGCAGGACGGTTTGTGGACGCAATATTCTTCAAACAGGCACTTATCGCAAAAATTCACGAACTTATCGTGGACGGTGTCACAACGGAAGAAGCACTGCTGAAAGCATTTGATGCACCAGCGTTTCCTCTCGGCGACACTACTGACGCCATCTCCTTTGACCTCTCCGCAGATTATCTCTCAGGCGTTCTCAATGATCTCCGCAAACAGGGATTCATCAAGGGCAGAGACGGCAAGATTAAAAGTTGTTAACGCAAATAGTATAGCTAGGTGGGGGATGTGGAGTACAAAGCAGTGTGGATACTGCTGCCCTCACCACACCCATAACTGTTTTCCAATATCTTATTGCTCACGCTCGCCAAATTGTATGTTATTCGCTTTAGGCAGGTACACAATACAATGCACAAACACTGTAATGATCCGGTAAAGCAGTTCATTCCCCGTGCAGGCATGACGGTGAACGAACTCGTTTCCGAGATGGGAGGTGCGGGAGCTTACAACGGCGGCAGCCTCTTCCACGCGGTCGATGTCTATGAAAAAATGCTCACCGACCCGGACATGACGAAGTTCTTCGGTCTGTCCGGCGCAATGGTTCCGGCAGGAATGGGCGGCATCGTCTCAACTCTGATCGAAAAGGGACACATCGATGTTCTTACTTCGACCGGTGCAAACCTCACACATGATTTAATCGAGGCAATCGGCTGCCACCACTACCATGGGAACGCCGAGTGCGATGACATTGAACTGAGAAAAGAGGAGATCAACCGTATCTATGATATCTTCCTCCCCAACGAAGCCTACGAGGAACTGGAGGATTTCATTCAGGATGTCTACACCGGTCTACCGGAACAGCCGATCACGATCAGCAAACTCCTGCGGGTAATAGGCGAGCAACTCGACACAGGAATTCTTGCGACCGCAGCAAAGCATGAGATTCCTGTCTACTGTCCGGCGTTTCAAGACTCAGTCTTAGGACTTCAGTACTGGATGTTTTCCCAGTTCCACAAGAAGACAATTCTTGATGCGATCGGCGATATGCATGAGCTGATGAACACAGCATTCAATGTGAAGAAGGCGGGAGCTGTTCTTGTGGGCGGCGGTGTTCCCAAGAACTTCACGCTGCAGACGATGCTGATGACGGAAAATGCGTTCACCTATGTTGTGCAGCTGACCGGTGACCGGCCCGACCTCGGTGGACTGTCCGGGGCGACGCTGGATGAGGCAAAGTCCTGGGGAAAGATCGGCGAGGGCGGTATCGGTGTCACGGTCTACGGCGATGCGACGATTACGCTGCCGATTCTTGCAACGGCAACGCTCGAGCGGCTGGAGAAAAAATAAATGGCGGATCTTCTTCTCGCACTGGATGTGAAGGGAAAGGCCGAGGCGGTTCGCGTGGCAGCTGCCTGCGCGGGCGAGCTTGATGCGATCAAGATAGGCTATCCGCTGGTGCTTTCAACCGGCCTTGGGATCGTGAAGGATCTCGCAAAGTCAGAGATTCCAATCATCGCAGACTTCAAGGTGGCTGACATTCCAAACACCAACTCCCTCATCTGTGAAGAGGTGTTCGGTGCAGGATGTGCAGGCATCATTACGCATGCGTTCTGCGGGTCAGACTCACTTGCGGCATGTGTGGACGCATCACATGATCACGGCGGCGTCTGCTTTGTGGTCTGCGAGATGAGTCATCCGGGAGCTCTTGACTTCCTCTCAGGAGAGAATGCAGAGAGGATGGCACGGATGGCAAAGGCTGCAGGGGCTGACGGCATCATTGCTCCGGCAACGCGGCCCGAGCGGACGGCAACTCTTCGCGGCATCATCGGCTCTTCGATGAAAATTTATTCGCCAGGTGTTGGTGCTCAGGGAGCACAACCTGAAGACGTGAAAAAATATGTGGACGGCATCATCGTTGGTCGTGCGATCTATGAGGCTGCCGACCCGAAGGCTGCGGCACACGAGTTCCGTGTGCGGGCAAGATAAAAAATATTTTTTTTGAAACGCGAAATTTTGAAACACGAATAGCACGAATAGCGCGAATAAAAAATCGCCAATCGCGATTTTCGAAAACTACTAAAATAATTTATTTTAGATTGATCTGATCGCTAAGAAAAAATTTTAAAAAAATTCTTTTTTTTGAAACGAAATTTTGAAACGCGAATAAAAAATCGCATGCCTTCGGCCTGCGATTCGCGTTTCAAGATCTCATCCAGCATCGAATCAATTTATTTTCGTGGGAAGTATGAGAGCAAATCCCATGCAAGGGACTCGGCCTTCTTTTCATTTGTCATCATGGTATCGAGCCGGTGAGCGCCCGGGACTTCGATATCGGTGTCGCGGGTGTCCTGAATAAACATGCTGACGCAGTCTTTGTAGACCTGCCATGTGCCGTAGGAGGTTGGCTCATGTCCCCACGCACGCATGAGGGCGGCTGCCGGACCGCTGAACGGACGGTTGCCGATGAATGGACTTACAGCGATCGTGAACTTTGGTGCGAGAGCTTCACGCACTCCCGCACACTCAAGAATCGGGCCGATGCTGGTCACCGGATTGGACGGGCCGATGATAACGCCGTCGCTGTTTTCAATTGCGGCGATGACCTCAGGAGTTGCTGTGAGCGGGGCGTTGCCCGCAGTCTTTCGGACGATTTCGGTGATCGGCACATTACCGCGCCTGCCAACCCAGTACTCCTGATAATGCATGAGGCTACCGTCCTCGGTTCTGACGTAGGTTGTCACCTCCTGATCAGACATCGGCAGAATCGCTGCCTGCACCCCGTAGCCTCTGGCAATTTTTTCCGTTGCCTCGGTGAGCGTCATCCCCTGCCTGAGGAACTCGGCACGGCAGACATTGGTCGCACGATCCTTGTCACCGAGCGGGAGAGGTTCGGTGTAGCCAAGTTTTTCCATCGCATGAAACGTCTCAAACGAGTCGCCCCTGATGCCCCACCACGAGTCGGTGTTCAGAAGGCCGGAGAAAAGATACTGCACGGTATCAATGTCAGGCGAAACGTAGAGGCCCGACATCCACATATCTTCGGCCGTGTTGACCACGACCGTGATCTCGTTGTCACGCAGAATCTGACGGAGTCCGCGGATGAGTTTCGGTGTGCCGGTTCCGCCGGACAGTACCGTAATCATGATACTAAGTAGAAAGGTGTTGTGCCGTAATCAAGATACCGTGTTTTTCGCGCCTATCATTCATCCTGCCTAAACCAGACGGAGACTGGGTCCACCATGGAAATTCACGACATTGAGATCCTGACAGAGATTGCTACACGAATTATTGGTTGAACCGAGAGGTTTCTTGCAACAGATGTGGGAGAGAAAAAAAGCATCACATTTTTCATCTCACAAGGAAATAATTCAGATAACCGCATCACGAAGACAGTGGCACATTTATGCCGCTGAGAGTTTTTGAAACATCTTATAGAGGAAATTACTATGTACTATTCAACAAAGCATCTGACACCAGTCGGAACACTAACCCTTGCCAGCGACGGGGAAGATCTTGTGGGACTTTGGATTGAGGGGCAAAAGTATTTTGGCGATACCATCCCCGATAAAATGACGGAAAAGAATGAACTCCCAATCTTTGTCTCTACGAAGAGATGGCTGGACAGATATTTTTCCGGAGAGAAACCTCTGGTTTCGGAGCTGTCCCTTCGTCCTCACGGCGGAGAATTCAGGCAGGAAGTGTGGGATATTTTGTGTGAAATTCCATATGGAGAGGTGATCACGTACGGAGAAATTGCCAAAAAAATGGCAAATAGGCTGGGAAAAGAACGAATGTCCAGTCAGGCGGTTGGTGGAGCGGTGGGGCATAATCCAATCTCCATTATCATTCCCTGTCATCGGGTAGTGGGAACCAGCGGCAATTTGACAGGCTACGCCGGTGGTGTCGGGACAAAAGCGATGTTGCTGGAACATGAGGGAGTCGATATGTCAGCCCTATTTTTTCCGAAAAAAAGTTCGGCACTTTGAGCTCACAAAGCAGACGAAAACATCACTGGAATATCGCATTACTTGTGAATTCCGTGATGATGATTTTTTGTGATACCAGAAACAATCGTGAGGAAATACTTTCACGACATCATACAGGCATAATATTATCCGTGTTTTTTTCTCGAAACAAAACCCATTTCACCAGCACACATCTATCGACAAAATATTTTCGCGGAATTACAATTGTACTGAAAAAATAGGAAACCGGACAAAAATACCGGTCAGTTATCTTCTGCCGGATACACCCTGCGGCACGCACAGCAGGGTTCGCCCGGAATTTCAAGCGGATACTTTCCGCAGGCACAGGCCATGCAGAGGTCCTCGCCCGGGATGCCGATGGAGTCCACAAGATCCTCTTCAGAGACGTACTCAAGCGTTGTTGCATGAATCATCTTTCGGATTTCTTCAGTGCTCCGACCGTTCGCAATCAGCTCATCGCGGGTCGGTAGGTCCACGCCGAAGTAGCAGGGCGCAATAATCGGGGTGGAGCCGATACGCATATGGACCTCTTTCGCACCAAAGTCACGGACCATCTCAACGATCCTGAGCGATGTGGTGCCGCGGACAATACTGTCATCCACTAAAACAACAGACTTGTTCTCGACATGTCTGCGGACCGGATTGAGTTTCATCCGCACCGCATTCTCGCGAAGACTCTGTGCCGGCATGATGAACGTTCGTCCGACATACCGGTTCTTCAAGAGACCTTCCATGTACGGAATGCCGGACACATCAGCA
The DNA here is from genome assembly GCF_032714495.1 of Methanorbis rubei. Classification (NCBI taxonomy): domain Archaea; kingdom Methanobacteriati; phylum Methanobacteriota; class Methanomicrobia; order Methanomicrobiales; family Methanocorpusculaceae; genus Methanorbis; species Methanorbis rubei. Next base: position 262,117 of record NZ_JAWDKB010000002.1, on the reverse strand, counting down.
AATCCTGTGGCAAATGCCGTGCCCGAGTCCGGCACCGGCGAGACAAGATCAGCCTTGACCGGATACTTCGCAAGTTTCTCACCGATCTTTCTGCGGGCATCGTACACCAGAACACCATCGATAACCGAGTCGGGTCGTGCAGTGTAGACATACTCAAATACACAGAACGCATGATGATCAGCTTTGAGCACCTGACGGGCGGAAACGCCTTCCTCGGTCACAATGACAAGTTCTCCGGGCACAACATCGCGGATGAAATCTCCGGAAAGTGTATCGATCGCAACACTTTCCGAGGCAACGATGTAGCCGGTGGCAAACTCGCCAAGACAGAGCGGTTTGGTTCCGAGAGGATCACGGAACGCGTACAAAACACCGTCAAGAATTGCAACACCGGCGTAGGCTCCTTTCAGCCGCCGGATCGCATTGACAAACGAGTCCTCTGCATTCTTTCCAGAAATGAGCTCATGAGCGATCATCGCTGCAATCAGCTCAGCGTTAGTGGTCGTCGAAAAGATGTGTCCCTTCCCCTCATACTCAGTCCGAAGAGCCTCGCGGTTGTCCTGCACCAGCGCAGCGCTTACCGTAATCGACAGCACATGACCCTGAAAAGAAAATTTCAGCGGCTGGATATTTTCCGGTCTCCCGCGATGAGCCTTCTGTGTGTACAGAACCTGACCGATTCCGACATTGCCAGATAGTTTCGCCAGAATAGACTCGTTAAACACTTCGGAAAGTTGTCCGGGACCCTTGTACAAAGACAAGTCCTTCCCGTCAAAAGTAGATATGCCTGCTGCCTCCTGGCCTCGATGCTGGAGGGCATGCAGAGCATAATATAGGGGGTAGGCGACACCGCGAGAATCGACGATGCCGGCAATACCACTCATACAACAACCTTTTTAGTTATCTGCTGCTTTTTTCGTCCAGCTGTACCCGCGGATCTTAGCGCTCTTGCCAAATCCGCACGAGGAACAAACACCGTGCCGGGCGTGGAAGGACTGTTTTCCGCAGCGGCGGCAGATGATGTGGGAGTGCTTGTTCCGCAGACCCATTGATGGCGTGCCTTTTGTCATTGTTGTAATTCACCTCAAGTTTATTCTACAGACGGAGAGATGTAGATAACATTGTCGCCGCGAACGATAAGCGTTCCAAGCTGGACAGTACCCTTCTCTCCTTCTTCCTCAGCCTTGTCAAGAACCAGGTTCATGTGAACGTCGTAGCCCTGGAGAACCCCGCGGATCTCCCTCCCGCCTTTCAGTGAAATAATCACCGGCTGGCGGTTAAGGACCTGATCTAAAATTTCAAGCGGTCTCTTTGTCATAAGGATACCTCGTTTGTCTCATCAGGTAGAGTTCCGCCCCGAAAGGGACGAAACATCTCACGAGTCCTACGGACTCATGGAAGAGTGCTTAATGTATTCGTTTCATTCCCACATAAAGATAGCGTAGGGGTAGTTACCTCCGCATTCATCAGGCTGATAACCAATGTTTGTCATTGATTGTATTTCAGTCCGCGGAAAGCCGGGGGGATACGATCACGACTCACGCGGCGTATCGATTCCTGCTGAGTAAGGTTTGATGTCAATAACCGGCGTGCCGTCTAACGCTTCAAGCCCACGAACCCGAAGTGTGCCGCCGGATATTTCCACAAGTTTGACGAGCGTTAGCGCGATCGGATTGGGGCGTGCAGGAGAGCGGGTGGAAAACACGCCGCGAAGCGGGCCTTCGTTCTCCCCTCGTTTACGGGTCTTCAGAATCGTTCGATCGGACCGATCAAACCAGCAGAGAATGAAGAGATCATCTCCCGCGGCAATGCCGTCAAGTCCGTCACGGTACTCGGGGGCTATCTCGATCATGCTTATCTCATCAGTGTGACGTCCCTGACTCGGAGCGTCGCCCTTCTCTTTGAACGGTGATCTGACAACACCAATCGTCCGGCAGCTCAACGCATCATTCATTATTTTCATTATCACGCTGAGAAGAGATCAACTTTTTGGTAATATAGGAGTGATTGTTAAGTCGCCCATGGAAAAACGGAACGCATGCCTTCGGCCTGCTTACCGCTTCGCGGGAACACACAGAATATTTCAACATCACGGAGCAGACATGAACAGCACGGGATTGAATTGTTTTCGTCTTCCGTGATTTTTCACGTCTGCTCCGTGATGTTTTTTCGTGCCTATTCCGCGTGTTCAGTGTGTTCCGTGGGCGGAGCATGATTAGAGACAAAACACTACGAAGAACTGAAGCATTATAATTTTCCGTGACAAAACAGATATGCAGAAATGGTAGAACTCACGATCAAAAAACGTCACGCAATAAAAAAGAGCCAGCTCTCATCACTCATGAAAAAACTCGGCGAAAGTATCGGCGAAGATGCCGCGCTTTACAACGCCCCCATGATTGAGATTGCCGAGACTGCGTCCAAGTTCAACATCTATATCATCGACAAGAAGCCGCTTGTCATGGAACAGGAGGAGTGGGCGTTCCCGACCCTCCGCGGTGCAGTCCTCAGACCCTTCTCCGGCAGACGCATCTCTGTTGACATGGGCGCGGTCCCGTACATGATCAACGGCGCTGACGTCATGCGGCCGGGCGTCGTTTCGGTCACCGACGATGTCCGTGCCGGACTTCCTGCGCTCGTCGTGGATGAAAGTCACGGAAAACCTCTTGCGGTGGTCATTCCCCTCTACGATGCCGCAGGAATCATTGCGCTGGAGAAAGGCAAGGCCGCAAAGAACCTGCATTACATCGGTGATGAACTCTGGAATCTTGAACTCTGAGTCGCAGGCATACAAAGCATTAAATAAACAACAAATAAACTATTTTTCATATGGGATTTCTTGACGGAGTTTTCGGATCAAAGAAGGACACCCCTTCCGAAGATGACTACATGAAGTTAGACCTTGCCTCCTACGAAGGAGTCGCAGGCGCTGACGAACCGGCAGTCATGTATGTAAAAGTTGCAACCATTGCTGACATCAAAGACTGTCCGCGTGTCAAGGACGAGGTCTACAATAACAATATCGTCATCGTTGACATCACCAAACTCAAACTCGACAAGATCATGTTCGACCGCGTGATGGGTGATCTCCGTGCCGTTTCCAAAGACGTGAACGGCGACATCATTGGTCTTGGCGACCAGCGCTATGTCATCATCACCCCGACCGGCGTTCGCATCTCCCGCGAGAAGATCGGAGGCATGTAAACCCCGATGCGTCAGGTTGTTCCAGGCCCCTGCCCTGATTGCGGCAAGGATATCGAATATATTTATGATACGGAAAACATTCCCTATTTTTCCGATATTCTTCTGCTGAGCGGTGTCTGTCCAGACTGCGGTTTCCGCGTCACCGACACGATGGTGCTCAATGATCGCGAGCCGTGCCGCTGGGAGATGAAGGTGGAAACACCCGATGATCTGAATGCACGCGTCGTCCGCAGTATGCAGGGCGAGATCGATATCCCTGAGTTCGGCATCAACATCCGTCCGGGTCCTGCATGCAGCGGATTTGTCTCCAACATCGAAGGCATTCTCCTTCGTGCGGAAGACGCTGTGCGGCGTGCACTTCTTTCCTGCGAAGGAGAGGAGACGAGGAACGCGATTGAGTTGCTGGAACATATTGAACAGGCAAGAAAGTCAGAGATTCCCGTGACGGTGATCATTAGTGATCCGTCTGGAAACTCCGGGATTGTCTCATCAAAGGCAGTGCGGACGAAACTTGACGTGGAGGCCGAGCCGGACGGATGTACGATTCATCCGCTGGCATAAACTCTTTTCTGATTTATGGATTCATTACCAAAGCGGCACGCTCTCACGGAAGCGGAGGAGAAGCGGCTCGACAATCTGATCAAAAACCGCGGAACTGATCAACGGCTGGATGCTCTGACACTTTCGTACATAGAGAAGGTCTCCGGAAAGCCATGGAGGGATGAGACGGTTCTCGAAAAAATCCGTCATGCGGTCAGCTCCCAGAAGGATTCGTACTGGAAGGAGGGCGAACGCCGCGTTGTGCAGTACAAAGGCGGGTACAGTGTCCTCGCCTACATGGCATACCAGATGCCCGGATACGTTGCAGAGTTCACGGAGTTTTTCGTCAGACTGATTCGCGACGGACTCATTCGCGATCACATCAGAGTTCTGGATGTTGGCGCGGGACCCGGAACGGTCACAGTCGCAATCGCACGCGTGCTGGATCAGTGCGAGGGGATGACCGCAGAGGTCACCGCCCTTGAACGGTCCGAGATTCACCGCGAGGCGTACTTACATGTGGTGCCGGAGTTTGTGAAAAAAACCGGCAGCCATGTAACGGCACACAAACCAATCGCCGCAGACATCACGGAAAACATTCCTGAAGGCGAGTTCGATCTGATCGTCTGCTCGAACATGGTAAATGAGCTGGCGGTTGATGATGAGAAGCGTGCAGAGATTATGATGCGGCTTTCTGAACATCTTTCCGCAGACGGAAATCTGATCCTGCTTGAACCTGCAGATCTTTCGAACGCAACGATGCTTCGAAATCTCTCACGCACTCTGAAGCAGCGCGGGCTTACTCTCTATGCGCCGTGCAATGACATCCGCGGGGTTCACTGCAGTGTGTCTCCCTGTTGGACGTTTGTAACGTATGAGGATATCAAAGCAACAAAGCTGATGCTGGCGCTCGGCGAGGGTGAGGAGAAGTACCGGTTCGTAAACACGGACGTGAAATTTTCCTACGCGATTCTTCGGAAAGACGGTCACCGCAGATGCGGCTACCGTGTTCCTGCGGCAGCGAAGCGTGCGAGACTTTCGCAACTGAAGAAACATCTGGGCAAACGCATTCACGTGACCGTGTCCGTGATGTCTGCTGACATCGGGGACGCAAAAAATTATCTGTATCTCGTCTGCGACGGAACCGGCGATGTCCCAACCTACGTCGCACTGCCTGCGCATCACCGGAATCCTGAGCACGAAGCACTGCTCTCCGCACCGTACGGTTCGGTTGTTGCGATCGATTCGGTGCTGGTGAGGTTCAACAAAGATCAGAAGGCCTACAATCTGCTGATGGGACCGGAAAGTTTCACGCGGATGATTGTGGGAGTCGCAGGGCCAAAAGTTCCTGACAAACTTGCGGCGCTGAAGGAAAAGTACGGGAAAAAACCGATGTGGACCGGTAAAAGCCGACCGAAAAATAAAAAATAATTTTTTTAGAAATTACGGGATGTGATTTTTGAAACGCGAATAGTGCGAATAAAAAAATCGCCAATGGCGATTTTTGAAAAAAAATAGTAAAATAATTTATTTTAGATTGATCAGTCCGCTCAGAAAAAATTAAAAAAATTTCTTTTTGAAAAATCGCCATTGGCGATTTTTTTATTCCGCGAAGCGGTGAGCAGGCCGAAGGCATGCGACTCGCGCTATTCGCGTTTTAAAAAAAATAATTTACGCATCAACAACCGTGATTTCCCAGCTCATCGTCTGACCGCCGCCAATCGGCTCGACCGTCACGATGTAATTGCCCGTAGAAACCGCAGCGGTTGCTGACCAGACGTTGACGCCTCCAGTACCGACAACGACCGGCACGACTCCCGACCATTCTGAGAGTTCAGCAGAACCCTTCGGAGCTGCGGTGAAGTACGGCTCAATCGATATGGCGAGTTCCTTCTCGGTTGAGAAGATGGTCTCGCCTGAGATAGTAATCACTCCATCCTTCAGGACATAGCCGACCGGCTCAGCTGCCGAGGCACGGAAGAGACCTGAGAACCATGATGCAATCTGATCCCAGACGCTTGGCACCGGAGTCTCGATCGGCTCTGGTGAGGCGGTTGCAACCGGTTCGGTCGGGACAGCGGTTGCCTCGGGCGTGGAAGTTTCAGGAATACCACCGTAGACTCCCGCGGTCATTCCCGGACGGGTAAGGGTGACCGAGTAGGTTGAGTAGCTTGCGTCAGATAATGAATATCTGTTCGCCGGACGGTCTACTGCGTAAATCGTGTAGGTCCCGGGGTCAAGCTGGCCTGAGGTCTGCCACTTGTAGGTCCACATGTTGTTGTTCACCGGCCGCGAGTCAAACGTGTCGGGTTCGCCGGTCACTGAGGCGACTGAAGGGTTCGAAAGTTTCACACCGCCAGCCGGAAGGTTCGGGCCGGTCATAAACAGATACACCTTACTCGTTCCGGGAGCTGCTCCCGAGAGCGTGATCTCTGAACCGATCGGATACGTGTTGGATGCAGATGTCGGCCTCTTCGTTGCCACAACGGTTGCACTAACGGTGCCGCGGGTTATCTTCACGGACGTTGAATCAGAACTCGAACCATCAGACACAGAGAAGTGGCAGGTGGACTCCTCGCCGCCGGACTGGGTGGTGTACTCAACACGGGCACGACCGGACGCGTCCAGCACCACGCTTGCAGAAGCTGCCGAGCCTGACACACCCACCTGACCCGCAAGAAGTTTCAAGTCAGGCCTGTCGCCCGAGGTCATCGAAAGGGTCACCGTCCCAAGCGGGTTGCCGCCGGCAATCGAGAGTGTGAAGTCATTCCCAGCAATAATGCTGGACGGACCTGACAGGGTCAGATCGCTCGCAGAGACTGCGGGTATCAGAGCGGCAACTGCAAGAAAGAGAAGGAGAAGTATTGTTGTCTGGTATTTTTTTATCATTGGAAAAATAGTGGAGAGGGAAGGATATAGTGTTTTGGATTTAGACAGTGACGTCCACTGCAACAACTCCGTAGACATACGGCTTTGTCACGTCGAATGTTTTCACACTTGCGGCTCTCGGCAGCATCACATCCAGTACCCGTTCGTTTGAAGGATAAATTCTATCGATCTTGGTAGAGTATGGAATACCGGCGCTCACAACATCCTCGTAGCTCTGCGGGCTCCAGCCCTGTTCGACAGAACCGGTGTTGTAGACAAAGAATGTGTACCTGATGTTGTAGCCGTCCTTTCGGAGGTCGCGGGCCGCAACTGCTTTGAGATGCATCTCAACATTTCCCTGCTCTTCAACCGATGGTTTTGCCGTAAGTGTGTAGGTCACACCCGGGGTCTCAGGGAAAATTGTCACCGACTCGAGAACAACAGGAACCGGTGTCATTGTGGGCAGAGTTTCATTCTGATCGCCGCCGGTAACACATCCGGCAGAAAAGATCAGGCAGGCAAGAAGAACAACTGCCATGAGTAACGGATATTTCATAGAGAAGTATCAGCAGGAGATGAGATAGAGATTGCGGGTGGAAAAAATATTTCAGCTTTATCCACGAGTCGTTTGTTTGGTAGACAATGCTTTTCGTAGCTCCGCCCACGGAGCTGCGAACAATACCAAATAAAAAAAATTTAGAGAATCTCAACGCCCTTCAACAGGACCTTGTGTTCCTCAATCACACGGCCAACCACTTGGGCACCATCAACCATTGCAAGAATCTTTGCGACACTTGCTTCAGGGACAATGAACGCAAAGCCCATGCCCATGTTGAAGGTCCGGTAGAGCTCGTTTATCTCAAGTTCACCCTTTTCTGCAATCCACTGCAGAACCTCGGGAACCGGCATCGGATCATCGATCGAGAAACCGTACTCGCTGATGCGCAGGAAGTTCAACAGTCCTCCGCCGGTAACATGGCACATCCCATGGACCTCAACTGCACGGCAGACATCCAGAACCTCGGAGTAAATACGGGTCGGCGTGATTAATGCCTCTCCAATCGTTTTGCCGGACGGAAGTTTTACCGAGTAGCCGCCGTTTTCAGTGGCAACTTTTCTTGCGAGCGTGTAGCCGTTTGAGTGAACGCCGGTACTTGCAACACCGATGATGATATCGCCGGGCTTCACTTTCTCGCCGCTCACCACGCGGTCGCGGTCCTGCACACCAAGACAGGTGCCAGCAAGATCCAGACCGGTCACCATGCCTTTCAGGGTCGCCGTCTCGCCGCCAACGATGTTCATGTTGGAAAGTTTTGCACCTTCGTTCAGACCGATACCGATCTGAATCATCTGGTCGGCTTTGATGCCTTCGGTTGCGATGTAGTCCACGAACGCGATCGGCTCGATGTTCATCACGTACATGTCGTTGACGTTCATCGCAATACAGTCAATGCCGACCGTTGACCAGTCGCGGAGATCGTCTGCCACCCGCATTTTGGTACCGACACCGTCAGTGCACAGCGAGAGAACCTTTGGTCCGAAGTCGATCATTCCGGCAAAATGGCCGACGCCGCCGACCATGCCGTGTTCGCCGCTTCTCCGGAAACTCAGCTGGCGAATAAGTGACTTGACACCGTCTGCTTCCAGATCGATGTCCACTCCCGCATCTTTGTATGAATATTTCTTGCTCATGCCTGTTCCTCTGCTTCCAGATGATACTCTTCGTGAATCGCACGAACCGCTTTGACGCCGTCCGCTTCCTTCACGACAAACGAGACGTTGACCTCAGACCCCTGCGAGAGCATCATCACATTGATGCCGCCAACGCCGAGTCCGTGGAAAATTCTGCTGAGGGTCCCGTAGGTCCCTGCCATTCCTGCACCGACAACCGAGACGACCGCAACGTCGCGGTCGAAGTCGAACTCACGGATGACACCTCTTCTCTTTACCTCGGCAAGCGCCGTGAGGGCCGCGTCAAGATGCTCTTCGGTGATTATCAAGGAAATGGTCATCTCTGAGGAGCCCTGCGATATCAGCATGACATTGACTCCGGCTTCGGCAAGAGCGGTGAAGATCTCGCCTGCAACGCCTGGTCTTCCTGCCATGATTGCACCGCTGATTTTGATGAGACAGCCATTCTTTATCAACGAGATCGCCTTCACGACTCTCTTGTCGGCATGCGGCTCGCGGATGACGACGGTGCCCGGATGTCCGGGGTTGAAGGTGTTCTTGACGCGGACCGGGATATTTTTCTGCATTGCCGGAACAAGGGCTCGCGGGTGGATGACTTTCGCACCAAAGTAGGACATCTCCATCATCTCAAGGAAGGAGATGGAGTTGATCACGCGTGCTTCAGGGATAAGGCGCGGGTCGGTGGTCATGACACCGTCAACGTCGGTCCAGATGAGGATCTCGTCAGCGTCAATTCCTGCACCAATGATTGCCCCTGAGTAATCAGAGCCGCTGCGGCCAAGCGTGGTGACTGCGCCGTCTGCGGAACAGCCCATGTATCCCATGACGACCGGCACCTGTTCGGTGAGGAGTGCGCCGACGCGTGCCTGAATTCTCGGGTAGCTTTCCGGAAGTGCGGTTGCACCGTTGTGCACGCCGTCGGTGAGAATTCCTGCGTCACAGCCGCTCATGTAGCTGCTTGGGACACCGCCCTGACGAAGTGCTGCGGAGATGATGGGAGCTGACAGCCGCTCGCCAAAGGAGATGATGTAGTCTCTGGATCTCGGAGTAAGTTCGCGGAGGTTGTGGACTGCGAGAAGGATGTTGGAGAGTTTCATGAATCTTGAGTCAAGATACTCGCCAATCTCGTCCACGAAGTCGGGGGCGACCGCTTCGAGCACTTTCATGTGGCGGCTGCGCAGGGACGCAATGAATGCATCAAGAGCAGGTTTCTGTTTGCAGTTGATGACCTCTTCTGCGGTTGCGATAAGCTGGTCGGTGACGCGGGTCATTGCCGAGACAACGACTGCGATTTCATTACCGGCGTCGCGGGATTCCTTGATGATGTTGACCACGTTGGCAATGCTCTTTTCATCGCCAACAGAGGTTCCGCCAAACTTCATTACGAGTCGCATCGAATTAGCACCTGTGAGATAGTGTGTATGTAGTGGGCTTTGTGAACTGATATAAATTATCCAGCGAATAGGTTTTGGATTATTTCCGCTCCGCCCACGGAAAAACGGAACACACGGAAATTTCACAGAAAAAAAACATCACGGAGCAGACGTGAACAGCACGGAATTATATGGGAGTTACATAGTGCGATTTCTGAAACACGCGAACAAAAATATAAACTGAGTGGTGGTTGGGTGGGCATGATCAGAGGAAAATCACAGATTAATTTTTTTGATATCATTCCGTGATGTTCACGTCTGCTCCGTGATATTTTTCTGTGAAATTTCCGTGTGTTCAGTGTGTTCCGTGGGCGGAGCTGCGAACGCAATAAAACAGAAAATGAAAAAAGATTAGTTGGTGTTCTTGCGGTACACATTCAGCCCGATCTTGACATCATGGTCAGGAACAATGGGTTGGTTTCCTTCGGATGAGGCAATGATGATCGATTTACCGGAGCCGGATACACCGAACTCTTTGGAGATGTCCACTTTGATAGTCAGAATGTTTCCGTCAAGTTTCATGTCAACGTTCTTCATATGAGTACCTCACAGGGAGATTATATAGTCTTTTCTGCTTGATTATTTTCGGGCGGGCCCGGCATCGGCAAAGCCCTGACGCTGACCGGTGCCGGAGAGTTTTGTCATTTCCTGCGGGCGGGTGAGCATGAGGACGACGTTGACCGCATGTTCGCGGGTCCGCTGCTCAAGCAGCCATGCAAGCTCGGCATCATTCTTTGCCTCGTCTTCATGGACGAACACTTCGATGATGTGGCGGTTCGTCATCAGCTGCGCCATCATGATTCCCTGCGATGCCTCGTGGGCGCAGACTTTGTCCTGATCTTTTCCTCCGGGCATCCCAAGTGCCATGACAATATCGCACTTTTCCTCTTCGATGAGTTTTTTTGCGGCGACCGGGAGATCTTTGACTCCCGGGACCGTTACCCGTACGATGCGGGCACTTGTGTGCCTCTTGAGCTCATCGATTGCAAAGGCGCCCATGTTGGCACGGGCGAACGTTGTGTCAGCAACACCAATGATCATGCGGACAGGACCTCGACTGCGGCGGTAAGACCGTCACCTTCGAGTTTGTATCCGGCCTTTTTGAACGACATCTGAACGGCTGCAACGGTTGCGAGAATTTCAGGGGTGTCGATGATTCCCATGTTGCCGATACGGAAGATCTTACCTTTCATCCGGTCCTGGCCGCCGGCAAACTCGATGCCCATCTTTTTGCATGCGCCGCGAATCTGAGAGTCGTCAACGCCTGCCGGGTAGAAGAATCCAGTGACGGTGTTCGAGGGTTTGTGCAGTGCGTCAACCTGCGGAACAAGGGAGAGTCCCCATGCCGAACCCGCGGCACGGACTGCGGCAGACATTTTGTGGTGGCGGGCGATACGGTTTTCAAGACCCTCTGCTTCGATATGCTTGCATGCCTCGCGGAGTGCGAGGAAGAGCGGGACTGCCGGAGTGGTCGGGGTCTCCATCGGGTTGCCGTCGGCAGACTTCTTTGCCTTCTGGAGATCAAGATAGAGCGGGCGTTTTTCAGAGAGCCGGTCCCATGCACGCTGTGAGACTGAGACTGCAGCAAGTCCTGCGGGGGCTGCAAGACACTTCTGGGAGCCGACAATTGCAATATCTGCGCCCCATTTGTCTGCCTCAACAACATCGCCGCCGATCGAGGTGATGGCGTCAAGGACGAAGAGTGCGTCATGTTTGCGGGCGAGTTTTCCAACTTCTTCAGCAGGGTTGAGGATTGCGGCAGAGGTTTCGTTGTGGACGAGGGTCACAACTTCTGCACCATTCTCAAGAGCCTCTTTGAGTCCTTCAAGGTTTAACGGGTGTCCCCACTCAGACTCGATCATGACTGCTTCGCCGTAGATGTCAGCGATCTGACCGAGTCGTTCGCCAAATTTTCCGTTGACGAGTGCCGCGACTTTTTTGCCTTTGGCAAAGCTGCCAATGGCTGCTTCCTGTCCTGCGGTGCCGGAGCCCGAGAGGACAAGGATGTCATTGGTGGTTCCAAAAACCGGTTTTAAGATGCGGACGATATCTGCGTAGCAGGCGCCGAACTCTTTGCTGCGGTGGTTGATGGCCTGCTTTGTCATGGAATTTCTGACGGACTCGGGCATCGGCACGGGTCCTGGCATCATGAGAAGTGTTTCGTTGTACATGGTATCAGGGATGTTTGTACATATATGTGAAGAGACAATACTTATACTAATGGCAGATGTTGCAGTTATTGCCGGATCAGCATCAGATCAGGCAATTATCGATAAAGTCACGGGCACTCTCGCGCAGTATAAGATCAGTTATGATATGCAGATTATCTCTGCTCACCGCGATGCAGATAAGCTGGACTCCTATGTGAAAGCGAGCGATGCGAAAATTTTCATCTGCATTGCCGGTATGTCTGCTGCGCTTCCGGGAGTTGTTGCGGCACGGACAGAAAAACCGGTGATCGGTGTTCCGGTTTCAGGAAAAATTGCCGGCGGACTTGATGCTCTGCTCTCGATTGCCCAGATGCCGAAGGGTGTGCCGGTAGCCTGCATGGCTGTCGATGGCGGCGAGAATGCAGCACATATGGCGCACAGAATTCTTGCGCTAATGCAGTAATCCTATCTCATTTTTTTCGAGCTTTGCTCTTTGATATTTCTGAAAATTTCAAATTCAAAAAAAAAAGAAGTTCTGCCGGTTGGCAGACTGCAACTCTGTTTATGGAGTAGTTGCCGTAGCGTTTGCGTCGCTTGTTGGGACAGCGGTAGTTTCCTCTTCTGTCGGCACAACGGCTACTTCGTCAGTGATGATGTACTTCTGGATGAGCTCGGTCCACTTGTCAGAAGCCATGAGCTTAGCAAGACCTACATCCATCGTCGCGCGAAGCTCGTTATCATCCTTGCGGACTGCAACGCCATAGAACTCTTCGGTCTCAATGACACCAACGAACTTCAGTTCAGGTTTGGATTTGATGTAGTCCTCAATGTTGACGTCATCGAAGATGACGGTCTGGACACGTCCCTGTTCAAGGGCAACCATCGACATCGGGAAGGTATCATAGAGCATGATCTTTCCGTCTTTTACCATCTGGTTGTAGGTTGCATCACCAAAGAAGTCCTGCATCCACTGGTCGGCAGAACAGCTGCGCTGCACACCAATTGTCAGCTCGCCGTTCTTGAACTGCTCAGTGGTGAACGTTGAACCGTTCTTTGCTGCGATACCCTGGTTCACCTGCCAGTACGGAATCGTGAAGTTCACTTTTTCCGCACGTTCCGGCGTAATGGTCATACCAGAGTAGACCATGTCAATCTTGCCGGTCTGCAGTGCCGGAATAATGCCGTCCCATGCGACAGCCTTAATCTCGACATTGAATCCCTGCTCTTCAGCGATCCACTTTACCGATTCGACATCAAAACCAATGAACTGACCATTATCGCCAAGGTAGGAGAACGGCGGATAGTCCGCGTCAATACCGACAATGTAGGTCTTTTTCTCGTCATCAGACGGCGTGGTCACACACCCTGCCATCAGGACTGCGAAAAGAAGGCAGAGACCTGCCACCCCATACAACACTTTTTTATCCATCCCAGTTACATGGGAGTTAATCAATATAAATTACTTACCGCACGGAAAAAAGATGGTTACTTCAGAGTGAAATTATTTCATGTAGAGATAACAGTGGCAGTGGCCGTCCTTTTCCATATCCTCATCGAGATCCCGACATGGACAGATGTAGTGTTTGTCGATTTCGGAATCACCGCTCGGGAGCCTGCAGGGACAGAAACGTTTTCCCCGCATGAGTTTGTTGCGGGCAAGTCCTTCCAGAACAGATTCGGTGATCGGATCATTGGGATTTAAGGTCCAGCCTTTCAGTTTGGCAAACTTTTCGGTGTCCGCACGGATTTTCGGGACAAGAGCTGCAATCTCTTCCTGGGTAGGAGCGGTCGTCATGAGAAGTAGTTCTGTTCTCACATATTATGTGTTTTTGGTTTGGGGACTTTGGCTCGCGAAAATTTTATCTGAAAAGGTAAATGAGGCGATGAGATGGCAGAATGAGATTTTAAAACGTGATTCACAGGCCGGAGGCATGCGATTCGCGTTTCAAATATCCATTTCAGTCCGGGTTTGGCTCGCGGCAATTTTATCCAGATCTTTTTGGATCAGTTTTCGCTGGACCGGCTTGAGATGGTCGATGAAGAGTTTTCCTTCATGATGATCCTTTTCATGGAGAAATGCCCGGGCAGAAACTCCTTTGAGTTCGCACTCAATGAGTTCGCCTGACTCATCCAGATATCTGACCGCAATTTTTCTCGGGCGGCGGACCGGACGCTGGATGCCCGGAACACAGGGGCTTCCTTCCGTCTCCTCAACGAGTGCTCCAACAGAGAGCACCTCAGGGTTTGCCCCGCGAATCACCACACCACCTGCATTTATCACAAACAGCCGCAGGGAAACACCAATCTGCGGAGCAGAAAGGCCCACGCACCGATTCGCGGCCATGGTGTCCCACATATCAGTTAAAATCTCCTGCACGTCCGGTGTCATCTCAGGCACCGTTTCTGCGGTGCCGGAAAGTACCGGATCGCCGTACTGCCGTATCTCCCGAATCATGGTATAGTATTTGGTCTGCATATCCCGATACATTTTGCGGACAACGAGGTCTCATGGACAACCCATTTAGAGTACCAGCGCAAGATACTATCATACTATGAACATCGAGTACCTCTCACCCGATCACGCCAAACTAACCGCGCCCAACTTCTCCGGTGACGCATACTGCGTAGAGTTCGGACCGGCAAACCTCATCTTCGCAAAAACATCAGAAGGATTTGTCGGCTGCGGATTCTTTGACCTCTCAGTCTTTGAAAAACTCGGCATCCCCGCAGCAAAAGTCACCGAAATCTCAACAATTGAAGATCTCCTCAGAAAAAATGTCACCGCAGCAACACCGGCCGCAATAAAACTGGGAGCAAAACCCGGAGTATCAGGAGAAGAAGCCTTAACGAAGCTTTTCTCCTGTTAACCAAAGATTATATCATTCATCCACACAATGGTAACATATTATGAGAATATCTCATCTTGTGTTGGTGTTGCTGATCGCAGCAGCATTATGCGTAATACCGGCTGCCGCCAATATCGGCGGCGACACCGCGACCATTTACGTCACATCCTCCCCATCAGGGGCGGACGTCTATGACTCAGGAACCTATGAGGGCACAACACCCTGTTACATCACCGTCTACACCACGGGAACACCGATCAGCCATGACATAACCGTCTCCAAAAACGGTTACTATGACTATCACCAGTATGTCGGCGACGTAACGAGCGGAGAGTACATCACCGTAAGCGCATACCTTACCCCGGTCGTGCAGAACGGCTACCTTGACATCTCCTCCTCACCGTCCGGAGCAAACGCCTATGTGGATGGAAATTACAAAGGGACAACTCCGCTTACCGTATCGGTTGACTCAGGATCCCACTCGGTCCGCCTCGAAAAACCCGGATACAACACCTTCTACGGAACCTACTCGGTATCAAACGGCCAGACCACTTATGTGTCCGCAACTCTTGGAAGTGCAGTCAGCTACGGCTACATTAACGTTCAGTCCTCCCCGAGCGGCGCAAACATCTATGTCGACGGAAACTACTATGACACAACACCCGCCGTCATCACCGTCACCTCAGGAACCTCGCACAACGTGAAACTCGTCCTCTCAGGATACAATGTCTACACCCAGACCGTAAGTGTGGGTGCAGGCAGCACGGCATACATGAACGTGAACATGGTATCAAGCTCTGACGCTTACCTCAGAATCACCTCAACACCTGCCGGAGCCGCAGTCTATGTGGACGGAAGCTACATGGGCAACACCGCTTACTCCTCGGGTTCATCAGTTAGCTACCTGAATGTCGGCCCGCTCTCTGCAGGAACCCACTCGATTATGCTGAAGAAGGACGGTTACAACACCTACACCTCCTCAGTAACCCTCTCACCGAACGAGGTTCGGACGCTGAGCATCACTCTTGTGCAGAGCTCACCGACCCCGTCAGGCTATGCAGCACTGAGCATGGACTCAACTCCGTCGGGTGCTGAAGTGTATGTGGATAATGTATTCCGCGGATACACACCGCTCTATCTTTCCGATATCTCGGAAGGACGCCACACACTGCTTCTGCAGCTCAGCGGATACAATGACTGGACCGAGTATGTGAACTTCGCCGCTGGACAGACCGTAACGATGGACGTTCCGCTCACCACTGCGGTTGTGCCAACCCCGTCACAGTCGTCGTTCCCGATTCTTGCATTCGCAGGAGTGATCGGTCTTGCGGCAGCCCTTGTCCTCCGCCGGACAAACTAATTTTTTTCTTTTTTTTGAAACGCGATTCGTGCTATTCGCGTTTCAAAATCTCACGCACGAAAATTTTTCAGACGATCGACACCTTAACATCCAGACGACGCCTATTCAATCACATATGAAAAAAATAATTCCATTTCTGATAATCCTTATAGCAACAATCTGCATAGCCCCGGTACTTGCAGACGAAGCAGGATACATCTCGGTCACCACAAATCCGACCGGCGGTCAGGTCTACATCGACAACAAGTATGTGATGGACTCGCCCGGAACAGCGATGGTCCAGCCGGGGGGACATCTGGTCACCATCCAGTCATCCGAGTACTTCCCCTGGTCTGATATGGTGTACGTGAACTCGGGAGAGACCACCTATGTTGATGCAGTGATGCACTTTTACAAGTCGCCCGGCTCAATTGGTGTAACATCCACCATGCCCGAAGTCGATGTCTACATCGATGACATGTACTATGCGAGCGTGAAGTCAGGAACCGTAACCATTCCCAATCTCTCTCCGACAACTCATGAAGTCCGCGTGGTAAAGGCAGGCTATCATGATTTTGTCACTTCAGTTGAGGTCATCTCCGACAAAATTGTCGGCGTCTACTCAGACCAGACAAAGGACACACGTCTTGCAGGAATCCGTGTCGGCTCAGACCCAGCAGGAGCTGTGGTGTTTTTGGACAATGACTACATAGGAACCACACCGTCAGGAAACGACTGGCTGCAGATCTCAGAAGTGCTGCCGGGAACCCGCACGCTGAGTTTCTACAAAGACGGCTATGAGGTGTATGAAGTCTCGAATGTCTACAAAGCAGGAGATGTCACCGATGTCCGCGCAAAGCTTGTCCTGATCCCAGTAGAGACTGCAACCGCAACTGAACTCCCGACAAAAACGGCGTCTCCAACTGAAACTGTTCCGCCCGCACCAACCAAAAGCCCTGCACCGATTGCAGCACTGGTAATCCTCGGAGCGGCAGCAGTTCTCCTGAGACGACCGTAAATTCATGAAAAGACAGCTGAGTAATCTCAGCTGTCCTCCTCTTTTAACCGCCTGAAAAAATATGAAACGCGAATAACGCGAATAAAAAAATCGCCAATGGCGATTTTTCACACACAAAATTGCATTTGTTTCTCGAACGAAAAAAAAAATGTCAAACAATAAGTAATATTAGTAATATCTCAAAAATCACCATTGGCAATTATTTTATTCGCGCTATTCGCGTTATTCGCGTTTCAAATTTACCGTGAACAACTCAGAAATAATACTACAAACCCGCAGCTATACAGGAATTTATCTCCTGCGGCCTACTATAAATAACTGAAGAGGGGAAACCATGGGAATCGAAAACAGAAGCGACTGCCACGTGCTCGTCATCGGGTCTGGCGGTGCAGGAATCCGTGCCGCAGTCGATGCGTCCGCATCCGGCGACACCATCATCGTATCAAAAACCATCACCGGCAAAGGCGGCTGCACGGTCATGGCCGAAGGCGGTTACAACGCGGTAATGAGAAACGCAGACTCGGTTACCACGCATTACGAAGACACACTCAAAGGCGGAGCGTTCCTCAACGACCCCGCCCTCGTAGAAATACTCGCACGCGAATCTCCTGACCGGATCCGCGACCTGTTTACTTGGGGAGCGGTCTTTGATCTCACCTGCGACAACGAAGTAGCCCAGCGGCCGTTCGGCGGCCAGCGGTTTCCCCGTACCTGTTACGCAGGAGATCACACCGGTCATGAAATCGTCATGACTCTGCTTGAAAAACTCCGCGGTTCACCGGTTGAGATACGCGACGAGCTGACGGTCATTGATCTGCTAAAGAACGGCAGCGAAGTTGCCGGTGCAATCACCTGCGACCGCGAAGGAGAACTGGGAATCATCACTGCCGACGCGGTCGTTCTTGCGACCGGAGGAGCGGGACAGGTGTATGACACCACAACCAACTCCACCGCCGGAACCGGCGACGGCTACGCGCTCGGTTACCGGGCCGGAGCTGAACTCATCGACATGGAACAGGTTCAGTTCCACCCGACCGGAGCAGTTTATCCCTACGACACCCGCGGCCGCCTCATCACCGAAGCGGTCAGAGGCGAAGGAGGAGTTCTCAAAAACTCCGCTGGCGAGCGGTTCATGGAGAAGTACGATCCCGCACGAATGGAGCTATCGACCCGCGACGTTGTCGCCCGATCGATCGCGACTGAAGTTCTCGAAGGACGCGGCACCGAACACGGAGGCGTCTGGCTCGACGTGACCCATCTGCCAAAAGAGCAGATCGAAGTGAGACTGCCCCTGATGCTTGAGCAGTTCCTCAAGTTCGGCACCGACATCAGAACCGAACCAATGGAGGTCGCACCAACCGCCCACCATTTCATGGGCGGACTGCGCATCACGCCTGATGCCGCCACCACACTGCCGCGTCTCTTCGCCGCAGGCGAAGTGACCGGCGGCGTTCACGGAGGAAACCGGCTCGGCGGCAACGCACTCGCAGACACCCAGGTGTTCGGCAGGCGGGCGGGAGTCTCAGCAGGTGCTGCCGAGGTCTCGGCAAAGCATCGAATCGACGTTGATCAGATCACTGCAGCCGAGAAAAAAATTGCCGCACTTTACCAAGGAACAGCCGCATCGGCTGACGTTCGGAGAACCATGAAGATGTTGATGTGGAACAATGTCGGTATCTACCGGAACGAACTCGACCTCAAAGTTGCCGAACGCGATATTGCAAAACTCCGGGCAACTCCATTGAAGATCAACTCACCGCGGGAAATTGCGGACGCGGTCATCACCGAGAACATGCTGCTCGTCTCCTCGATGATCATCGATGGAGCTCTGTTGCGCCGCGAGTCGAGAGGTGCCCACACGCGAACCGACATCAAGACGCCGTGGACGAATGAGACCTCGCCCTTCGGCCACACCTTCTTCTCGCCGGAAAGATCAGGCATCGAGATTCTGGAGGGACGGCTGTGAAAGTCCGCATCAACCGATTTGATCCGAACGTCGACGCTGCTCCCCATGTTGAAGAGTACGAGGTTCACGTCGAAAAGGGTGCCCGCGTACTGAATGTGCTTGACGAAGTTCGCGACAGACTTGATCCAACGCTTGGTTACCGGCACTGCTGCCGCGGCGGACAGTGTGGATCGTGTTCCGTCCGCGTCAACGGCGAGCCGGTACTTGCCTGCATGGAAGAGGCACGCGAGGGCGATCTGATCGAGCCGCTCGAGCTTCCCCGCATCCGTGATCTCATCACCGATATTGCACCGGTCATGGCACAGATTGCCTGGCTGAATCCGGGAACAGGAACCGGAGCCGAAGCTCCGACCTGCGGAGGCGAGTGCGGCATCTCGCAAGAAGCGGTTGAAGAGATCAAACCGCTTCGCGAGTGCATTGAGTGCTACAGCTGCATCTCCTCCTGTCCGGCGTTTGCGACGTCAGAGTATGCCGGCCCTACCGTGATGCGGCAGGAACAGCGGCTGAATCTCGACCCCCGCGATGACGCCGACAGAATTACTGAAGCAATCAACAAAGGTCTGTTTGCCTGCACGACCTGCCACAAATGTGTTGAGGTCTGTCCAAAAGAGATCGAGATCCCGAGAAAAGCGGTGGAAAAACTCCGGGCCGAGGCGGCAAAGCGCGGCCTTTCTCTGCCGGCACATAAGGCGCTCGCAAAACTTGTTGAGGACACCGGTCGCTCAGTCGAGCGAAAAGAGACGCCGTTCCTCGAACGCGTGCCCGAGATCATCGAGCCGTACGGAGAAGTACGGGCAACGGTTGGATTTTTCGTCGGCTGTATGTTCAACGGTCGGGTTATTCAGCCTGCACTTGATGCGATGGAGATCCTCCGCCTCAACGGCATCCGGGTCATTATCCCGAAAGATCAGGTCTGCTGCGGCTCGCCGCTTCTTCGAACCGGACTTTCAGGATTTGTTCCCGAACTGCAGAAACGCAACATCGATGCATTTGTGAAGACCGGCGTCGACACCGTGCTTACAATGTGTGCCGGTTGCGGTTCAACGCTGAAGAACGATTACGACACACCGTTCCGCGTGGCAGACATCACCGAGTATCTCGTGGAGATAGGTTTTGTTCCGCCGAAAAAAGTTGAAGGAACTTACACCTATCATGATCCCTGCCATCTTCTCCGCGGTCAGGGCATCAGCGAACAGCCGCGGGAGCTGCTGGAGTCGGTCGCCGAAAAGTTTGTGGATATGCAGGCACGCTGCTGTGGTGCGGGCGGCGGGGTAAAGTCCGGACGGCCTGAAGAGGCTGCGGCGATTGGTGCGGTGCGGGCCGAGATGGTGAAGGAGACGGGAGCAGATTATATTGTGACGGTCTGTCCGTTCTGCGAGTTCCATCTGCATCAGGTTACAGGGCTGCCGGTGAAAAATATCGCGACGCTGATGCTTGAAGGATATAGAAAATAATTTTTTTTAGATTGGTTGAGGGAAAACAAGGCGTAATTTGCCTTGTTTTAGAGAGGGCCTATGGCTGAGGGTGCATGACATCATCATGTATTGATCCAGAGGCAAAAACTCTGTCATTTTGGTTGAAAACTCGGTTGGAATTTTTGTTGTGTACGGCTTTTTAGCGAGACCTATATAAAGGAATAGAGGCTCTTTTGATGGTGGGTAGGGTAATTCATCGTCTGAAAAACAGGGCTCTCAGGAAAGATGTTGGTTGAATGAACCATTTGAGGCAAATATGAGGTTATTTTTGCACATCCCTGAGCCATTTGTCGTTTTACTCATCGATTGGGGTATTCTTCATCGGAAAATGCCATATGCCAACAGAACCAAACTATCATCCAATCATCCATGCAGACGATTCCCGCAAAAACCATCCTCTCCGCATACCGCGAAAACGGATGGTTCGCGACCAATTACACCGCAAACCTCTACCGCGGTTGTTCCCACAACTGTATCTACTGCGACAGCAGAAGCGAGTGCTACGGAATCGATGACTTTGCAACCGTCCGGGCAAAAGATCGGGCTCTTGCAATCCTTGAACAAGAGTTGCCTGCAAGGAAAAAGAAAGGAGCGATCATTACCGGAGCGATGAGCGATCCCTACAATTCACTCGAAAAAACCCTGGAACTCACCCGCGGATTTCTCCGACTCTGTGACAGATATCACTTCGGCGTCGTCGCCCTCACCAAATCCGATCTCGTCAGCCGCGACATCGACCTCTTTGCCGCAGTCGGAGAACACTCTCCCGCAGCAGTAAACATCACCATCACCGCCGCAAGCGACGAAGTCGCCAAAATCATCGAACCGCATGCCTCTTCCTCCTCGGATCGCTTCGCAGCAATCGAAAAACTTTCCGCGAAAAATATTTTGTGCGGAGTAATCCTTCTCCCAACCCTCCCGTTCATCACCGACACCAGAGAAAATATCACCGAGATCGTGAAACGTGCCGCAGACGCGGGAGCTGCATGGGTTTACGCAGAAAAAAATTTCGCCGTCTCGCTGCGTGACCGGCAGCGAACCTACTTCTACGAACGACTCGACGAACATTTTCCCGGGACTCGCGAGCGATACGAAAAAACCTACGGAGAATCCTACTGGTGCGGCTCAAGAGAGCCGGCACTTCAGGAAACATTTGTTCGCAGTTGTGAGAAATGCGGCGTCCTCTTCAGACACGAAGAGATCGATGCAAAAATTTTGGGAAAGAAAAAAGATGTTCAGTCAAAACTTTTCTGCTGAACTTCGGTGATCGAAAGCTCCCACACGAGTTGTGACACGGAAATTTCCTCGCGGCAGTTTTCAATCACGAGATTATTTTCATTTGCGAACAGAATCATTCCGGCAAACTCGTCTGCCGTGCAGAGAAGATGCTGCTCGGGATGGGTTCCTCGTCTGATATCGCAACGCATCTCAATTTTTTCCGCAGCAGAGACAACGTACGAAATCCGGCGACTTGCCGGATGACTCTTTCCAAGAGCAATCACCGGCAGGTGATGGGTTGCTACCATCTCCAGAAGATACAGCGCCGGAACGACTTCGCCGCCTTCGGGAGCGGAAACAACAATCAGATCGTTAGGATATACTCCCTGCACCAGCTCTTCGGTATCGGTTTCAATAATCAGCGGAAATTTTTCCGTTGCGCGGGCAACAAGCAAAAAGGAAGAGCGTCCTCTGATGAGGACAGGGTCACCTCCGGTAAACGGAATCCGGATCGTTCTTGGCATTCTCAGATCTCGGTAACGTTCTCGGACTGGCATGACGGGCACATGGGATGTTTGCCTAAGCCGGTAAACGTCTGGCCGCAATCATTGCACCGATACTTTTTCCCTCTGCCTTTGAGAGGGTCGTTGAGGTCGATCTCAATTGGTCCGCCTGCGGAACACATACTGAAACATCGACGCTGAAAGAGATAAGGATTATTATGGTGATTATTTCTGAGCCGCCCACGGAAAATCGGAAGACATGGAATAGGCACGGAAAAAAACATCACGTCTGCTCCGTGATGTTTTTCCGTGGGAGACAGAACGTAATAGACAAAATCTACCCTGACTTCTCCAGATCCAGCAGCTTCTGTTTCATTGCAAGTCCGCCGCGGTATCCGGTCAGCTGCCCGTTTTTTCCGATAACACGATGACAGGGGATCAGAATTGGAATCGGATTTTTGTTGTTTGCCAGTCCCACTGCCCGGGCAGCGTTCTTTTTGCCGACCCGGCATGCAATCTCCTGATAACTCACGGTCGTCCCGCAGGGAATTTTCTGCAGCTCGGCCCAGACGCTTTGCATAAACTCGGTTCCTTTCGGTGCGAGAGGGACGGTGAACGGATGTTTTCCTCCGGCAAAGTATCCGCCAAGCTGTTTTGCGGCGCGTTTGAGAACCGGCGTCTCCCACAAATCCGCGTCTACCGGAGCGGGGGTTCCGGGAAACCAGAGATTGGTGATGAATCCATCCTCTTCCGCCATGCCGATTTTCCCGATAGGTGTCTGGTAATAGTACATGCGGCGCATAATTACACCATGACCGTGAAGCGGTTTAAGCATTATGGGTACTGGAGATGTTGTCCATAAATTCGTTTATTGGCAACCAACGTTCGTTGTAGCTCCGCCCACGGAAAAACGGAACACACGGAAATTTCACAGAAAAACATCACGGAGCAGACGTGAACAACACGGAAATTGAAAAAACAATCGAAAATTATTTTGTGAGAGTACGAAAATACTTTTTTTTCGAATGAGAATTCCGTGATGTTCACGTCTGCTCCGTGATGTTTTTTTTCTGTGAAAATTCCGTGTGTTCCGTTTTTCCGTGGGCGGCTCAGAAATAAAGACCCGAACCCAATGAGGAAGAGAGTCAGTGCAATCAAGAGATATATCTTAATTGAGATCACATAAATATCAATTATATATCCACAGGAGTACAAAAGCGTGAATGAAAAAATCCACTGGGCCGACGCCAGAGCCGCCGGCGTTCCGGCCGACAAACACCAGCTGATCGCCACAGGAATCACTCCTTCCGGACCGATTCACCTTGGAAACATGCGTGAAATCATGACCGGAGACATGATCTTCAAGGCACTGAAAAGCCGTAGTGTTGACGCAGAACTCGTCTATGTGGCAGATGACTTCGATCCACTCCGCAAAGTATACCCATTCCTCCCCGCCTCCTACGAAAAATATATCGGATGGCCGGTCTCAGACATCCCCTGTCCGTGCGGCAAACACAAAAGCTACGCAGAACACTTCCTTGACCCGTTCCTCTCCGCAATTCAGGAGCTTGATATTCATCCCCGCATTATTCGGACAAGCGAAGCCTACCGTTCCGGCATGTTCACCGAACAGATCAGACTCGCCCTCGTTCATGCAGAAGAGATCAAAGAGATCCTTGAGAGAGTCTCCGGCAGAAAACTTGAGGAAGGCTGGACCCCGTACTATCCGATCTGCGGAGAGTGCGGAGTCATCTCGCGGGCAACCATCCTTTCGCATGACGCAGAAAAACACACCGTGGCGTATAGATGTTCCTGCGGTCACGAAGGAGTCTCCGACTACTCCAAAGGCGAAGGAAAACTTGTCTGGCGTGTTGACTGGCCGATGCGCTGGTCAGTCTACGGCGTAACCATCGAACCCTTCGGAAAAGATCACGCCTCACCCGGAGGATCGTACGACACCGGCAAGTACATCACCAAAGATATCTACGGCTACAATGCCCCAATGCCGGTCACATATGAATGGATCAGCCTCAAAGGACGCGGCGAGATGCACTCATCCAAAGGAGTCGTTCTCACCATCCGCGACATGCTGGAAATCGTCCCGCCGGAAGTTCTCCGCTTCCTGATTGCAAAAACAAAACCTGATAAGACGATTGAGTTCGATCCGGGAATGGGCCTGCTCAGACTCATCGACGAGTACGACCGTGCCGCAGCAGCAGGCGAGTCACGCGAGTATCAACTCTCAAAAATTGCGTCTCCCCAGACAACCATTCCGTTCCGCCACATGGTCGCAGTCGTGCAGATTGCTCAGACTGATGACGCGATCTTTGACATCCTCAAACGCAGCGGCTACGCAATTGTGGACGAGCACGCAGTGATGGACCAGGCAGATCGTGCGAAGAGATGGCTCGAGATGTATGCGCCAGAAGATGTGAAGTTTGCAATTCAGCAGACTCTTCCGGAAGTCGCGGCAGCAGAACCTGCAAATGTCAAGGCAGCAGTTGCAGCCTATGCAGCAGCAGTTGCCGCAGGCGAGTGGAAAGCAGACGTCCTGCACAACGCAGTCTATGACGCAGCAACCGCCGCAGGCATTACCGGCAAGGAACTGTTCACCGCAGTTTACCGTGCATTCCTCGGAGCCGACCGAGGGCCCCGCCTCGGCTGGTTCCTGGAAGCAATGGGTCGCGAGGCAACACTTGCCCGGTTAAAAGAGATGGCCGCGTAATATGGCAAAGGACAAACTTCCGAAAAATCTCAGCGAGGGGTGCCGACTCTGTTATCAGGGAGCGAAGCTGGTGCTGTTCATCACCGGAAAATGCGACCGCGACTGCTGGTACTGCCCACTCTCTGAGGAACGTAAAAATGTGGATGTTATTTTTGCGAACGATCAGAAGATAACAACGCCTGAGGAAGCAATTCCTGAAGCAGAAGTGATGGACGCGCTTGGTACCGGAGTTACCGGCGGCGAGCCGCTGCTCGAACTCGACCGCGTGGTCGAGTTCTGTACGTATCTGAAAAATCATTTCGGCCCTGACCACCACATTCACCTCTACACCGGCCATGCCCCAACCCTTGAGGAGCTCGCAGCCCTGCGGCCCTGTGTTGATGAGATTCGGATGCATCCTCCGCACGAGGAGTGGGCCGGCATTATGACCTCCAAGTTCCCGGAGTCTATTGCGAATGCAAAGAAGATGGGATTTTGTGTGGGAATTGAGGTTCCGTCGCTTGCGGGACTTCGCCACTTTTTCCCGCTTCTTGACAGTCTGGACTTTTTCAACATCAACCAGCTCGAGTGGGGAGACAGCTGTGCTGAAGCGATGCGGGCGAGAAAACTTGAGCCGGAAAACCCTCTCTGCAATGCAATCAAGGGTTCGACGAAATGGGCGGGCGAGATCAACGGTCATCCGAAGGTTCACTACTGTACCTCGACGTTCAAGGACTCGGTTCAGCTTCGCGAACGGCTGAAACGGATTGCGATGAACTCGGCACGGCCGTTTGATATGATCACGGATGACGGCACCGTGATGTACGGCTCGATGAATCCGGGAAATGATCTGGAGATGATCCTTCCCTGTCTGAAGGCCGGCAGCTACTATGAGGAGATGACTGATGGAACAATCGAGCTCGACTGGCAGC
Source organism: Methanorbis rubei (assembly GCF_032714495.1). Classification (NCBI taxonomy): domain Archaea; kingdom Methanobacteriati; phylum Methanobacteriota; class Methanomicrobia; order Methanomicrobiales; family Methanocorpusculaceae; genus Methanorbis; species Methanorbis rubei. The sequence continues at coordinate 236,229 of NZ_JAWDKB010000002.1, read as the reverse complement.
AGATGCGCAAAATTCCCCGCAAGTTTGGCGGCGAGCGAAAGATTATCGAGCGGTATCCGAACGACGGGATGATTGTTGAGGTGATCCCGCAGTGAGTATCCGGTCGGTTGCCGAAGCGGTGTATGCGAAGAGGCTGCGCGGAAAGCTTTCGCATATCCCAAGTCACGTCGCTATAATTCAGGACGGCAACCGAAGGTTTGCAAAATCGCGGGGAATGGATACCGGTTACGGCCACCGTCTCGGCGCTGATACGAGCGAGAAGGTGCTTGACTGGATGGGCGAGCTCGGCATCCGTCACGTAACATTTTTTGCGTTTTCAACGGAAAATTTCCGAAGGCCTGAAGAGGAGAAGGTTGAGCTTCACCAGCTGTTCATGGATACGTTTTCAAAACTCATGACTGACGAGAGGGTCTATCGAAACGAGATCAATGTAACGATGATCGGGGATAGGTCGCTCCTTGACGATGAGCTTCTGCAAATAATTGAGGAGACGGAAGTTGCAACGAAAGATCATTCCAGATTTTTTGTGCATATTGCCATCGCCTACGGCGGAAGAAATGAGATTGTGGCAACCGCGAAAAAAATTGTGGCTGCTGTGCGGGACGGAAGTATTCCCGTGAGTCAGATTACTCCTGAACTCGTGACAAAAAATATGTATCAGGGTATTTCCATGCCGCCTGTTGATCTGATCATTCGCACGGCAAATGATCGCCGGACTTCGAATTTTCTTCCCTGGATGGCGAACGGCAATGAGGCGGCGGTCTGTTTCTGTACGCCGACCTGGCCCGAGTTCCGGTACGTGGATATGCTTCGGGCGCTGCGGGTTTATGATGAGCGGATGAGTGAATTGTCCGCATAATATTAAACTCCCAACGACAATACTTTGATATGGCAAGATGGCGGACTGTTTTTCTGGCGGTAATGATTGTTTGTGTTATCTGTTCTGCGGGATGTATCGGAACAGATGATCAGTTGAATCAAACGAACCTCAGCACTCAAGTGAGTGAACCCATTGTTTTGAAAACCTACGGAGAAACTCCGGATGGAGAGATGTTTAATGCTTTGTATAAATGGCAGAGTAATCTCACGCCAAAAATTCAGGCATATATGAACGATACCCTGTACCCAAACGGATCCGTTCTTGGTTGGTGTGCAGGCTACTACCATCCTCTGAAAAACCAGACGGTGATGATGTTTGTGAGCGAGAATATGACAGGTGCTCAGATGGACGAGATATATGCAGTGTGGAACTCCTCGGCAACTGAGGAGGGGGTGGCGAGTGAAGCCGGCATTCCGATGGCATTTATTCAGATATCAGTACCTGAAGAGGATGCCCAGATTCAGATAATAATTCTGAATCCAGCAGAAGGAGCATTCTGGTACAGTGACGTTGTTCCGCACGGAATAAGAATTGGTGCACTTGTCCTCAGTAATTCCGGAGTAGACGAATTTTATGTGAAGGACGTCTTAAATCCGAAAAACTGGGATGAGACGGTGACGGTCAAAGTTCCAATCACTGCCGGATGGTATGGATCAGACTCCATTTATCTCTTTGATGACAATAATATTTCTCTCACCCTCTATGCAGTGGACAATGCGGGAAATACTGCAGAGAAAACGGTGAACTTCACGATTCGAACAGGAGTTCCGCCGCCGGGATGGGAAATATAATTTACTCCCCATCCCGCATTTTTACGATGCGTTCTCCGAGAGCCTTTCCCTTCTCGTACGCTTCTGCGAGAAGCTCGGGTTTTTTGTCGACGTTTAGAATGGTATCCATATCGTTCTGCAGCAGCTCGTCAGCGTATTTCGCATCCACAATTGCGCAGAATGCTTTTGTCGTAAGGATCGGGCCGGTAAAAATATCAGGATCCTTCATTCCTCCGATGCAGATGAAGAGTGTTCTGCGGATTTTCACATGTTCGGGTGTGATGAACGGCTGTTTGCGGTAGTATTTTGCCATGTAAAACGGCTGGCACCGGTCCATAAATGATTTCAGTGCGCCTGGAACTCCGTAGGTCATCACCGGCGTTGCAATAATAATACCGTCTGCCTGCCTGAGTTTCCGGTAGGCATCCTTCATGCCGTCCTCAATCGCACACGTCGGTTCCACCATGCAAGAGTAGGTCTGATTGCAGGGGCCTGCATTCACATGGGCAACATTGATCCGCTCAACCGTACAGCCGGCGTCCTCAACTCCATTGATCGCCTGGGTTAGGAGTTTGTCGGTATTTCCTCCGATGAGATTGCTCCCGAACAGCGCCAGCACTTTTTTTGTCATTACTGGTGTATTTGGTCGGATGAGTATAAAAAAATCTGGAATACGGAAAAAAATATTTCCCGGAGTTTGCATCATGATTGCTGAGAGAATCATGGAAAAATTGCCACCACCTAAAAGGCTAATATCAAAACATGCAGATATATGAAATAGGTGAGACTATCATGACCGAACCAAAAATACCCTGCGGCGGCCACAACTACAAAGCTGGCGACATGAAACAACTTGAGGAAAATATCGGCCACGTTCCGGTCTTCTTCCGCGATCTCGCAAAGTCGGACCCTGCAATGCACGAGGCGGTCCTGAAGCTTGACAACTACATCTGGTCTGACGGCGCACTCTCGCGTAAACAGAAAAAACTGATGGCAATTGCAATTGCCGCATCAATGCGCGATGATCACGCATTGCACGCACAACTTCAGGGAGCAAAACACCTCGGTGTCACCATGGCCGAAGTGGAAGAAGCCCTTCGGGTTACCTTCATGCTTGCCGGCATGCCGTCCTATGTCTACGGCAAAACCGAAGCAGCAGAGATCTTCAAATAATTTCTATTTTTTAATGCCGCTAAATTTCAAATTCTTTCACATCCAACTATTGCATAATGTATGAACTCCTGCCTCTTGCCGTCTCCGCGATCGCGGTTCTCGTAACATTTCTCTACGCATCATGGCAGGACATCAAAACCCGTACCGTACTGACTAACACCTGGTACCCTGCGGCAGTCATCGGAGGAATTTCTGTCACATACTTCTGGTATCAGCAGTATCTCCAGCCCTCAAATGTGGCAGTAATTGTTTTTGCAATTTCCATAATCGTCTGTGTCATGATGTGGATGTTTGCAAGAGCAGGTATGTTCGGCTGGGCTGATGCAAAAGCGATGATTCTCCTCGCAGCAACAGTCCCCATCACACCGTTTGCCGCATGGATTGTTCCTTCCCTCGCCCTCTCAACTCTTCTGAACGCAAGCGTCATTGCGCTACTGGTACCGCTTGCGCTTCTCATACAAAATATTCTCCGCAAAGAAAAAGCCCCGTTCTGGCTGATGTGCTCAGGTATGCAGGTTCCAGGCGACACAATCACGAAACACTTCGGATTTGTCGCTGAAGAGATCACAGACGGTGATCCGATCACGAGAGAGTTCCTCCCTGCATCAAGCTCTATTCGTGCCCTGAAAAAAAATTCCGCTCTTTCGATTCGCAACCTCCGCGAATGTCCAGAAGAGTATGCAAGCGAACTCGACCTCTACCGGCGTGCGGGGGCCGTCTGGATCACCTACGGCGTTCCATTCATGATTCCAATCACTATCGGCTACATCCTCGCACTCTTCGGATTCAGTCTGGGTGATGCAATCCTGATGGTAGTGTTCGGATAAAAAAATTTACGAGAACTGCAATCTCGTGTAATGAATAATAGCAGACGTCCCATCCGCAAACCTTGCATTGATCACAATAAACTTTGAACCGGTAACTCCCTCGGCAATATCTTTGCAAAGAACCGGAGTTCCGATAGCAATCGGTTTTGTCATGCTGCGTCCGGAAACTCCATCGATGGAAACCTCAATCGAGGAAATTTTTTGCCTGAACGAATTTGCAAGGAGTGTAATCATCACATCATCACCCTGCAGATGCACCGTTATCACCGCATTTTTCTCTACATTCTCAACGATCGGGGCCGTTGCCATCATTCCTGTAAATACCATTCCGCCAATGATACTTATTACAAGAAGGATGACAATCAGCAGAGACGAAACTCCGCAATGCCTTGCAGACTGCATTTCATAGATATCTGTGTACATTTCCATATTTTTTTCCTCCTCAGGTTGAAGGGTGGGAATCACCAACCCGTACTCCGGTTCCTATATACCAGGTGTCGTCAACCGGCTCAATATAGATCAGGTAAACTCCCGTATCAGTATCATAATACGTGAATCCTCCGCCGGACTTTGCGAGAATCACAAACTCCCTGCCAATAGATCCGCCATGGTACGAGACCATCGAGAACGTATTTTCACCAATCTCATACGGAAGAATATCCGAGGTTGTGAGCAGAGTGCCGTTATACCAGGCCGCAAACATCGAGGAGTTATTTGTCTGGAAAGCACCGGACGGATTCATTAGCTCCTCAAGCGTTTTTTCCATCCCATGTTCGTTCAGGTACTTCCTCGCATTCTCCAGATTCTTATGCAGCTCATCTCTGGTTTCAACACTATACGTGAACAGGGTATCGGTTACCGGTATAGAAGCACCGACAAACCAGGTGTCATCAACCGACTGTACATAGCAGAGATCAAATGTGGCCATGTGATCAGAGTACGGAATTGGAGTATAATAATGCGTAAAGCCTCCTCCCTGCGAGGCACGGCTGATCATGCTGATAATTGGATTGGTTGCACTGTATGCCTCCCGATAATTCAATCGTTGTTCTCCGATCATATGCGGAAGGGTGGAGTGAGCAAGCACTGTTCCGTTCATGTCATAGGCAAACGTGAGAACTCCTTTCTCCGCGAACAGACCATTTGGATCATTAATTTCTGTAAAGGTCTGCTCTTTTGAGTGGGATCCTGCATATAGGTACATGGACCTCACAATATCCTGCAGGTACACATCCGTCATATTTTCTGGAAGCACAACTTCCGGGTTGACATAATGGTAGTTTATCAGAACCACGCGGAACGGTGCGCCGCCAATTTCTACGGTCCTCCACACAGCCTGTTTTTCAAGAACAGTAGTGTCATAGCCAAGCACCCGGTACCTGTATGAGGTTTCTCCTTCGGATTTTTCCAGAATCGGCAGCATTTCAGGTCTGAACTCGTCAAACAGATGAGACGTCTGGATGTTGTGTCCGATCAGGTCAGAGTTGGGATGCCACAGGACGGTGCCGTCAGGACGGGCTATCCACACATCGTAGCGTTCGCAGGAATCTGCTGAACACAGAGACACGCGATTGGTCAGGATTTCCGGGGACTGACCAAGACAGATGTATCCGTCGTACACGCCGTCCACAGTATACACCGGCAGAATGAGACACATCACCTCTCCGTAGGCCTGGGTGTAAACAGGGCCTTCAAGTCTCAGATCAGTGGCATTGGAAAATGACGATTCCATGATCGCCTGAAGTTCGGGATTATTGAGAGCATCATTCATACTCGTGTATGGTACAGTTACAATGACATCGCCAGAAGCGTTCGCCCGATAAACTCCGGGACCGTCAGGATACTTCCAATAAAGTTCATACAAAATGTCGGTGATATTTTTTTCATCCTCAACACCGGTAAGTGCAGCTGCAGTGTGCTGCATATCTGCATCGATTTCTTTGGTTTGGTTCGCTATGAACTCATGAAGTGCGTCTTCCATTTCCCGCATCTCATCAGAAATATTGGTCGTTGGTGTGGTACTGTCTGGCCAGCAGCATACTGTAAAAACACCCACTGCAATAATACATACTGCAAAAACACCAGACAGGAATAACCAACGTTTATTCATCACAAATAATAATTTAAGCCGAGTATATATATAGATTATCATAAAATATTTTGTATTATTATCAATATCTAGGACAATTGTTTTTAATCATTTGAACAACAGCTTTGTCTGATAATCATGAGATTTTAGTGTATTTTGATCACATACAAGCTCATTTTTATCAGTAAGTCCTGAGATAAGCAGTGAGAGAGGATAGTGTGATGTTGTCACATTGTCGCCTGAGGCATAACAGTAGTGGCATTCTTTCCGGCAGGCAGGGTAGCCGCCAATGTCAACACTTTCCACGCAGTTGCATGAAATTCGCTGGTTGTGATCTTTTTTAAGGGAAAGTGCGAGACCGCACAAATATTTGTCAATGCAGGATGAGGGAGTGATGTCGGTTCCGGGAAACACGACCACAAAATCCTTCGGATTTGTTGCCGAAGAGATCACAGACGGCGACAAAATCACGAGAAAGTTCCTCCCTGCATCAAGCTCCATCCGCAACCTCCGCGAATGTCTGGAAGAGCACACAAAAGAACTCAACCTTCACTGAAGATCAGGCAGAGTCTGGATCATCACGACACCCCGTTCATGATTCCAATCACTATCGGCCACATTCTTGGGCCCTTCTGGATTCAAGATGGCTGGCGCAGTGCTGATGAGATAATCGGATAAAAAAATTAGGAGAACTGAAATTTCGTGTAGTGAATAACTGTGGATGATCCATCCGTAAACACCGCATTGATCACAACAAACTTTGAGCCGGTAACTCCCACTGCAATATTTTTGAAGAGAAACGGAGTTCCGAGAGTGACCGGGTGTATCCTTCTACTATCAGGAACCTCATCGATAGAGATCTCAATAGAAGTAATTTCCTTTTCAAACGAACTGGAAAGAATCATCACCTCGATATCATCACCATACAGATGCACGATTACCGCAGCATTTTTTTCCACATTTTCAACGATCCTGTCCATCGCCATTATCCCTGCAAACACCAGTCCGCCAATAATGCCGATAATTAGAATGATGCCAATCAGCAGAGGAAAAAACCCGGAATGTCTGGCAGACCGCGTATCATAGTTGTTTGCATATACACATGATTCCATATTTTTTTCCTCCTCAGGCTGAAGGGTGGGAATCACCTATCCGTACTCCGGTTCCCATATACCAGGTGTCATCAACCGGCTCGATATAGATCAGATAAACTCCCGTCTCAGTATCATAATACGTGAACCCTCCACCGGACTTTGCGAGAATCACAAACTCCCTGCCAACAGATCCGCCATGATATGAGATCACCGAGAATGAGTTCTCACCAACCGAGCCTGGAAAAATATCCGATGCAGCGAGTATAGTTCCATTGTAATTTGCCGCGAACACTGAGACATTATCTGTCCGGAAGACACCGGACGGGGCCATCAGCTCCTCAAGTGTCTGCTCCTTTCCATGCTCGTTCAGATACTTTCTCGCATACTCCAAATTTTTATGCAGTTCGGCTCTGAATTCAGAATTATACGTGAACAGGGTATCGGTTACCGGAATGGAGGCGCCGACAAACCAGGTGTCATCCACCGGCAGAACATAACTGAGATCAAAGGTTGCCATGTTATCTGAGTACGGAAGAGACGCATAGTAATGCGTAAACCCGCCTCCCTGCGACGCACGGCTGATCATGCCGACAACCGGATGGGTTGCGCCGTATGCCCCCAGATAATTCAGCCGCTGTTCACCTATCATATGCGGAAGGGTGGAGTGGGCAAGCACTGTTCCATTCATGTCATAGGCAAACGTGAGAACTCCTTTCTCCGTGAACGGACCGTTCGGATCGTTGATTGCGGCAAAGGTCTGCTCTTTTGAGTGGGATCCGGCATACTGATACATGGACCTCACAACATTCTGCAGATACACAGTCGTCATATTTTCCGGAAACACAATGTCTGGTTCGGCATACTGATAGTTCACCAGAACCACACAGGACGGCATGTCACTGACCATCACGGTCTTCCACACAGCCTGTTTTTCAAGAATGGTGGTGTCATAGCCAAGCACCCGGTACCTGTATGAGGTTTCTCCCTCGGGATTTTCCAGAATTGGCAGCATCTCTTTTCTGAACTCATCAAACAGACGGGATGTCCGGATGTTTTTTCCGATAAGATCCGAGTTGGGATGCCAGAGGATTGTGCCGTCAGGACGGGTTATCCATACATCGTAGCGTTCGTTGGAACCTGTTGAGTACGGGAACACATAATCAGCCAAAATTCCCGGGGTTTGACCAAGACAGATGTATCCGTCGTAGACGCCGTCCGCAGTATATACCGGAAGAACGAAGCAGAGCACCTCACCGTAAGACTGGGTGTAGATAGGTCCTTCAAGTCTCAGATCAGTGGCATTGGAAAACGACTTTTCTGTGATCGCCTGAATCTCGGGATTATTAAGAACATCATTCATGCTCGCGTACGGTACAGTTGCGACGACTCCGCCTGAGGCGTTCACCAAATAAACTCCGGGGCCGTCAGGATGCTCCCAGTAGAGTTCGTACAAAATATCGGTGATATTTTTTTTATCTGTAACGCCGGTAAGTGCTGATGCGGTGCGGTGCATATCAGAGTTGTACCCTTCCGTCCGGTTCACCATAAAGTTATGAAGGGTGTTCGCCACCTCCCTCATCTCATCAGAGACGTTCGTTATCGGAGCAGGACTGTCTGACCAGTGGTATGCTGCAAAAACACCTAAAGCAACAATGCCTACTGCAAGAATACCAGACAGGAGTAACCATTGTTTATTCATAGTACTTTATGATTTAAACCGATAATTTAAATACATTGTCACAAAATATTTTTTATTATTATCAATTCTGAGCACAATTGTTTTTGATCATGTAAAAAACAGATTTGTCTGATAATCATGCGATTTCAGTGTATTTTGATCATATATCTTTTCATTCTCACCGGGAATTCCAAAGATAAGCGGCGAGAGCGAATCGTGTTCTTTGGGCACGCTACCTCCTGAGGCATAACAGTAGAGACATCCGTTCCGGCAGGTATGATAGCCGCCAATGTCAACACTTTCCACGCAGTTACATGAGGGGCGTTGGTTGAGATCTTTTTTGAGGGAAAGTGTATGGCCGCACATATCCTCACACAAATTTTTGTCGGTGCAGGATGAAGGGGTTATACCGAAGGCGGAGAGGCAGTGTCTCTCCGCACAGGAGAAAAACGGCAGCCCAAAATTTTCTGCTATCGCAGAAAATTTTTCTGCGAGTGTGTTCATCTCAGAGACAGTACATTCACGAAACGGCGAGGAAAAGTATGCGTCAACGAAACTTATCGTGCAGCGAGTGGTTGCATTGGAAAATTTTTCGCAAAATTTTGCAAACGCTTCCTCGTGAAACTCTGTCGAATATTTTTTCGTGACAAGGATCGGATCATACCGCCACAACACGCGATCCTTTCCAATGCGGTCAGACAACTCAAGAAAATTTTCGATGCAGTGATCCTTGTTCAGATTCGTTTCGATGTCAGGGCCGTATGGCGTTATGGTGTACTGAAAGTAGTATGGAATTCCAGTTGCGTCGAGACGGGAAAGATGCGGCAACAGAGGTCCGGCATTTTTTGTCCAGAAAACAATCGCGTCAACATGTTCCGCCTTCAAAGAAACATGCGTGATTTTTTGTGAGTACGGGTTGCGCACATAACAGAATCCTTCGGAAAGTCGTCTGCAAAACCATTCCGGAAAACAGGTAGGGATGTCGGTTCGTCTGCTTGCGGAAATGATCATATCTACTGGCCGTATCGCCGTACTCTTGTTTGATAGTCGCGAAGTGCTCTGAGGAAATCCATGCGCCGGAATCTGTTCCAGTTGACGTCAGTAAAAAACAGTTCCGAGTAGACGGACTGCCAGATCAGAAAGTCCGTCAGATGACTCCCGCCGGTTTTTATCACAAAGTCAGGATTCACCTGATACCGGAGATGCGACTCGATCATCTCTTCGGTGATCTTTTCAGGGCCGATGTCTTCCCTCGCAATCCAGGCGATTGCTTCTGCTATCTCTTCTCGACCGCTTCGTCCGATCACGAGAAGAATCTCCGGTTTTCCTGAACCGCAGACCTCCTCGCCGGACGGTGTGCTGAGGCGGACCGTTGCGTCTTTCGCGAGATTTTCGAGAGACGGGACCATCTCTTTGAGGGAGTCGGGATTTTTGGAGCTGATATGAAAAATAATTTTTTCGATTTTGGGGAAGTCCATGCACCACCGAGAGACCGTTTCTACCCGCCCGGGATTTGCAAGAAAATCCGCTTCGCTGAGCATGAAGCAGATTTCTCCGGGAAACATATGCTCATCCAGTTTTCTCTCGATGAGGTATTCATAGAACGGATAGACCATTCAGTAGATCTTTTGCACTTGGAAGAATATGAATACGTTCTTCTTCCGATATTTTTCTGTGCATTCCGTGGTTACCCCAAGCGAAGTCACATACAAAAATCCCAAAAAAAACGGAAATCATTTACCGAACATTATCAGAAAAACACCTTTGACGATACTTATTTATATATTTAAAATAAATTAAGAAATATGCTATCTCGTTCAGACCTGCGAAAGGAGATAGAGACACGGCTTCGAAAATATCTTGCACGCGACAAATCCGGCATCAGAAAAGAGTTGCTGAGCCTGTTTATCCGCGCACGATCGCTCACGGTCGCACAGATTCACGAGACGCTGGCAGAAAGATTCAGTGTCAGTTACCACTCGATCGCATCGATGGTTGGCACAATCGCCGCGAAACTCGGAATTCTCTCTACACGCCGCGGCCCAGACGGAACCGTCGGGGTCTACGAAGTCAAAGAACAGTATGTTGATGTAATTGAGCAGGCGATCGCAACCGCGGTCTAGCCTCCCTCAACTTTTTTGTGGGGCAAACCCCAATAAATACAGAATGGATATACAACAGGACGGACCCCGTCCACTCTCCCATATCACGGTCACCGACGAGGTGATCGCCTATATGGACAAACGCGGCGGCGATTTCCGCATCAGCACCTCATGCAGCGGGCCTACCCTCATGCCGATCAAAATTACTCCGGTAAAACCCAGTGATATTCCGATCAAAGCAGGAGACCATCTGATCTATATCTCGCGCTATCAGGTGCAGTGGATTAGTGAGATCAACATGCGACTCGTGCCCCGCATTCTCTACACAGAAAACGATGACCTTTGAGGAGCTCGAACACACCGCAGACGTGCGGATGAAAATCACTGCACCAACACTTGCAGAGCTGTATGCAGAGAGCGGATTTGCTCTTGCGGCAACACTCTACGGAGAGTACTCCCGCGAGAAGGCAGAGGTTTCCTTCCCGATCGAGGCAGAAGGAAAAGATGCAGAGGAAACATTCGTCAATTTCCTCTCAGAACTTTTGTTTCTTACCGAGGTCGAGTATCTGGTGCCGACATCCTTTGATCTCGTCGTTTGCAACACAACGGTCAGTGGAAATGTTTCGGGAATTCTCTTTGACCGGAAAAAACATGCAGGCGGTATCGGGGTAAAAGGCATCTCCTACTCAGGCATCTCGTTTGAAAAAAACGCGCACGGCTATGAACTCATCATCATCTTTGACATCTGAACCATGAACGAAAAAATTCAGCACATCGCAGCAACCGAGTGGGAAATTCCCACCGGTTTTGTTCCCGGCATGCGGGTACCGGGCAGATTTTTCCTGTCCGAGAGCCTTGCGAAGGGTCTTGAGGAAGGGGCGCTAACCCAGCTTGCAAACGTTGCGACACTGCCTGGCATTCTCTGCAACTCGCTCGGCATGCCTGACATTCACTGGGGATACGGATTTCCCATCGGCGGGGTCGCGGCATTTGATGAGAAGACCGGCATCATCTCTCCGGGCGGCGTCGGGTTTGACATCAACTGCGGCGTTCGGATGATCACAACGCCCCTGACGCTTGCAGATATTCCTGATATGAAAGGTCTCATAGAGGACCTCTTCGAGACGGTGCCTACAGGAGTCGGCTCGAAGAGTCCGGTGCGGCTTTCGCAGAATGATCTCTCTTCAATGCTTCTCGACGGCGCAAAAAATGCGGTTGAGCTTGGCTACGGCATGAAGAGCGACATCAGCAGATGTGAAGAAAACGGGGCAATGCCGGGAGCTGATATCGAGTTCGTCAGCAAGAAGGCACGGCAGCGAGGAGTTCCCCAGTGCGGAACGCTTGGGTCCGGCAACCACTTCCTCGAGGTGCAGGTTATTGATGAGATCGAGGATGCCGCAACCGCGAAAACTTTCGGTGTTGCCGAAGGCCAGATATGTGTGATGATTCACTGCGGGTCCCGCGGTCTTGGCCATCAGGTCTGCACCGATCATCTGCAGGTTCTCGAAGAGGCAACGAAAAAATACAGGATCACTCTTCCGGACCGCCAGCTTGCCTGCGCCCCGCTTCACTCACCCGAAGGCGAGGCATACTTTGGCGCAATGGCAGCGTCCGCAAACTATGCATGGGCAAACCGTCAGGTGATAACGCATCTGGTTCGCGAACTTTTCGTGAAAAAATTCAAAATCGCGTATGAAGAGATGCCGCTCGTCTATGATGTTGCCCACAATGTAGCAAAGTGGGAGGAGCATGATGTTGCCTGCGGCCACAACGGCGGGCAACGCCGCCGTGTCTGCGTCCACCGCAAAGGCGCGACCCGTGCCTTTGGCCCCGGAAGAAAAGAGATCGTACAGGAGTTCCGCGACGCCGGCCAGCCGGTGATCATCCCGGGAAGCATGGGGACCTCTTCCTATCTTCTTGCAGGAACGGCTGGAGCAATGGAGAAAACATTCGGCAGTACCTGCCATGGCGCAGGACGCGTCCAGAGCAGATCATCAGCCAAAAAACAACTCACCGGAGAGATGGTTGCAAGTGATCTTGCCAGACGCGGAATTATTGTGCGGGCCCCAAACGCAGCAACTATTGCCGAAGAAGCGCCTGATGTCTACAAACCAAGCAGTGAGGTCGTACAGGTCGTGCATGATGCAGGAATCTCCCGCATCGTCGCACGGTTCCGGCCTCTTGGAGTGATCAAAGGATGACCGATTCCAATCACGTTGCCGTATTCTGGGACAGTAAAATGATGTTCCACCGGCTTGTCGAGGATGCCTGCGGATACTGCGAGCCGGTAACTCCTCTGATGCTTGCGGCCCCTTTTTATAAAGGAGGCTACACCGGCGTAATAATTCCGACCGGCTTTGGCAATCTCCAGTACTCAAAACTCCTTCCTGCCCTTCGTGCGGTCTCTGACCGCGTCGAGGAGTATCTCGAAGAGGGCGGACGCCTGTTTGTCTACGGAGCGGCAGACCCGGCAAAGACCGGCAATCCCTACAACTGGCTGCCGGTCGAAGTGGAGTATCACTTCGAGTTTGCCGAGCATCAGCTCACCATCGACGAGTCATCGCCATGGAAATCTCTCTTCGAGGGCTACGACATAAATGCATTTCCAACCGACGGCTGGTTTACCACATACCCGGGCAAACCGATCGCTGTTGCCGAGAACGGACATCCGGTCTTTGTTGAGTGCAAAGTAGGCAAAGGAACCCTGCTGCTCGCAACCGCACATGAGTATCCTTCTGACGCATTTCTCAAAACATTCGGCGCAGGAGATCAGACAGTCAGATTCTGATAAAAACATCCTCATACTTTTTTGAGAGAAAATGCGCAAGAGACCGGAAAGAAACAGCGTTCTGAGCGAAATCTTCTTCATGATCTAGCCCGTAGAATGATACTATAGATGTTCCGGATCAAAAACCCGGAGCGGAGCGGTTATGACACAGACACTATTTGATGTTCTGCGGATCCTTGATGAGGCCGGTATTGGCCAGCCGGTGCCGGGAGAGGTTATCAGCGAACGCCTTGGGATTACCCGTACCGCCGTGTGGAAATATGTGAATCTTCTTCGCGAGATCGGATACCGGATAGATGCGCAGCCGAAGACAGGTTACTCGCTGGAGAAACGGTCATGGCTTCTGCTTCCTTATGAGGTCAAGCGCTACCTCAAGACCCAGGTCATTGGTCAGGAAATGCACCATTTCGAACAGGTCCCATCCACCGACGCACTTGCACGCCAGCTGCTGCACGAGGTCGGTGACGAGGTTGCCCCTGGAACGGTGCTCGTCGCAGAACAGCAGACCGGCGGCATCGGACGCATGAACCGCGTCTGGATGAGTCCGGAGGGCGGCATCTGGGCAACAATTGTGCTGATGCCCAAACTCAATGTCGATCAGACGTTCACGATTATGATGGCGGGTTCCCTTGCACTGGCGCGGGCGATTCGTCAGGAGTTCGGGCTTTCTGCACTGATCAAGTGGCCGAACGATGTGTTTATCGGCGACAAAAAAGTCGCCGGCATGACGATTGAACTTACCGCGAACGATGATATTCTCCGGTACTGTCTGGTCGGTGTCGGCATCGATGTAAACGTCTCGATAGAGAAGACGATGCCGAACATTTCCAATCTGGTCACTTCCATCTCTGACGAACTCGGTCACGAAGTTGAACGGGCACAGTTCTTTGCAAGATTCCTCAAGGAGTTTGAGCGCCGCTATCATATGGTGCTGAAGGGCGAGACCGAGCCGCTCTACCGCGAGTGGCGGAGTCTGTCCTGCACTCTGCATCGTCGCGTCCGCATCCGGACGGTGAGGGAGAGCTTTGATGGAGAGGCTATCGATATTGATGAGCACGGAGCTTTGATTGTCCACCGTGACGGGGGCGAGGTCGAACGCGTTATCGCGGGCGACTGCTTCATGCTCTAACTATTTTTTTAGTGATTTTTTAAACGCGAATAGCGCGAATAAAAATCGCCAATGACGATTTTTGATGAAAAAATTACAATACTTCCCAAAATTAAAAAGAGTTGTCTAAAAATAAATAATTTCAATAAATTCTGGGAAATCGCCATTGGCGATTTTTTATTCGCGCTATTTGCGCTATTCCGCGAAGCGGTGAGCAGGCCGAAACGACTCCTTAAAGGAGGAGTTGAACACGACGGAACGGCGTGTGGAAGGCATGCGATTCGCGTTTCACAGATTCACATACCGTCCGCAGTAAACCCGAGCTCAGCAATCATTTTCACATCCTCGGTAAGCCCAACACCCGCTATTGTCAGCATGTCTCCGGAGATTGCAGCATTTGCGCCGGCAGTAAACAATTCCCTCCCGGAATCCGGCAGAAGTCCGCGACCGCCCGCGATGCGGATTTTTGCATCAGGCATCAGGAAACGGTAGAGGGAAACAATTTTTCTCACTTCGGAAAGTTCGAGAGACTTCGCATGTTCGAGCGGGGTTCCCGGAATCGGATGCAGAATATTGATCGGAACAGATTTTATGCCAAGTCCCCGAAGCTCCAGCGCCATATCGATGCGATCAATCATGGTTTCACCGATCCCGAAGATGCCACCGCTGCATACCTCAAGGCCTGCCTCTTGTGCTGCTTTGATCACGGCTATCTTATCATCGTACGAATGCGTCGTACAGATTTTTGGAAAATAATTTCTGGATGTCTCAAGATTTGCATGATACCTGACGACGCCGGCCTCTTTCAGTAGCCGCAGTTGTGACGCAGTCAGAAGACCATGCGAAGCACAGAGAGAAATCCCGCAGGTCCTGCGGACATATCTGTAATTGTCCAGAAAAATATTCAGCTCATCATCACTCAATGTTTTTCCTGCGGTGACAAACCCACAGCGATGGGTACCCAGAGAATAATTTTCAGCAATCCTGGAAAGATACGACGCGATGTCTTCGATGTGAGAAGGCGAAGCGTTCGCAGAATGATGTGCTGACTGGGCACAGTAGATACAGTCCTCACTGCACCCTCCGGTTTTTGCATTGATGATGACACAGAGATCAAATGATTGTCCGCAGAAATGAGTGCGTATCTCATTCGCCGCGGCCGCAAGAGGAGCATGATCCTCTTCTGCAAGAAGCAGTGCCTCCTCTTTTGTCAGCTCTCCGCCGTTCAGAACTTTTTCCTTCATCCCATCAATGATGCCCATCTGCCAACCTCTATCTTTATTGTAAACCGAGAATAAATAAATAGTTTACAATAATGTACGGGAATGAAAAACGTGCACAGCTGATCGCCTTCTCGGCGGTCTTTGTCGCTTTGATTGCGGTAGGAGGATGGATATCCATTCCGATCATGATGATTCCTTTTACGATGCAAAATTTTTTCATGCTGCTTGCAGCAGCCGTCATGAAACGGTACGCGATGATTCCTGTCGGACTGTATGTTTTGCTTGGAACACTCGGGCTGCCGATTTTTCACAACGGTACCGCGGGAATTGGTGTTTTGTTCGGGCCAACCGGAGGATTTCTCATTGGATTTTTCCTGATGTCAGGAGTTGCGGGACTGTTGTTTGAGAAAAAATCCATCCGGTTTGACATTCTCGCACTCGTGGTGTTCGGAGTTGGAAGTTATATCTTTGGTGCAGGATGGTTCATGATCTCAACCGGTGCGTCTGTAATCGCGGCGGTTGTTGCCTGTGTTCTGCCGTTTGTAATCGGGGACGTGATCAAATCCGTAGTCATTGAAGTGATCGTACTTCGACTGCGAAAATCAGAGATCGAATTACTATGATCATTCTCGAAAATATCAGATACCGAATACTTGAGATCGAAAAACTCTCCATCCCTTCGGGAATAACAGCAGTCATCGGAGATAACGGAGCAGGAAAGACGACGTTTCTTCGCATCTGTGCAGGAATGGATCTTCCGACGGGAACGGTTACAATCAACGGAGTGACTCCAAGGGAGTGTGAAGTCGGCTACGTCTCAGAGTTCCCGGATCGGCACATGATATTTTCTGTTGTGCAGGATGAAATTGCATCGCCCCTGAGATTTAGCCGAAAAAATTCTGATGAAGTTTCTGCATCGGTCCTTGCGGTTGCCGAAAAACTCAACATCACTCACCTTCTGGACCGCGACTGCAAAACACTTTCCGGCGGAGAAAAAATGCTCATCGGTGTTGCGACCGCACTTGTTGCAAAGCCGGTTCTCTTAGTGATGGATGAACCTGACTCGCATCTTGATCCGGAAACTTCCGCAGAACTTTTCACAATCATCAGAGAATCAGGCTGCCCGCACGTACTCTGGAGCACGCATGCGAAAAAAATTATTCAGCATGCTGATCAGATCATCGAACTCACTCAGGGCAGGGTGAATGAGTCGTGAAATTTTTTTTTGACTCGGTGCAGATATCGCGGGGAACGTTCACACTTTTTGTGAACGAAACCTTTCAGGAAGGACTGCATCTTTTTTCGGGAAGGATAGGTTCAGGAAAAACCACACTCGCCCTTGCAGCAGCAGGACTTCTGTCCCCCGACGCCGGAGTCGTTCGGTATGAGGGGAAACCAATCTTTCTCATGCAGTTTCCTGAGTATCATGTAACTGGCGCAACGGTTTCGGAAGAGATAGCATCATGGAAAGTCTCAGGCATCGAAGAACCGTTCGCCTTGCTCGGCGTCGAAACATCAGACCGCGACCCGATCACACTCTCCCGCGGAGAGTTACGAAGGCTTGAGCTTGCCTGTGTTCTTTCACGGAATCCGGATCTTTTGATCCTCGACGAACCTTACGCGTCCTTGGACCAGTTTGCAAAACCGGTTCTCACCAAACTTCTGGAGGAGCGGAGTGGTATCACGCTCGTGTTCTCCCACGAGTTGGATCATCTGCCAGCCAATGCCGAACGCTGGAGACTCTCTTTGGGGAGCGTGCATCATGAGTGACGCAAGACTTCGTCTCGCATCAGTCATCATCCTCTCACTTGCCGCATTTTCCGGCATCTTTGGTGCGGCTCTTGCATTTCTCTGGTGGCTCATCTTCTGTTCCCGCGAAACATTTGCAAAAGTATCCTGGAAAATTGTACTGCCGGTAAGCATCATTGCCGCAGGATTTCCCGGACTCGTCCTGATGCTTACGGGGAGTAGTGACGGAGTCACGTACGCCGCAAAAATTCTCGTGATCCTTCTTCTGGCATTCTGGTTCGGGGCCGCACGAAAGTCCGGCGAGTTTCTGGACCTCGGAGTCTGGAGCCTCGGCAACAAAATCGGATTTGATCTCGGACTCGTCGCAGAACTCTCCATGCAGTTTCTTGCAGGCATCGCAGACGATCTCTCTCACATGAAAACCGCTCTTGCGATCAAAGAACAAAAGCTCAACCGAAAGACAGCTCCCTCGCTTGCCTTGGGACTTCTTCTGTTATCTCTTGCGCGTGCAAAAAATGTCGGATCTCTTCTCGCACGAAGAGGATACACCTCGGGAGGCACGTACACTCCGGTGTTTGTCACAACAACCGCAGATATTGCAGGAATACTCTTTGCCGCAGGTATTGGCCTGATCGTTTTCTTCGCAGAAATTATCCCGGTGTGGTAATTCTACCTATAATACTCTTTGGCAACAGGCAGAATAGACCGAATCAAGCAGGACTACTTTTTTATCTTTTCATTCCAAAACAGTATAGGTTTAGATAAGCTGCACTCATGATGCAGAAGGGAGACAACCATGACAAAGCTTTACATTACGGACACAACCCTTCGGGACGCACACCAATCGCTCGCTGCAACGAGGATGCGTACCGAAGACATGATCGATCTCGCAAAGGCGATGGAGAAGGCGGGCTTCTGGTCAGTTGAAGCATGGGGAGGGGCAACCTTTGATACCTGCATCAGATATCTGAATGACGATCCATGGAAACGGCTGCAGGATCTGAAACAGATCTTCGTGAAGACACCAATACAGATGCTGCTTCGCGGCCAGAACCTCGTCGGCTACCGTCATTACCCTGATGACGTAGTTGACAAGTTCATTTCTGCTGCAGCATCCAATGGTATTGACGTCTTCCGAGTATTTGACGCGCTCAACGATATCCGCAATATGACGCGCTCAATGACTGCGGTCCTGAACGAAGGAAAGCATCTGCAGGGAACTATCAGTTATACCACAAGTCCTGTTCACAGCACCGAGAAGTTCATCGATATGGCCGAGGAGCTGTACAGCCTTGGCTGCAACTCCATCTGCATCAAAGATATGGCAGGACTCATTATGCCGGATGCGGCACGCGACCTCATCACTGGCATCAAGAAAAGAATCGATATTCCGGTCTGTCTGCACACTCACTCCACCAGCGGCATTGCTCCGATGAGTTATCAGGCAGCAATCGAAGCAGGAGTAGATATCCTTGACACCGCCATGTCCCCGTTCGCCGGCGGAACCTCCCAGCCTGCAACCGAAAGTATCGTTGCGTCCCTGACCGGTACAGAACGCGACACCGGCATCTCCCTTGCCGTACTTCGCGACGTCAAAAATGCAGCAGCAGCTGTTCGCGGTAAATACGACTGCCTCATTAATCCGATCTCAGTCAGAATCGACAGCGATGTTCTGATCTATCAGCTGCCGGGCGGTATGATCTCAAACCTTGTTTCCCAGCTCAAAGAGCAGGGAGCACTTGACCGGATGGATGATGTGCTGCTCGAGATTCCGGTGGTCAGAAAAGATCTCGGATACCCTCCGCTGGTTACCCCGACCTCACAGATTGTCGGAACCCAGGCAGTTCTCAACGTTCTGATGGGCGGCCGATACAAGACGGTGACAAACGAAGTCCGCGATTATCTGAAAGGAATGTACGGAAAATCTCCGGCTCCACTCGATGATGCGCTGGTCGCATCGATTATCGGTGAGGAGGAGCGGGTATGCTGCCGTCCGGCAGACATGCTCAGTCCGATCTATGATAAGATGCGGGCCGACACCGAGTCGCAGGGTCTGATCAAAAAGGATGAGGATGTTTTAACCTACATACTCTACCCGGCAATTGCCCCTGCGTTCCTGAAAGGTGAGAAGACTGCAGAGGTACTCCCGGCAGCATCGGCAGGCGACGCAGCAGTGCCTGTTGATATCGACATCCCGCGCTCGATGGAGGTTGAGGTTGACGGCGAGGTGTTCATGGTCAGAATTCTCTCGGTCGAAGGCGAGTCGGTCTCTGCCGGAAGCTCGGAGCCTGGGAAACGCAAGACCTCACGCGGCGACTTACCCGGCGGCGTGAAGAGCAGCATTCAGGGAATGGTGCTCGACATCAAAGTGCAGATGGGTCAGAAGGTCTCGGCAGGCGACACCCTTCTTGTGCTGGAAGCCATGAAGATGGAAAACCCGGTGGTCAGTCCGGTTGACGGAACGGTTACGGAGATCTTCGTGGAGAACGGTGCGGTTGTACAGAGCGGCGACGTTCTCGTGGTGGTGAAATGAACAAAGACCGGTACTTTGACAAAGTTCTGGTCGCAAACCGCGGCGAGATAGCAATTCGCGTGATGCGTGCATGCCGGGAGATGGGCATTGAGACCGTGGCCGTCTACTCGGACGCGGATGCAAATGCCCTGCATGTGAAGTATGCGGACGAGGCGTTCATGATCGGGTCTGCGCATCCAACGAAGAGCTACCTGAATATGGATCGCATCTTAGAGGTCGCACAGATGGCGGGAGCCGATGCGATTCATCCGGGATACGGATTTCTTGCGGAAAAAGCTGCATTCTCCGCTGCGGTGAAAAAAGCCGGTCTGACCTTTATCGGTCCGTCGGAAAAGACGATCTCAATGATGGGATCAAAGATCGGATCAAAGCAGGCGATGGCTGATGCGGGTGTCCCTGTACTTCCGTGGACGCGGAGTACCGAGCATGACGAAGCAAAGGCGTTCGCAGACTCGATCGGGTACCCGGTAATTGTGAAGGCATCTGCTGGCGGCGGCGGTATCGGTATGACGATTGTTCGCAGCGCTGCTGAGATGGATGAGGCGATCGAGAAGTCGATGCGCACCGCAGCGTCCGCATTCGGTGACCCGACCGTGTTCATCGAGAAGTATCTGGAAAATCCTCGCCACATTGAGGTACAGATTTTCGCAGATTCGAAGGGCGATGTTGTTCACATGTTCGAGCGTGACTGTTCGATCCAGCGCCGTCACCAAAAACTGGTGGAAGAAGCACCGTGTCCGATCATGACGCCTGAGCTGCGCGAGAAGATGACGCAGTCGGCAATGACGGTCGCAAGGACCTGCAACTATGAGAATGCCGGAACGGTTGAGTTCCTGTATGATAACGGGAACTACTACTTCATGGAGATGAACACCCGTCTGCAGGTGGAACACACGGTGACAGAACTCATCACCGGTCTTGACATGGTGCGGATGCAGATCAAGGTTGCGGCAGGAGAGCCTCTGCCGTACTCGCAGGATCAGATCATCTGCCGCGGTCATGCGATCGAGTGCCGTATCAATGCCGAAGATCCTGCGAACAATTTTGCGGCTGACGCGGGAAAGATTACCCGCTACCGCTCCCCCGGAGGACCTGGCATTCGTATCGACAGCTGCATTCACGTGGGATACTCAATCCCCCCGCTGTACGATTCGATGATTGCAAAACTCTGTGCCCGCGCAATGACCCGCGAGGAGACAATTGCCAGAATGCGCCGCGCGTTGATGGAGTATGTTATCCTTGGCGTGAAGACAACACTGCCCCTGCATTATGCGATTATGAATAATCCGCAGTTCGTTGCCGGAGATACGCACACGAACTTCCTTGAAGAGCCTGCGGTGAAGAAGTATCTGCCGCGCTATATGCGGGAAAGCGAGACGCGTATGCACCAACTTGCAGACTCGCTCGGCCACGGAAAGGAGAAGACGATTGCCGTGACCGCTGCGGTGAATGCCTATATGGCTGCAGCAGCCGCAAAGAATGCGAAGGGGAAACAGTAACCCTTCTTTTTTGGAATAAAATCAGTAACGTATATATTTGGAAACATCCTTCTTGTAATGCACTTCTTGCTGCGGTGGCCTAGCTGGTTAGGGCGCGGGACTCATAATCCCGAGGTCGGGGGTTCGGATCCCTCTCGCAGCACTTTTCAAACGATTTTGTGATTTTTTTTGTGAGAACAATACAAAGCCAGTTATTTCTCTCTGAGTGAATTCCAATCTCGGAGATGAAATTTTTGACCGCCATTTCTACGAATTGAGAAAGATTAATTCCATTTTCTCGAACAAATGCAATGCACTCCTCCGGCAATGTGATGTTTACCGGTTTTCTCATGCGATTGTTTTTTTGTATTTTTTCTTTATGCGCCATTTTTTCTCATTCATCGTATGTGGGCGATATCATGAAACATTTTCGTTCTTTTTTTTCTAATAGGACTTACGTGGTACGAAATAGCATAAGGAAAAGGGATTCTTTGTCCTTGATTTTATTTGGGGCAACCACGGAACACACTGAACACACGGAATTCCACGGAAAAATCCCAAACAATGAAACTCATCACCGCGTAACTCCTATTAAAAAAAATAGTTCACTTTTTTTCTGCGGCAGTACACTTTTTCGTGTGCGCACATCTGTATACGTGGTGAACACGTCCAATAACTCGTGTCGAAAATATTCAATTTTTTCGACAGATGCAAACACATCTGTATACGCGGTGAACACGTCCGACAACTCGTGTCGAAAATTTTCAATTTCTTCGACAGGTAGATATGGATGGTAAACAAATTACTCAAAAAGAGAATGGCTCATACTGATCCAAACATCCCCTACAATACGATGCCTCACCTTCCCCCAAAAGCAGACATTGAGACGATTCGGATATGGAGAGCCTGCGCTGAAGCAAAAACATCCCTCGCACGGATGCGGGAGGCAGGCAGACTCATTCCGAACCAGAGGATTCTGATCAGTTCCATTCCGCTGCTGGAAGCAACTGCGAGCTCCAGAATTGAAAATATTTTCACCACCAGCAACGCCCTCTATACCGCACTCTCGGCTCCCGAGGAGAAGATCGATCCGGCAACAAAGGAAGTTCTCCGGTACCGGGAAGCGCTCTCTGTCGGTGTTGGTGAGTTGAAGTCCGGAAAAAAACTCGGAGAAATACTGCTTACCCGTGTCTGTTCCGTTCTGTTGGATCATGAAGTTGACCGAAGGGGAGCGGGTGCTGGCACCTACATCAAAGGCCCGGAAGGACGCGTGTATACCCCGCCGGATGATCCGATGATTCTTGAAGAACTGATACATCAGCTGGAAGACTACATGAACGGAGGCAGAGAACCCGACCCGCTGATTCGTCTTGCGCTGATTCATTATCAGTTTGAAGCAATACATCCATTCGGGGATGCAAACGGAAGAACCGGACGAATTCTGAATATATTATATCTGATCAATCAAAATCTCCTTGACATCCCGACACTCTACCTCAGTCGGTACATCATCCAGCACAAATCCGAATATTACCTGCGGCTTCGGAGAGTTACCGAGAACGAAGAGTGGGAAGAGTGGATTATTTTCATGTTGAACGCAGTCAGAGAAACCGCTGACTGGACCTATGACCGGATTCAGGCGATCAAATCCCTGATGGATGAAACGATTACGGCATGCAAAGAGCGGCTGCCGAAAATTTATTCGTATGATTTGGTTGAAGAAATATTTCTTCAGCCGTACTGCAAGCCTGCCTATCTGGTTGAGAGAGGAATCGGAAACCGGCAGACGGCGATGAAATATCTCAAGGCTCTGGAGGAGATAGGCATTCTTGCATCAATACGGATCGGAAAGGAACGGATTTATGTGAACACCAGACTGTTTGAACTGCTGAAGTTCAGCGATGAGTGAACATCACCGATACTTCAGGTACTCTAAAAACCGCTTGACCGCAAGCGATGCGGTTTTGGTATCCCGCAAGGCGATGCCGATGTTGCGGAACGCAGGAACATCCAGCTCCTTTGCCACAATTTTATAGGGGACACGCCGGAGAATCAGCTGCGGTAGGATGCTGATGCCAAGCCCGCTCTCAACCATCGACATGATCGCATAGTCATCCCATGTCGTGAAGTGCACTTTTGGCGTCAGATGATTTCTCTCAAAGATCTCGGAGATCTCTGCCTTCGCTCCTTTTTCCAGAAGCATGAACGGATCATCACAGAGCGACTGAACCGGAAATTTTTCGCAGTCGGCGAGACGATGATTTTCAGGCAGGATCACACGTAACTGATCCTGTTCGAGAAAAATTGTTTCTAAGTCAGGATGAGTGGGGAGGCGGAGGAAACCGCAGTCCACGCGGCCTTCCAGAATCCATCGCTCAATCTCGGTGTAGTCGCCGAGCAGCAGCTCGTAATCGATGTTCGGGTAATCCTTCTGGAACTCTTTGATGATGTTCGGCAGCCAGTGGGTTGCGACGCTGGAGAACGTCCCAATCCGAATGAGGCCGGTCTCCAATCCATTCAGTTCGTCCACCTGCATCTGAAGTTTTTGAAACTCGTCGCAGACGCGTTGAGCATGCGGCAGAAGTTTGACTCCTTCGGAGGTGAGCTTCACTCCGGCACGGCTTCGTTCAAGCAGTGCCACCTTCCATTCGGTTTCGAGATCATGGATCATTCGGCTGATTCCTGACTGAGAGCAGCCGAGTGCCTCGGCTGCTTTGGTGAAGCTGCCCGACTCCACGGTTTTGATGAATGCCTGATACTTTTGAATGTTCATATCCATGCGGTTTTTGCCACCAATACATCTGTTTTTGTAATTTAAAACTAATAAAACATTTGTTTTTGTAATTTTTAAATAGCTAAAGAGAGATATGTGTAGCGAATGAATGGAGCTTACGCTGCGTACGTCGTTTCGCTGATCCTGTTCGGGTTGAATGGAGTTGTGGCGAGCTACGTCTCTCTTCCCAGTGATCAGATTGTATTCTTGCGGACGCTCATCGGCAGTGTTGTGCTGCTCTCGGTCTTTCTTGGTCTGCGAAAAAAGTTTACCTTTCTCCAGCACAAGCGGGATTTTGTTTACATTGCAACATCCGGTGTTGCGATGGGGGCAAGCTGGATATTTTTGTATGAGGCGTACCAGCTGATTGGCGTGAGCGTTTCCTCACTTGCCTACTACTGCGGGCCGGTTATTGTTATGCTGTTTGCATCGATTTTGTTCCGCGAGAAGCTGACATGGGTGGGCATTGCGAGTTTTGTTGTTGTGCTGTTTGGAACATTTTTTGTGAACGGCGATGTTTTGTTGGCAGGAGGAAACGGCTGGGGACTGTTCTGCGGGGCGATGTCTGCGGTGATGCATGCGGCGATGGTTATCTGTACAAAAAAAGCAGTACGAATCGGCGGATTGGAGAACGCAACATTGCAGCTGATCTTCAGCTTTCTGGCGACCGTTGCGTTTATGATATGTATCGGCGGGAGCTTTTCGTTCGAGATTGCAGCAAGTGACTGGCTGCCGATTCTGATCCTTGGTGTGTTCAATACCGGCATCTGCTGTTATCTGTACTTCTCTTCAATCGGTCATCTACCGATTCAGACCGTGTCTATCTGCGGATATCTTGAGCCGTTGTCGGCTGTTGTGTTCTCAGTACTGCTGCTTGGAGAGGGGATGCTGCCGGTTCAGATCTTTGGAGTGGTTCTGATCTTAGGGGGAGCTATGGCAGGGGAGATGTATGCGTACCGGAGTAAGGAGAAGGTGTTAGGATGAGAATATGAAACGCGAATAGCGCGAATTAAAAAAAAACGCCAATGGCGATTTTATTTGTGTTGTTCCACGAATCAGTGAGCAGATTGTAGGGGGCCTTGCACATAAAGTCTCGCAAACACCCCACTTTATGTGCAATCAATTGACTTTGTGTGCAGGATGATCACTTTATGTGCAAGGCCATTGTAGGGATGCGATTTATATATCTCAACCATCTACATTTTTCAGAAAAAAATTGAATGAGATGCTCTCGAGGCATCAAACGCCGCATCGAATTTTTTTTCAAATTATTTTCTCTACTACTACTACTATGTAATGTACTTCAAAGTACTGATGATTGAGCGGTCGACTTCTTCTTTTTCTTTGAGAATATCGATTTTGGTGACCAGATCTTTAGGCATCCGCATGGTGATCTGTCCGGGTTTTCATCAGACCGAAGAGAACAGGTCATATATGTAATATAGGTTGAGGAAAATCATTAAACATAGTAATTCCAAATACTATTAAGTATTTCAATGAATTGCATTTCGCAGTAATTTGAGTTACCTAATACGCATGATGGTGAGGATGAGTGAACAATAAAATAATAACTATCGCTAAAAAATTATTGCCGAATCGACTATATCCAATAGCTCGCAATTATTTGCACAGAAAGGAAATGTCTCTTATTCGAAGACACTATTCAAACAATAGCCCAGATAATGTCGAGTTATTGGAAGCATTAGAGGGGATTAAACACCGAGGATTCATGATTTACCCATACGAATGGGCTGACAATAGAAGTGAGACATATCAACACAAATTCACAAATACCCAAGTGTTCACTGATGAAAAATTAGATCTTCAATACACCATTTTAGACAATAGACGCCTATATTTTCCCAAAACATGGACTACTGATAAAATAAGAGAATACTACTTTGGTCTCCAGGAAATTGAACAACACCCACTATGTCCCCATCGATACCTTTCCGAGAAGTTCACTATCGATGATGGAAGTATCGTTGTGGACTGTGGTGTTGCTGAGGGAAACTTTGGTCTGGCCATCGTGGAAAACTGTAAGAGACTCTATCTGTTTGAACCAGATGAAGTGTGGATGGAACCTCTTAATGCTACCTTCGCCCCTTGGAAAGAGAGGGTAAGCATCGTGAAAAAATATCTATCAGACACTACTGATGATATGAATATCACCTTAGATGATTTTTTCGCGGAAAAAGAGTATCCAAATTTCCTTAAACTTGATGTTGAGGGATATGAGGAACGCGTGCTCCTCGGGGCTGATAAAATATTAGAATCAGAAGAACTCCAGAAAGTTGTTACCTGTACCTATCATAAAGCGGACGATGAGCAAACATTAGGAGCTTTGCTACGCTCCCATGGATTCGCCACGGTACCATCACATGGATATACATTACTCTCTATCGACGCAAAACCACCCTATTTCCGTCGAGGATTGCTGAGAGCAACTAAATAAAATAAACATAGCACAAATCTCAGCACAATCTATAACCACACATCCGACAAATATATTCACAGGAGGAACGCCGGCCTCATACCTATACCAAAAAGACCGGCCGATCACCACCATGAAAACAATACTCTACTACTTTACCGGCACAGGCAACAGCCTCGCGGTTGCAAAAGCCATAGCCGACCGGCTGGCGGACACCGAACTCGTCCCCATCCCTATGCTCATGCTCAAAGGAGAAACAGTACATGCGCCAAAAGATGCAAACATCGGCATCGTCTATCCCCTCTACGCACTTGGCCTGCCGAACATCGTCGTAAACTTCTTCAAAATACTTGACCTCAAAGAAGCAGGCTACGTCTTCTCCATCGTCACCGAAGGAGGAAAATTCGGCTCGCCCACCAAACAAATAGCAGCCCTCGCCAAACAAAGCGGTCACGACCTCAACGCAGCATGGTGGATACGGATGCCCGACAACTACATCCCCATGTCTGCACCGCCAGCAAAACCTGAGCAGAAAGCCATCCGCGAAGACGCACTCAGAAAAGTTGCCGTCCTCGTCGACGCAGTTAGCAAACGCCAACCTAGACCGATCGATCTCACCATCCCGGGAAAGCTCCTCAAGTTCGTGATGTACAAACCATTCATCAATAGAATTCCCAAATTCGGCAAAAAATTCGTCGTCAGCCCAAGCTGCAACGGCTGCCTCATCTGCCGCGATGTCTGTCCGGTCAACAACATCGAAGCACTCCAGAAAGGCAAAAAACAGTGGCTCGACCACTGCGAAGGATGTCTTGCCTGCCTGCAGTTCTGCCCGGTTGAAGCCATCTCCTGCGGAGGAAAAAGCGACGACCGCCCAAGATATCACCACCCCAACGCAACCGTCGCCGACATGAAAGCACAAAAAGGCATGAAAGACGACGAATCAAAACAATAACCATTAATTCATCCTATTTTTCCTGCTGATATCATGAATACAGTAGGGCTTTCTTTTATCCTTTGAGAATCAATAGTACTAAGCTATGGAACTACCCCGGTATGATATCAACAAATATGATCCAAAGCGGATGATGCTCATCCCGCTTTTGATCTTCCTTGTTGCCGCGGCCATCGTCGGGTTCACCTTCGTGACCACCGGCATGCCCGTCACCCCCGGCATCGACTTTGCCGGCGGTACCGCCGTGACAATTCACACCACCGATACCAAAGAACAGATCGCCGCATACTACGCAGACTACCCCTTAAAGTCCATTGACGGAGGAGTCGGCAGCGGAGGATACTATCTCAAGTTCGGGCCCATGTCCAACGAAGAGATGATGCAGTTCAACGAAGACACACTCGCCAAATACCCTGACGCAAGCATCGATCAGATCGGTGCAAACTTCGGAGCAACCCTTCAGTCTCAGGCAATGATTGCAATCCTCTTTGCCTTCATCGGCATGGCGATTGTAGTCTTTGTTGCATTCCGCAAACTCATCCCTGCAGCAACAGTCGTGTTTGCCGGAGTCGCCGACATCACCATCACCGCAGGCGTCATGAATGTTGTCGGAATCGAACTCTCCCTTGCAACCACCGCAGCACTTCTGATGCTGATTGGTTACTCGGTCGACAGTAACATTCTCCTCACGAGTAAAGTACTCAAACGTCAGGGAAAACTTGCCGAAAAAATGGCAGGCGCGTTCCACACCGGATTCATCATGACCACCACAACGCTCGGGGCAATTGTTGCCATGTTTATTGTGGCCCTGATCGGCCAGGTCCCGACGCTCTACAATATTGCGGCGGTTCTAATCATTGGTCTGATCTGCGATATGATCTTCACCTGGGCATTCAACGCAGGAGTTCTCCGCATCTATCTGGAAAAAGAGGACGAGAAAAAACAGCCTGAAACAAATAATAAACCAAAGATTAAGGGGTCGAAATCATGAGCGAAAAGAAAACTCCAGGATGGCTTTCAACCGTTAAGGATCTGCGTGTCCTTCTGGTCATCATCCTTGTCATCATCTCCCTTGTTGCAATCTTTGTTCCGTTCGGCGACCGCGGCGATGCAATGACCAACCTTCAGTTCGGTCTTGATCTCGACGGAGGTTCATGGATCCAGCTTGAGTTCCAGGCAGAAGTTGTCACGATCGGCTCGGGAGCAGACGTGAATGCAGTTGCTGAAAAGATGGGAGCTGAGCTTGACTGCACAGTGGTACCAATAGATCAGTATCATCTGGAGGTCCAGAAGAAAGCAACCGAAGAAGAGCTTCGTGCCGCAGTTGAAGCGGCGGGCGCGACCTTCATCGGTTATGAAAAAGGTGTCAGCTCCGCGACTGCGGATACCGTGAAGAGAATTCTTGAGTCCAAGGTCAACAGTCTTGGAACGAGCGACGTCAAAGTCAATACTCTGGCAAACACCAACGGTGTCTCCCAGTATGTCCGCATTGAGATGGCGGGCGTTGACATGCAGACCGCCCAGCAGCTTGTCGGCAAGCAGGGTCTCTTTGAGATCAGAATCGTTACCTCTGGTAACGAGACGGCTCATGTTCTCTACGGCGATGCGGTCGCATCTGTGCAGAACCCGACGCAGAATCCTGCAGGTTCCAACAACTGGGGTGTCGGATTCAACATCAACAATGACGGAGCAAAGGCTCTGCAGCAGGCAGCGATTCAGTACGGAGCTACCACCAACCCGCAGGCACATAATCTGAATATGTATCTGGACGGCGAGGAGGTTTACAGTGCCCCGCTCTCGAATGATCTTGCGATGCAGATTGCAACCCATGCGGTAAACAGTCTGTATGCCGGAACCGGTGCAGGTGAGGCAGGACAGAAACAGGCTCAGGAACTGGAGATTCACTTACGTGCAGGCGCACTGCCGGTGCAGGTGGAGATTGCAGGATCCGGATCAACGTCTGCGACGCTTGGCGACTACTTCAAGCTCGTCTGTCTGATCGCAGGTATTGCAGCCCTTGCGGCCGTCGCAATTATGGTCTATCTCCGCTACCGGGTCATTGAGATTGTTCTGCCGATGATTGCAACAAACGTGGCAGAGATTATTATCCTGCTCGGTATTGCAGTCTTCATCCAACAGCTGGATATTGCGGCGATTGCTGCGTTGATCGCGGTTCTTGGAACCGGTATCGATCAGCTGGTGATCATCACGGACGAAGTGGTGCATGAAGGAAAGGTTCCCTCGCAGGCTTTGTACATGAAGCGGCTGACGCGGGCTCTGACTATCATCACGACGTCTGCGGCAACGGTTATCATCGCCATGTTCCCGCTTGTCCTGATGGACCTCTCGACCCTCAAGGGTTTTGCCATCATCAGCATCCTTGGTATTCTGATCGGTGTCCTTATCACAAGACCGGCGTACGGTAAGATTGTGATGGATATCATGGCGAAATAAAAAAAATATTTTTTTTCTTTTTTGTGAGATTTTTTGTTTTGGTCTCGCTTGGAATAACCACAGATCACACGGAAATATCACAGAGCTTCACGGAATAAAATGCACGGAGAACGCCTGCGGCGCCGGAATGCACGGAAAGATTTCCGAGAAAATTTATTTCATTATTTCAATAGGACTTACGCGGTGTGATTTTTTAAACACGAACCACACGAAAAAACACGAATTATTTACCTCACGAAATATTTCGAAAAACACGAAATAGGATATTGAATGCAGATTCAGTCACTGCATGTCTCCTAAGATCTGAAAGTAAAGACGATGATCAGAAAATATTTTTGCTGAAATCAATCAACAATTGCTGTATTTAAACTCCTATTTCGTGTTTTTCGTACTATTTTGTGAGTTTATGTTTTGTGTTTTTTCGTGTGGTTCGTGTTTAAAAATCATAATGGGAGTTGTGTTGAAAAATCATTTTTGACAGTCTCACTACTTCGCAGAATTACACCGCGTAAGTCCTATTTCAAAAAATATCCCGTGCATTCCGGCGCCGCAGGCGTTCTCCGTGCATTTTTGCGAAATTGCAATACATGTGATTTTATTTTTCTGTGAAACTCCGTGTAACTCAGTGCATTCCGTGGTTATTCCAGATATTTTTTTGGAACAAAACCGATTCCCAGCAAATCTTTATTCCTGCTCACATGCAACCATCCTTCTATGAAAATTTCGGTTGCCGCAGGAGTCATCGCAATCCTCGTCCTTACCGTCCTTTCGGCAGGATGCATCGGGGACCAGACGACCGACATCACGCTTGGCAACCAGTCGATTGGAAAAATTACCATAACGCCGGTCTACGAAAACATGTTTTCCAACAGTTCCATTCAGGATAAATTCAATGTTAAGCTCGAACTGTTCGGCATGGTGTTCTCCAAGGACGGCGTAACAAAAGCAGAGGCCGATGACATTGCCGCAGGAATTCTGAATCCTGAAGGCAGTCTCAACATGTCATTTGTGAATGACTCCGGACTTACAATGCCTGAGATCAACGACGAAAGCCAGAACCTCACCGCATTCATGGACAACATCTTCAACATGCCCTTAACCAACAGGGACAAAAATCAGACCATCAACGACATCGACTGGGACGGGGCGTTTGCTCGAATGCAGGAGTCGATGAACCGCACCAGTTCACTCTTAGGTCTGTAACACACTGCATTTTTTATTCGTATTTCTCCCACGGGTTTTGCCCATAAATTCGTTTATTGGCAAACAGTGTTCGGTATTGTTCATTGCTCCGTGGGAGGCAAGAATTAATAGACAACACCTGGGCGGCTCAAAAACACCAATGCAAATCTGGTCTATCAGATACTTAAATAATCTCAGACGGAAAAAGGACTGGTATGCATTATCGATACCTTCCTCTCCTCTGTGTAATACTCCTCCTTCTGGCAAGTCCTGCGGCGGCAGTAGTATATGATAACACCCTCACCGTATCTTTTTCCGGCTACGACGACTCGTCTCCGGTGCAGGTCTACCCGAACGGCTCAACCGTCATCATCCCGTACGGCAGCACGGTCTGGATCGGGGCAATCCAGTACCCGGGAGGAACCTGGGACACCACCGTTCCAAACCTCTACTTAATCAAACCATCAGGAAAAGAGATCGTCCAGCTGAACTTCGGTAACGTTCAGGGACTGTTCAGCATAACCTATCATGTTCCATCAGTCTACTACACAAACGGAGCCCCGCAGACAATCACTCTCCAGCTGAATGTAGGGGATGTCGGCGGCGACTCATATCAGGACTCAATTTATGCAAAACATCCAAACCAGTACACCCTCCTCTTCTCTGACGCGTATCCAATCATTCTCAATGGGGGAACCACAGCACAGTTCACGTTTGGAAATCCTTACGACGCACCCTACATCCGCCTCATCACGGTGACCACAAACGGTGCAGTCATTCCCCAGAACGCGGAAATTGTAATGATCCCGCAGAAATCTGCAAACCCGATACCGACTCCGGCCCAGCCCTACACCGCGCTCTACGACATGAAAGTCGAGAACATTCCAACCTCTTCGATCGAAGAGGTTGATTTCCTCTTCGGTGTACCGGTCGGTGTGGTAACTGACGCAGGTTTTGATCCAAGATATGACATTGAACTTCTCCGCTACACCAATGCATGGGAAAAACTTGAGACCTCCTATGTCTGGGAAGGGGAAGGACAGCAGGCGGGAATGGACTGGTATGCGGCAAAGTCTCCGGGATTTTCCTATTATGCCGTAGGTTTTGCAGAGAATGTGACAAAACTTCCGAGTGAGGTCTTTGGAACGCCAACACCAACCGCGACAGCTGAAGTTGTCACACAGCCGACAACCGTTCCGACCAGAACCGCGAGCGTGCCAACCCCTCCGCAGCAGTCCGCATCATTTGTGTTTGCAGGAATTTTTGCTGCGGCAGGAGTCGCGGCGATGCTCTGCCGCCGCTGAGTTACAGAATATTTTCCAGCAAAAACATACAGCCGATCAGAATCAGAATGACTCCGCCGAAGATCTCCATCTTGTTGCCGAAAACTCCTGCAAGTCTGCTGCCGACAAAAACTCCGACAACAGAAAACACAAACGTGACAATGCCGATGATGACCGCTGCGAGAAAAATTGCCTGGCCAAGCAGTGCATAACTCACACCGACTGCAAGTGCATCGATGCTTGTCGCAATCGCGAGGACAGCGAGAACTTTCCAGCCGGTGAGATCAATGCCGTCCTCTTCGCCTCCGAAGAGTGCGTCATAGATCATCTTTCCTCCGACAAATAAGAAGAGGAAGAAGACGATCCAGTACCCGTACGGGTCGATGAGGTTGGTGATCGGGACACCAATCACGTAGCCGATCAAAGGCATCGCAAACTGGAAAAATCCAAACAGAAGACCTGCGGTAAGAGCGGTCTTGGCAACATCTTTTTTCAGCGAGGCACCACCGGCAAGCGAGACGGAAAATGCATCCATCGCAAGGCCGACTGCGATCAAAAGAGTGGGGATGAGATATTCCAGCATGAATTTACCAGACCGGTTTGCCGTTTTTACGAACCATGTCCACGCCTTCCGGGTCTTCAACGACCACAACGAAGGTTCCGTGGCAGGGTTTTGTGTACCCGTAGATCAGTTTTTCGTCCTTGACGCCGACAATGACCGGTGGAATTCCCATCAAGGGTTTTTCGAGCAGTTTGAATCCGGGCGGGACTTCATACTTTTCAGTGCTGTTGCTTTTGATGATGTCTCTGGCTTCTTTGAAACTGCAGTTTTTCGCCAGAATCTCATAGTTCATATTTTCAAGGCAGCCCATTCCAGAACCTCGTCGATTTTTGCAAGAAGCGGTTTTGTGTTGTGTGTAACCGGTGCTACAACTTTTTCTGCCGGAAACTCAATCTCCTGAGAGAGATCGTAAGCATGTTCGCCAAACAGGATGGTTATCATAACTGATTTTGGCGCAAGAGCTGCGGCGGTTGCCGTGTAGGTAAGCCCGGCATCGTTGTGAATCAGGGAGATTATCAGCGGGTAGCTGACTTTACCGTCCGCGAGATCACTAATGGTCCGGTCAACGTCGCGGTACTCTTTGATGTAGTATTTTTTTGGATCACTTGCCGCGATCAGCTGTTTTGCCGACGGGTTTGCAGCGAGTACCAAAGTTTTGCCGAGATCGTTTATGAAATCAGCAATATAGAGAGCAATCGGCGACTGGACCGGAATCTGCGGGCACCCTAATAGGAGGAGCACTTCAGCGGTCATACGTGATTGTACTAGTGGTGCTTAGAAGGGATAAATATTGGTCTGTGGGTGGTTTTCTTCTCGAAGTAACCACGGAAAAACGGAACACACGGAAAATATATTTCGTTTTTGGAGAACATAAAAAAGAGATAAACATCCTCGGAAATTTTTCAGTGCATTCCGGCGCCGCAGGCAATCTCCGTGCATTTTTCCGTGAAACTCTGTAAAATTTCCGTGTGATCCGTGGTTACTCCAAACAAAGCCACCTACAGAAAATCCCGTACACAAAAAAAAATGAAAAAAATATTTAGATGCAGTCTTTGAGCTGGAACTTGAACGGGCCAAGGTTGCCGCCATAGTTTCCTGCGGTGATCTTAACGACACCCGGAACTCTGCATGCTGCCTGAACGCCTGCCTTCATTGCTGCATTTACGCTTGCCACATCGACACCGTCAATGACAATTTCGTAGACTGCCTTAACTCCTGCCGGAATCTCGGTGTCCTCGACCTTGGATGCGATGGATGGACAGAACTTTTCGTTGGTGGATGCGCCCATAAACTTGTACTTCTTGGAGCCGACCTTGGAACCTGAAGAGACAACGCCTCCCGGGAACGGAGTGATACAGCCGGGGACGTCAGCGATTGCGGTGACTGCTGCTTCTGCTGCAACAAGTGCAGACATCTGGGAGTCGCCCATGATCAGGAAGTTGCCGCCTGCGACACCTTTGATTGCACCGACTTCTTCCTCAATGATGAAGTCGCCACCCATGATTGGAATGGACCAGCACTGGATACCACCGACTTCGACTTTGGACTCATAGCCGTCGCCGAAGAAGTGGAGCTTGACTGGAATGATCTCTTCAGATCCTGCTTTACCGTTGAAGACTGCAGTGGTCGGAGCGGTCAGGACACACTCTGCGATGCGTTCAAGAACCTGTTCCTTGAGTGCCTTCTTGCCGCAGCAGATCAGGATTGAGTAACCCGGGCGGTGGTCCGGAGTCTCGGATGCCGAGAGGTACTTCTCAATGCCTGCTTCGCACGGACAGCCGATGGTGGAGGTTGCAAAACCGGTTGCTTCCGTTGCTGCCTTGTATGCCCATTCCTTCGATACTGCAGTGATTACGACACGGGCAACCCACACCGGGAAGCCTTCTGCATATGTGTCTTCGAGTATTACACCGTTGAATTCCATATGTTCACCAGTTTTAGTGATAGTATACCAATAGGACATCAAAGATAAATAGCATTTTCTTTCCATCTGATTTTGGCATCAGCATAACTTATATGCGTGACCGCGCTGCATAGACTGCTATGAGAAAATTCGTGATTGCAGCTCTGACTCTTCTGCTGATCCTCCTCGTATTCGTCCTCCCCGCGTCTGCGGCAGAGGGAGAAACAGGAGCACTCTCCGTGGTATCATCACCGTCCGGTGCTGATGTCTATGTGGGGGACACCTACGTTGGTCAGACCAACAATGCGTTTGTAAATATTTTGCAGGGAACCTACACGGTTCGTGTGGTAAAGGCAGGATATAATGTGTATGTGGTGGAAAATGTCTACATTCCCGGAGGGTCCAGTGCGAATACGGTTCCAATGTCGGCAGACTTGCAGAAGTCCGTGAACATGGGAGGGCTCATCGTTGACAGTACTCCAATGGGCGCTTCAGTCTACGTGGATGAGGTCTTTTGCGGGACGACACACTACGGTGGTCTGCAGATTGCGGATCTGATTCCAGGCACTCATACGATACGCTTTGAGCTTGCCGGATACAAACCCTACACGGTGACTGATTATAATACACCCGCAGGTTACGGAACTCCCCTGACCAATGTCAAACTCGTTCCCATCGCAACCCCGACGCCGACACCGACGTCTTCGGGACCGGCAACGACTGCTTCGATGTCACTCGATTCTTCGCCGTCCGGCTCAACGGTTTCCCTGAACAATGAGTTCCGCGGCTACACACCGCTCACGCTCTCAGGACTTTCACCCGGAAGCTACAGTGTGTTGATCAGTCATGACGGGTATATGGCCTGGCAGTCAACGATGACGGTTGCAGCAGGAGAGACGGTTATACAGACTGCGTATCTGAATCCTGCATCTGCTGCACCAACGCCGACCCAGTCTCCCACAGGAGTTGTGCCGATATTTGCCGGTGTGCTTGCAGCTGCTTGCTGCCTGATAATTTTCAGGCGCTAAATTTTTTTGATCAAATACTACTTATGCGGTCACGTCCACTATTTTTGTAATCACTCCTTTTTGGGAGATGGAGACGCCTCATGCTGAAACATCTGTGTATATTTTGTCTGATTGCTGCCTTCCTGCTGATCGTTCCGGTCGCAGCGGCAAATGCCTCGGTAATAGAAAACACGAACTTCATTACGGTGCAGTCCAGCCCGCCGTATGCGGATGTCTATATTGACGGTGCCTACAAAGGAAAAACTCCGGTGAGTGCACCTGACTATTATGAGGGACATTATGAGGTTCGCGTGGTTCTTGCCGGGTACGATGAGTACATTGTTCCTGATCTGTACGTGAAACCTCAGGGGTCAGGGGTTGGTTCGGTCACGGCAAATCTGATGAAGAACACTTCAGCGGCAGGCGTGATTGTGTACAGCGACCCTGACGGAGCAAGAGTGTATGTGGATGATGTGTATGCAGGAACTGTTCCGCCGCTCAAGGACGGAGGACTGCAGCTTGCCGGTTATGCTCCGGGCACCCATACGTTCAGGTTTGAGAAGGGCGGCTACAACACGGTGACGAAAAATAATTATGTGCTGAGTGCCGGAAACACGGAGACCATTCGTGCGACGCTCGGTAAAGCCGCAGCAACTGAGGTGCCGACTGTTGTTGTCACAACAGTTCCGACAACGGTGGCCACAACTTTTGCGCCGGCAGCACCAACCAAAGCTCCGGTACCGCTTGCAGGAGTACTGATCGGTCTTGCGGCAGCTGCTCTTCTTCTGAGAAGAAATTAATTTTTTTCAAAAAATATTTTCAAGAGAATTTTTTCTCATGAGGAGTTACGCGGTGATGAGTTTCATTGTTTAGGATTATTCTGTAGGTGGTCTCGTTTGGAGTAACCACGGAACACACGGAACACAGTCAAAGAATTCTTTTTTCTTATGCTATTTCACACCGCGTAACTCCAATTAAGAAAAAAATATTTTTCAAAAAAAATTTCCACAAAATATTCTCTACTTCGAGAGAACTTTTCTGTGGAAATATTTCATCGGATACGGCAGGGCAAGACAGCACACAACCGCGAGTCCCATCAGTGCAACCTGCCATGTCAAAGCGGTCGGCATACCGACGTTGTCGGCAAGAGCACCTATCACCACAATCGACACCGCACTCAGTGCCTGCGGAATGCCGATCACAATACCTGACGCAAACCCGACGCTGCCCGGCATCATCTCCTGCACGGTCGCGATCTCAATCGTTGCCGGAGCCATCAGGAAAAATCCTGCGGCGAGGAGTGACACAAGGGACAGGGGAGCAGGGAGCAGGAAAATTCCAAGGTAGGCGGGGATCGAGCAGGCATAAGAGATCAGAAGAATTTCCTTTCGACCGAACCGGTCTGAAGAAAATCCTGCGACAAGAGTCGCAATCATTCCTGCGTAAAACATACCGGTAACGAGCAGCGTTGCATAGAAGTAGGGGACGCCTGCATACGTGGTGAGGTAGACCGTTGCAAATGCCAGAAAACCGTAGTAGACCCATGTCCGCATCGAACTAATTCCAAGCATCATTCCTGCACGCCTCCATCCTGATTTGGTGCCCGAAGCTGTTGCATCAATCTCTCTTTTTACGAAAACCGGCTTTTGCGGAAATTTGAGGAGGAGGGCTGCCACAAGAATTCCAGGAATTATCAGATAGATGAGACCGGGGAGACCGGCCCACACCAGAAGTGCTCCGGCAACAAGCGGGGCTGCCCCGTACCCGAAACTGCCGCCTACCGAAAACAGGGACAGGAGAGTTCCGCGGTTTGCGGGGGTTGAGAACTGATAGATCTGCTGGTACGCATTCGGATGAAACATCGAGTTGCCGACTCCCGCAACGATCGCAAGAATCAGAAGAATCCAGTAGTTCTGGATGAATGCAAACATGCTGATGGCAACTGCGGTCATCAGCACTGACCAGCTGGCACCAATCGTCCACTTCCCGTTGTCCTGCAGCCAGCCGGCAAGTGGTTGGACCACTGCAAGCGTGAGCGTGATAACAGTTACCAGAAATCCTGCCATCGCGTACGAGGTGATTCCCTGCGAGGCAAAGATCGGGATCAGTACCGGCAGGCTCGCTGAAATAACCGGCAGGTAGAAGTCAACCGCTCCGTGCCCTGCGGCAAGGACGGAGATACGTTTTGCAAGTTCGTTCATTCTATCCTTTCCAGATGCACAATTTCAACAGGGATCTCCAGAGAGTCTTTGGTGTGGAATGCAAATTGCTTGGGGATTACAAGACTTGCAGCAATTTTTTCCACCATTCTGGCACGGCCTTTTGTGTAGGCTGAGAGAAACGGGATACTCCCTGCATTGAATATGCCGTAGCAGGTTGGGGCGATCGCGAGAGCTGTGTCGATGAACGGCCGGTCGGCATGTTCCTTTTGTGCGCCAAATGGCGGGTTCATCACGACAGTGTCGACGGTGACTTCAAGCGGAGCGGCTCCCCCAACACGGTGCTCGATGAATGTGATCTCAACATCGAACACCTCGGCATTTTCGCGGGCAATGGCAAGGGCTGCTGGATCAAAATCAACGGCGGTCACTTCAGCCCCGAGAAGGGCTGCACCGACAGCAAGCATGCCGGTTCCGCATCCAAGGTCGCAGACGCGGGCACCGTCGATGTCGCCGTTCATGTTTGCATGAAACAGCATGCGTGCCGCAAGCGTTGCGGGCGTCATGTACTGCTCGAATGATGCGTCAGGTCGGTCGAAGCCTTTGATCTTTTGAAGCTGTATCTCAAGTTGGCGGAGTTTCATATTTTTATTCTATCTCGTCAATTGCGTAGTCATCCCAGGACCGGAGCCCGAGCACAATTTCAAACTCAGCAGGCGAGAGCACAGGTACCGGAAACCTGCTCTGATCATCAAGCGCAAGCCGCGGGCATGCCGTGTTTACGTAGGCGTCAAAGCCGAGGTTACGCAGCTGCATCTCCGAGACCTCGCGGATGAGAATGATCGAGGCTTTGTCGGTGAGGCTTTCAAGATACTTTGCCAGATCTTTTCTGCACTGGCCGGATTTGGCGGAGAGCAGGATGCCGAAGTTTTGTGCAGACTTTGCTTTTTCAATCTGCACAAACCGTTTGCGCAGCAGTTTGTCGGCAGAGACCTCCTGCACGCCGCCTTCAGCGTAGGGGTCGAGGGCGAACGTCGGCTTTGCGGTTGCAAGTGAGACGCCGATTGCATGAAACACACCGGTTCCAATGAACAGATATGCGTCAGCGTCTGCGGATTTTGCGGATGCATACGTGCAGCCAAGCACCTGTCCTGCGAGTGGAGTGCGGGACGAGCCTGCGCCTGTTGTGGCACAGACACCGTGATCGTTCAGCCATCGAACGATCTCCTCGGTCTGGTGAGCGTGCTGAATCGTTGTCACGACACCAACTTTTCCAAAACTTGCGAGAGCCGGAACTACGGAGGCGAGAGTTTCCACATCGATGTCCTGATGAAAGGGAATATAGATCACATTTTCCTGATTCGTAACCGGCGTGTGACCGATGTGCACCAGTACATCAGCATCGGCAAGTGCATCAAGCGCGAGATCGCACGCGCCCCAACATGCATCGCCGGAGATAACAACCTCAAACCCTTCGGACCTGAGGGCTGCCGCAAGCATTGCGGTTCCCGGCTTCAGACCCTCCGGTAACTGAACAGCTACCCGCTTCGCATCTCGTGCATGAAGGTCATCGATCAGATCCGAAAGCGGAATCATACCAACCAACACCGCCGCTTCAGTGATTCAGACATGTGTAAGTAATTTTGACTGCCAAAAGAGAAACATCTATCGACTACATGCAGAATGCGCCCGGGAAAATATATTAATTCAGAGATCAATATTGAGAAAAATATCAAAAACATATATTTTTCAGAATACAATAGAAATTGTGAAAAATTCACAAT
The DNA here is from genome assembly GCF_032714495.1 of Methanorbis rubei. Taxonomy (NCBI): domain Archaea; kingdom Methanobacteriati; phylum Methanobacteriota; class Methanomicrobia; order Methanomicrobiales; family Methanocorpusculaceae; genus Methanorbis; species Methanorbis rubei. The sequence goes on along the minus strand of NZ_JAWDKB010000002.1, from coordinate 196,244 downwards.
AGCAATCATAGATTAATCTTATTATCCCTCGCAACCGACATGTAGATGGTACAAAATCATGAAGGCGGTCTTAGGACTTGAAGACGGAACTATCATTACCGGCAGCGGATTCGGCGTCGAAGGCGTTACAACCGGTGAAATGGTAGTCACCCTCGTATCCAACGGATACATGGAAGCCCTTAGTGACCCAAGCGTTGCCGGACAACTCCTGATGTTCGGTTACCCGCTTGTCGGAAACTATGGTGCGAACCCCGATCAGCTCCAGAGCAGCAAAGTACATGCAGCGGGCGCAGTTGTCCGCGAACTTTGCGAGTTCCCTAAGCACGAACCTACCCTGGCGCAGTACTTTGAGGAGAACGGGCTGATTGGAATCGAAGGAGTCGACACACGCATGCTCACCATCAAACTCAGAGAACATGGTGTCATGCGTGCCGCACTCCTTACCGGCTCTGACGACGGACACGAAGCGGTCCGACTCGCACAACACGCGCCGGTTCAGGAAACCCGCGAGCTCATCCAAAACGTCACCTGCAAAGAAACATATCATATCCCTGGCCCTGGAAAAAAGATTGCTGTGCTTGACCTTGGCTGCAGAAGATCCATCCTCCAGAGCCTGAATAATCGCGGGGCAGACCTCACCGTCTACCCGTACGGAACTCCGGCCGACGTAATCCTTGCCGGAAAACCGCAGGCACTCTTTGTCACAAACGGCCCCGGTTATCCGTTCGCCGCACCCAAAGCAATCGCAACGGTGAAAGATATTCTTGGAACCATTCCGGTGCAGGGCGTCTGCATGGGAACCGAGATCATTGCCTGCGCACTTGGCGGCGAAGTGGAGAAACTCAAGCTCGGCCACCGCGGTGCAAGCCAGCCGGTGAAATTTTCTGACGGCTCAGTTGCCGTCACCTTCCAGAGCCATGGCTACGCAGTACTCGGCGACAGCCTGCCGGAAGGATGCCAGGTATCCTGCGTCAACTTAAACGATAACTCAGTCGAGGGCTTTGTCAACAATGACCTCGGCGTCTACTGTGTGCAGTTCCACCCCGAACACGACGCTGTTCACGACGGAGCGGAAAAACCAATCTACGACATCATGTACAGAGGAATCCCAGATGCCTAAAAATCCAACACTCAAAAAAGTCCTCTTAATTGGTTCCGGACCGATTCAGATCGGACAGGCGGCAGAGTTCGACTACGCAGGAAGCCAGGCATGTAAAGCCGTCCGCGAAGAAGGCATCGAGGTCGTACTGGTCAACTCCAACCCGGCAACAATTCAGACCGACCCGGAAACCGCGGACAAAGTATATGTTGAGCCGCTGAAGGCCGAGATCATCGCCGAGATCATCAAGAAGGAAAAGCCGGACGGAATTCTTTCCGGCATGGGTGGCCAGACCGGTCTCAACCTTACCGCTGAGCTCTACGAGATGGGGGCTCTCGAAGGTGTCCAGATTCTTGGAACACCGCTTGAAGCAATTTATCACGGCGAAGACCGTGAGATGTTCAAGAACCTCATGGTCGAGATCGGTGAACCGGTCCCGCGAAGTTTCATCTTAACCAAGATGGAACAGCTCGAAGAAGCATTCGCAGTCGTCGGTCTTCCGGCAATCATCCGTCCCGCATACACCCTTGGCGGCAGCGGCGGAGGAGTTGCCGAGACCAAAGAGGAGCTCAGAAAAATTGTTGAACACGGCCTTACCAAGTCCCGTGTCCACCAGGTTTTGATCGAAGAGTCGGTCAAAGGCTGGAACGAGATCGAGTTCGAGGTCATGCGTGACGCAGCCGACACCTGTATCATCATCTGCGGAATGGAAAATGTTGACCCGATGGGTGTACACACCGGCGAGTCTGTCGTAGTCGCACCAATCCTCACGCTGACCGCTGATCAGTTCGGCATCATGCGCAGAGCTGCGATCAAGATCATCAGATCCCTGAACATTCAGGGAGGATGCAACGTCCAGTTCGCATTCAGAAACGGCGACTACCGGATCATCGAAGTAAACCCGCGTGTCTCGCGGTCCTCAGCACTCGCATCAAAAGCAACCGGCTACCCGATTGCGCGGGTTGCCGCAAAAATTGCGATCGGTATGCGGCTTGATGAGATCACCAACACCGTTACCGGCACAACCCCTGCATGCTTTGAGCCGGCAGTCGATTATGTCGTGGTCAAAGTTGCACGCTGGCCGTTTGACAAGTTCAAGACTGCTGACCGAACTCTCACCACGGCGATGAAAAGTACGGGCGAGGTCATGGCAATCGGCAGAACGGTTGAGGAAGGATTCAAGAAGGCGCTTCGCTCACTTGACACCGACATCTACCACCACACCGACATCAACGAGATCAAAATGATCCTCTCGCGCCCGACCGACGAACGGTTCCCGACACTGTTCGATGCGTTCCGGCTTGGCATGACGATCGATGAGGTTCACCAGCTGACCCAGATCGAACCGTTCTTCCTTGAAAAAATCCAGCATGTCGTTGACATCGAACTTGAACTGCGCGAACACCCGACCGAAGAGCTGGTCAAGACCGCGAAAAAATTCGGGTTCTCGAACGCCGAGCTTCGCGAACTTACCGGATGGAACATCTATAAGATCGAAAGCCTCGTCGGTCTCCCGACCTACAAGATGGTGGACACCTGCGCAGCAGAGTTCCCGGCAAAGACGCCGTACTACTACTCCACCTGGGAGCAGGAGTGCGAACTGCGTGACTCGCCGAAGAAGAAGGTGCTCATTCTTGGTTCCGGTGCGATTCGTATCGGTCAGGGTATTGAGTTCGATTACTGTACAGTGCATGCAGTCAAGTCGCTGCGTGAAGAAGGCATCGAGGTCCACATTCTCAACAATAATCCTGAGACCGTCTCAACAGACTTCGACACTTCTGACCGGCTCTACTTTGAACCGATGCAGCTTGAAGACGTGGTCAACATTCTCAGGAAAGGAGACTACGACGGCGTGATGGTGCAGTTTGGCGGACAGAACTCGGTGAACCTTGCCATTCCGATTCAGGAAGAGATCAAGCTGTTCGGTCTGAAGACAAAGATTCTTGGAACCAGCCCTGACAACATGGATGTTGCAGAGGACAGAAACCGGTTCAGTGTTCTCCTCGAAAAAGACGGCATCCCATCGCCTGCGAACGGTTCCGCATACTCGGAGAAAGAAGCGTACGAAATTGCAAAGCGGATCGGCTACCCGGTTCTCGTCCGCCCGAGCTATGTTCTCGGCGGCCGTGCAATGGAGCTCGTCCACGATGAGCTTGAGCTGCAGACCTACATCAAGGAAGCGGTCAGAGTGTCAAACACCCATCCGGTGCTGATCGACAGATACCTCGACAATGCAACCGAGCTTGATGTGGACGCGGTCAGTGACGGAACAGATGTTCTGATTGGAGGGCTGATGGAACACATCGAAGAGGCCGGCGTTCACTCAGGTGACTCGGCTTGTGTGATTCCGACCCAGACCTTAACGCAGGAACAGATCGATACCGTGAAGGATTACACGAGAAAGATCGCACTCTCGCTTGGTGTTGTTGGTCTTATCAACATCCAGTACGCTCTGCACAAGGGAACGATCTATGTTCTTGAGGCAAATCCGCGTGCCAGCCGAACGGTTCCGTTCGTGGCAAAGGCAACCGGTCTTCCGCTTGCAAAGATTGCAGCAAAGGTGATGCTTGGCAAGAAGCTTGCTGATATGCCGTATCAGGAAAAAGAGATCAAGCATGTTGCGGTCAAAGAAGTTCTCCTGCCGTTCTCCCGACTGCCGGGTGTTGATCCGATTCTCGGTCCAGAGATGAAGAGTACGGGTGAGGTCATCGGTATCGATTATGACTTCGGCCGCGCTTTCTACAAGGCAAGTCAGGCAGCAGACAACAAACTTCCTCTGAAAGGAAAGGTGTTCATCTCAGTAACCAATCAGCAGAAGAATGAGATTCTGCCGATCGTGAAGAAGCTCGCCGACCTCGGGTTCTCGCTCTACGGAACTGATGGAACGGTCAAGTTCATGGATCAGCAGGGCATCAAGATGAATCTGGTCAGAAAAGTGCAGGAGGGTTCGCCGAACATCATCGATATGATCCGTGCGGCTGATATTGATCTGATCATTAATACACCGGGCGACAAAATTGCACGGGCTGATCACTTCCATATCATGCGGGCGACGATCGATTACAGCATCCCCTACATCACAACCATCTTCGGGGCAGAGGCAGCAGCACTTGCGATCGAGTCGATGAAGACGAATACGATCACGATCGAACCGCTCAGCCACTACCACGCTGAGTAAGAAAAAAATATTTTTTTTATTTTTATTTTTTTTGTGCAGCTACGCGCTGCCGGATATTTTTTCTTCGCCCTCTTCAGGATGAAGATGAGTGCAGCTCCATTTTGCAAGTTCATCCAGTACCGGCATGAAATTTTGTCCCAGTTCGGTGAGAGAGTACTCAACTTTTGGAGGAATTTCCGGATAGACGTAGCGGGAAATAATTCCCGCAGCTTCAAGTTCCCGCAGCTGTTTTGAGAGCATGGCCTGAGTGATGCCGGGAGTTTCGCGGTACAGGTCGCTGAATCGTTTGGTGCCTTGGCTCAACAGATACAGAAGATATATCTTCCATTTTCCGCTGATGATCTTTTGTGCACGAAATATCGGACAGGTAACAGAAGGGATGATTTTCTTCTCAGATTTCATAGAGACGGAATAACTATTCTTTTAGATAGTATATAGTATTTTCAGCGGTATGTAATTTATTTCATATACTCGCAAAGTATGTGGTATGAATGTAATAGGGATTGCGGCGAGTCCGCGAAAAAATGGAAACAGCCAAAAACTTGTCGAGTATATTCTTGCCGGCGCAGAGGAGAATGGTGCGGATACGGAGCTGATCTGTCTGAGTGATCGAACAATTGGTCCATGTCTTGCCTGCGACCGCTGTAAGAACGGCAGCACAACCTGTGTACAGCAGGATGGAATGACTGAGATTTATGAAAAAATCCAAAAGGCTGATGCCATTGTGTTTGGTTCCCCCGTCTATTTCGGTCGGTTGAATGCCCAGTCATATCTGATGCTGGATCGGTTGTACGCACTAATAGGAACAGACTGCCTTTCCGGCAAAAAAATTTCACTGGTGCTGACCTGTCGTGGAAGCGGCGAGGAGACCATTCTCCCTATCAATGCATATCTCAAAATGATAGCCGGATTTTTCGGATGCTCTGATGGCGGTCTTGTCTGGCAGAATCAGCTTGATGCGATAACGGATCTGGAAAAGTTTCCGGAAAAAATTGCGGAGGCAAAAGAGTTCGGCAGAAATCTCTCTGCCTGAACATTTTTTCACCGGCTGCACTCTCACAAAAATTTTTAGTGATTTTTTTCTGAAAAATGTAGACGGGTTAGTGGTAAGTGGGTTTTACTTGGAAAAATCAACCACAGATTCACACCGCGGAACTCCTATTTTGAAAAAAATATAAAAAAATAGTTGGTATAATAGAGAGAGTTTCATCTATTTTTCATAGCATACTGATGCTGATGTTTCCACTACGCCTGCGATGTACTTGGATACTTCGACATGGAAAGGGTGAATCAGGTATGCGTTCATGTCTTCGATTGAGGAGAAGTGCGTGACTAAGAGAATGTCATATGCAGACGGGCCTGGGCGGATGTTTTTTTCGACCTGAACGTCACGCAGAACGTCGATATTTCCTTTCATGCTGAGAAGTGTTGATTTTGCCTGGTCGATGTTTTTCTGGTCTTTGAGTTTGATGAGCAGGGTGTTGGTTATCATTTTTGAACCTCTATATTTTTCGTGTTAGAAGCGGTATTTCTAACAGTCGACTGCTCATAAGTAGGTTGTCTATGCTTATCAAAGACTACTATAATCACGATTATGCCAAAATGCTGGCAGATAGAATCTCCGAAAGGTACGAGGCTCTGGATAGGGACGGGTTTGTTGCTGATGTTACGGCGGCGGTGGAGGGAAAGGAGTACACCCAGCGGATGTATGCTATTGTGGAGGTGTTTGACCGCTACCTGCCTGAGTATCCGGAAACCATCAAATTGTTTGGAGAGATGTTAGGGCCGAAGCTGTCCTCAATTGGAGATATGTATTCTGAGGGGATGTGGCTTGCTCCGATTGGGAAGTATGTAGAAGCTCACTGCGTTGAGTATCCGGAACATTTTACTGCGTCGGTTATGTTTGTTAAGGAGCTTACGAAAAGGCATACCGGGGAGTTTGCGATGCGGCCGCTGATTGTGGCGTATCCGAAAAAGAGTATGACGGTTTTGAGACGGTGGAGTCTGGAAAAGAATGTGTTTGTGAGGCGGTTATCGAGCGAGTGTATGCGGGTGAGTCTGCCGTGGGCGAAGAAGATGACGGCGGCGGTGGAGCAGTTTGATCTCTATGTGGAGATTTTGAGCAATTTGCGTTATGATGAGGATACGTATGTTCAGCGGACGGTTGCGAATAATCTGAATGATCTGTATAAGTATGATTCTGAGAAGGCGCAGTTTATTGTGGATGCCTGGATGAGGAATAATCCAACAAAGGCGACGTTGTGGATTATTCATCATGGGAGTCGGAGCTTGCGAAAGAAATAGTTCGGGAGTTTTTTACTCCCGATCTTCATCGGCGTTTGGCCTGTTTGGTGTCTTACTCCTTATCTTCATCAGCAGTTGTCCGATGAATTGGATCGAGCCATCTGTCATCGCACGCCGTTCCGTCGTGCTCGGCTCCTCACTTCGTGAGTCGCCATTCCATGCATAAATGTGGCCTGCGAGGATGAGAACGGCTCCGGCAATGCCTTGAGCGGCAATACTGATGACAAGAATGGTGGGTGATGACCGCCCTGCTTCGATTCTAATGTGGGCTGCTTCCACCCGGAAACCGGGCGGGACAGCCCACAGAATCAAACCGACTCGGACTCACTCGCTTCGCTCGATGGCAGTGGTAAAATGGGAAAATGAGTTTTGTAAATAGGAGTTCCGCGGTGTAATTCTGCAAGGTAGTGAGAGGGCTGAAACATGAAATTGGTGATAAGTCTAATTCTTCAATAGGATGCTGCATTACACCGCGGAACTCCTATTGGAAAAAAATCAATTGCGTGATGAAGAAAAAAACACGAGTCGCATACCTTCGGCCTGCAATTTGTGTAATCTACTTCAGCAACACTCAGAAAATATTTCTGCGACAATTTTTTTTGAATAGGAGTTACGCGGTGTGGTTTTGCTTGGAACAACCACGTATCGCATGCCTTTGGCCTGCTCACCGCTTCGCGGGAAAGCACGGAAATATCACGGAGCTTCACGGAAAATCGCATACCTTTGGTCTACTCACCGCTTCGCACGCCATTCCGTCGTGCTCACTGCTTCGCAGCTTCGCGGGAATGCACGGAGAACACCTGCGGTGCCGGAATGCACGGAAAGATTTCCGAGACAATTTATTCCCTTTTACTCTCTCAAAATATGAAAAATATATTCCGTGCATTCCGGCGCCGCAGGCGTTCTCCGTGCATTTTTATTTTTCCGTGAAACTCTGTGATATTTCCGTGCATTCCGTGGTTACTCCGAGTGAGGTCAAGGACAGAAAAATCTCAAACGATGAAACTCATCACCGCGTAAGTCCTATTGAAAAAAATTTCCAAGACGAAACTCACTAAATCTTTTTTTGGTATCACACATTTTTTTCACCGGCAGAGTTATTGGCGGATTTGTGCAATAGATTAGCAGAGTTGTATGGCGGATACTATCGACGTTTTGATTCCTGAGGAAAAAATCAATGCACGCATCAAGGAACTGGCAGAGAGAATCGACTGCGATTACGCAGGAAAAGAGATCATATTTCTCTGCACTCTGAAAGGTGCCTGCTTCTTTGCCTGCGAGCTTGCAAAACGCATGACTCTTCCGGTGTTTATGGAGTTCATTCAGGCAAAAAGTTATGAGGGAAAAAACTCGACCGGAAATCTGGTGATGAAGCTGGATGTGCCAGAAGAGGCAATAGCCGGAAAGCATGTGATAATTGTTGAGGATGTGATTGATACCGGCAGGACACTCAGCCATGTAAAGCAGCTGATTCTTTCACGGCACCCTGCATCCCTTGCGGTCTGTTCTCTTTTGGACAAGCATGAGTGCCGGGTTGTTCCCTTCGAAGGAGACTACATCGGATTCACTATCGGCGATGATTTTGTTGTGGGATACGGGCTTGACTGGGATCAGAAGTACCGGAACCTGCCGTACGTGGGCATCGTACGATAATTTTCATTTTTTCAGAAAAAAAGGAAACACGAATCGCATGCCTTCGGCCTGCTCACCGCTTCGCGGAATACGGCGAATAAAAAATCGCCAATGGCGATTTTTAAGGGATTACTAAAGTTATTTATTTTTGAACAGATCTATTCGTTCAGAGAAACGTGGATAATTTATTTATTTTGAAAAATCGCCATTGGCGATTTTTTATTCGCGTTATTCGCGTTTTGAAAAAAATTATTCGAGAATATGATACAGCGTATCCCTTCGTGCAAGCGTTCTGCCGATGTCGCTGCACAGATACCGCATATCATTTGGATCAAAGAAATCAGACTCCTCCCCTGCACCCGCAGTTCTTGACAAAGAGTCCACAAACATCGTACCGCCAACATCATTACCTCCTGCCATAAGACCGACCTGCGTCATCTTCTGTCCGATCTTTGACCAGGGCACCTGAATGTTTCTCATATTATCCAGGAACAGACGCGAGACCGCAACAAGCAGAATGTCCTCGCGACCTGTGGCACCATAGACAACTTTGCCGTTTCGTGCGAGCGGTGTGTTATGATGCAGGAATGAAAGCGGCACAAGTTCGGTGAACACGTTCGTCTCATCCTGCAGAGAACGAATGATCGAAAGATGAGCTGCACGTTCCGTGGGGTTTTCCACCGAGCCGTACATGATCGTGGACGTTGCCTGAAAGCCGAGATCATGTGCCTCGCGAATAATTCTCACCCACTCGGCTGACGAAATTTTTTTCTCACAGATAACCTCGCGAACAGAGTCCACGAGAATTTCAGCAGCAGTCCCCTGCACTGAGCCGAGACCTGCTGCCTTCAGACGGGCCAGCGCCTCTTTGGTTGTAAGCCCGCTCTGCCGTGCGGCGAACGAAATCTCATCAGGACTGCATCCATGTACATGCACGTCTTTGATCTCTTCGCACAGCGTACGAATCATCGACTCGTAGCTTTCGATGGTGAACGAGGGATGAACGCCTGCAAGATAGCAGACCTCGGTGACATTTTTGCTCGCAGCGTCGCGGGCATGCTCGCGGAACTCTTCGTCCGTGAAACAGAATGCATCAGGGTCGGTTGATTTTCTGCCGAACGCACAAAAGCCGCACCGGTTTTTGCAGATGTTTGTTACATGCAGATTCATGTTGCGGACGTACGTCACGACATCGCCGGCCATCTCCTCGCGGCGTTCGTCAGCGGCTGATGCCACTTTCCACACATCGCGGCCGGTAAGCCGGAAGAGAGCGGCGGCATCAGACTCGCTTATGCGGCTACCGGCTTTGGCATCGTCAAGAATTCTGTGCAGATCTGCGTTGGTCAGTCGTGAGGCGGTCATTTCTTACTCTTTTTCTGAGGCTTCTTTGCATCTTGCTTTACTTTTTCTTTTCTGCGGCTGTAAAGTTCCCACGCGATCAGAAGAATGATCACAACAACAGCAAACTCCCAGATGTGCAGCGGCAGATATCCCACCAGCGGAATGGCAAACAATGCTTTGCCGACAACCCACTCATCCTTCACCGGCTGCATTCTCCCGACTGTAGTAAAGCTTCCATTCTGATCGATTATCGAATTATTATCTCCTTTGGTGATGTACCCACCATTCGCAAGACCTGCTTCAAGAGCTGTTGACTCATTGATCTCTCCGAGCGCACGATGAATAATAGGCGTCACCTGTGAGTTGCCGTTCGGCTGATAGATAATGACGTCGCCGTAACCGCCAAAGGAGGTGACATTTGCAGCCTGTGCTTCAACCGAGGTCATCAAAGGGCCGAACCGGTTTTCTTCAACGACAAATATCAGATCGCCGACATTCATGTTCGGCACCATGCTGCCTGACTCAACAGCAACGATCGCCGGCCATGTTCCTGATACGCCAAATAATACTGCGCCAATAACGGCAACAATGATGATGACCGACAAGATGTCGCGAACGAGACTGATCTTCGGATCATCTGACTTCAGCTTCTCCAACAGCGAGGGCTTTGATGACATAATGCTGTATCTAACTAAGTCCTCACCGGTATAGAAGTTTCTCTTTTTCAGGGTCTTTGTATTTTTGTCGTAGCTCCGTCCACGGAAAAGCGGAACACACTGAAATATCGCGGAAAAACATCACGGAGCAGACGTGAACAGCACGGAAATGAATCGTTTTTGAAATAATAGGAGTTACGCGGTGATGAATTTCATTGTTTGGGATTTTTCTGTAGGTGGTCTCGTTTGGAGTAACCACGGAACACACTGAACACACGGAATTTCACGGAAAAAACACAGAATACCGCTTCGCTTACGGAAAACACGGAAAGCCTAAGTGTACGGGTATTGGTATATGTCACCGTTTTGAGATGCCAACTTCCTTAGTCTTTCCGTGTTTTCCGTAAGCGAAGCGGTATTCTGTGTTTTTTCCGTGAAATTCCGTGTGTTCAGTGTGTTCCGTGGTTACTCCAAACGAGACCACCTACAAAAAATTCTTTTTCCTTATGCTAGTTCATACCGCGTAACTCCTAAATAATTATTCTCCTTCAGTGTTGTTCACGTCTGCTCCGTGATGTTTTTTTGTAAAGTTCCGTGTGGTCCGTTTTTCCTGCGAAGCAGTGAGCAGGCCGGAGGCATGCTAATCGTGGGCGGAGCTACGACAAAAATACAAATTCCGGTTCTAACACAGAATTATATGGACCTACCAAGAAAACTACTACTCTCAAACATATGCGAAACTCCATAAACCCACGACATGCGGCGATCGGCTTTGCCGTTCTCGCAGCAGTGCTCTACGGCATCAGCTCGCCCGCAGCAAAGCTGCTGCTCGAAAGCATTCCTCCGGCACTTCTTGCATCACTGCTGTATCTCGGGGCAGGAATCGGCATGTTCGCGGTAAGTCTTCTCCAGTCCTCACGAAACAAGACACGTCGGGAGGCACCGCTCGGAAAAAAAGATCTGCCGTATGTTATCGGCATGATTCTGCTTGACATTGCAGCGCCGGTTCTTCTGATGTTCGGACTCACCATGACGACTGCTGCAAACGCCTCGCTTCTCAACAACTTTGAGATCGTCACAACAGCTCTCGTTGCATTTTTTGTCTTCCGCGAGTCTATCGACCGGAGACTTGGCATTGCGATCATTCTGATTGTCTTTGCAAGCATCCTTCTCACCGTAGAGGATGCGGGAAGCCTTGCATTCTCGCAAGGATCAATTCTTGTACTGCTTGCCTGCGTCGCCTGGGGATTTGAGAACAACTGCACACGAATGCTTTCGCTCAAAGATCCGGTAGAGATTGTGGTTATCAAAGGATTTGGTGCCGGAACCGGAGCACTGATCCTCGCGTTCTTCGCGGGCGAAGCAATCTTTGGCAGCATGGGAAGTGTGCTTGCCGCACTGCTGCTTGGATTTTTTGCCTACGGTCTGTCGATCTACTTCTATGTTCTTGCCCAGAGAACTCTCGGCGCTGCACAGACCAGTGCATTTTACGCGGTCGCCCCCTTCATCGGTGTTGCCCTCTCCTTTGCCATATTCGGAACTGATCTCACACTCTCGTTTGCGGTGGCGACGGTAATCATGATCCTTGGAGCCTACTTTGCTGCGACCGGCGGCCATCATCACCGACATACACATGCTGTTGTCACGCATGAACACCGCCACAGCCATGACGACGAACATCATACCCACACGCACGACCCCCCTGTCGCTGACGAGCATTCGCACACGCACACGCATGAGGATCAGAGTCATGATCATCCCCACACACCAGACCTGCATCACCGGCACGGGCATGAGCGCGAGTGATTAAAGTACAATTATTCTTTTTTGCGGCGATTTGCGCATGAGTTCTCGGATATTTTTCGAGCGAGAGTGTTAGATTATCTAAAAATGACACAAATAACCGTCATCATCAAATACTGATAGATGGATAGATAGTAAGTACAATGACGGATGTTGTGGTGGATTTTATGACTCTGATTGGTTTCAACCTCGGGTTTGCAGCACTATTAGGTATTGCCCTTGGAAGAAGCGGACTTCTGGATAATATGAAAGGGGATTTTACCGACTGGATTAGATACTCGATCGGTATTGTGCTGTTTGGTATAATGTCACTCGTAGGATCGATTGCGAGTATTCAGTATGAAGGTGCGATGCTGAATGTCCGTGACGGCGGTCCTATCTATGGCGGTCTCTGGTTTGGACCTATCATTGGTATTGGTGCAGCAATTATTGGCTCGGTATACCGATTCAGCCTCGGTGGTGCAACGGTTATTCCATGCTGTCTCGCAACTATCATCGCCGGTGTGGTAAGCGGAATTATCTGGTACTTCTACCGTGAAAAGATCACGGTCGTAATCGCAACGCTGATTGCTGTTGGGCTGAGTATTGTTCACATCGTACTACTCATCCTCCTCACCCCAAACAATTTCGGCTGGTATCTTGTCTCAGAAACTCCGACGGGCATCGGTATTCTTATTCTGGTTCCTCTCTCAGTGCTGATTTTTTCCTGGTGCTACCAGAGATCAAAACAGGCAGTGGCAAAGAAGCAGTAAAATAAATATAAATCACCACAACTCATTTTTGGGTTGACACTTTTTTGTGAACCACTATATACTTTTGCGACAGAATTGTACAGAGATTACTCATGATCGATCAATCAGTCAGACTCGGATTTGTTGTCGCAGAATTCAACCGCGATCTTACCTATATGATGGAGATGGAAGCAGAGGAACACGCAAAATTCCTCGGAGCAACAGTGAGCGACCGGCTCTATGTTCCGGGAGTGTACGACATGCCGCTTGCCATTCGCAAACTCCTGAAAAAATCCGATATCGACGCGGTGATAACAATCGGATGTGTGATTGAAGGCGCAACCGATCATGATCAGATTGTGGTTCAGCATGCAGCACGAAAGATCATCGATCTCTCCCTTGAGTTTGACAAGCCAGTCGCCCTCGGAATCTCCGGACCCGGCATGACCAGACTTGAGGCTACGGAGAGAGTTGAGTACGGCAAGCGTGCTGTTGAGTCTGCGGTGAAGATGGTCCGGAGACTTGCGTAATGAGACAGCTCTCGGAGACGATAGCGGGAGTTGCGCCGTCGGCTACGATGGCTATGAGCAACCGGACAAAGGAGATGATCGCATCAGGCATTGATGTGATCGGTCTTGCGGTGGGAGAACCTGACTTTGCAACGCCGGCACATATCACGCAGGCGGCAATTGATGCACTGAACCGCGGCGAGACGCATTATGCGCCGTCACGGGGAATTCCCGAACTGACAAATGCAGTCGCTGACAAGCTGAAGAACGAGAACCATATCCCTGCAACCCAGAAGCAGATCATGGTGACTGCGGGAGCAAAGGATGCTATCCGCATCACGATGATGGCGATGCTGAACAAAGGGGACGAGGTCGTGGTTATTGATCCGTCCTGGGTTTCGTATGAGCCGTGCGTGCAGATTGCAGGCGGACGCGCTGTTCACTACTCGCTGAATGCTGATTTTCAGGTGGACGAGTCGATCTACGAGGTTATAACCGATAAGACCAAGATGATCATTGTAAACTCTCCGTCGAATCCGACCGGATCGGTTCTCGGCAGATCATCACTGAGGTTGATTGCAGATGCGTGCATGGATCATGATCTGTTCTGTCTGTCTGATGAGATTTATGAGAAACTCGTCTACGGCAAAGAGCATGTTTCGATCGCAACAGTGGGCGACATGCATGAGAGAACGATTACGATCAACGGATTTTCGAAGGCCTATGCGATGACCGGATGGCGGCTCGGCTATCTTGCGGCTCCGCTTGATGTGATCCCTGCAATGGACAAGGTCATGCAGCACTCGGTCGGCTGCGTGAACACGTTTGCGATGTGGGGCGGTGTTGCCGCACTGCAAGGCGATCAGTCTTGTGTTGAGGAGATGAGAAAGGAGTTTGAACGCCGCAAGAAGTTTGTGATCGGCAGACTTGCAGGAATGGGTCTCAGGACGGCTCCAGCTGAGGGAGCGTTCTATGCGTTCATCAATGTCGGCGGCGATGATGTGGCGACTGCGAACCTGTGGCTTGACAAGGCGCATGTTGCTCCAACACCGGGAACGGCTTTTGGTGCTCCGGGCTGGCTCCGCATTTCGTATGCAGCTTCGATGGAGCGGCTCGAAGAGGCAATGAACAGAATCGAGTCAGTGATGTAAGATATTTTCGCGGCGGTTTTTACTGCCGCAGACTTTTTTGTTTGACATCGCTCCGCCCACGGAAAAACGGAGCACACAGAAAAACATCACGGAGCAGACGTGAACAACACGGAACTTTGAATTTTTAAAACACAAGATGCCCTCCCATGATTTATCTCGATAGATTTCCGTGGTGTTCACGTCTTCTCCGTGATGTTTTTTTTTCTGTGAAACTCTGTGTGTTCCGATTTTCCGTGGGCGGAGCTACGAACAACGCAAAAAAAAGTTAGAGTTTGAGTTTTTTGCATCCATGGATGCCGTTGATCAGATCCGCGGTGCCGATGTAGTAGGCACATGCTCCGGCAACCACGCCAAGGAAGCCGCCGAACACTTTCACTGACATAAGGCCGGTGAAGTCAGCAGCTGCGAGGCAGATGAAGACGGCACAGACGAGCCAGAGTGTTACAGGGAGAACAATTCCTTTGCCGGTTGCGGCCAAGGCAACGGTTGCGGTAAAGATTGCCCAGAGTACAAGATGGCATCCCATGGCAACTGGTGTCGCGGATTCTCCCAGACCCATTGCAGGAAGGACGGCTGAAAGTGCGAACACCAGCCAGAACATGCCGAACGAGGTGAAGACAACCATGCCGAAGATGTTGCCGCCCCGCCATTCCAGAAGGCCTGCGAGAAACTGTGCCAGACCGCCAAAGAGGAATGCAAGACCGATGATCACAGTGTTCATTTCGAAAACGCCGATGTTGCATAAGCTCAGCATAATCGTGGTAAATGCAAATCCGAACAGACCGATTGGTGCCGGGTTGATCGTCTTTGCGACATTCGTGGAAATACTTTCAGTCATGTGTCGAAATATGCATTGATTTCAGAGCTATAAATTGCTGGCGGTCGAAAATGATGAATCGTTATAAATAGAGAATATAGATCATAGAAAGATCTTATTTCGCGCGGAATGTGAGCAAATAAGAAATTACATGAATATATTTTTATAATGATATTCGTAAATGCGAATGGCGAAATTAAAAAATATTTAGTGTTTCTCTGGATTGAGAGGAGTGCATAAAAATAAGCAATTTTAGTAATTTCTCAAAAATCGCCATTGGCGATTTTTTTATTCGCGGGATTCGCGTTTTAAATTCGCATGCATATTCATCAGGGCATTCAGTGCCCCTTCCGTCAGTTTAAGACCGCCCTCAACTCCTGCAAGAGGGCGGGCCGCAATTGAGATGCGGCTGCGGTCAGGCGGGGTGATTCCGAAGAATGCCGCTGTCCTGCAGGCGGCTGCTTCAAACGTTGAGCCGAGAATCAGATCAGGCTCAGCTGACGCAACAGCGGTGTTGATCTCTACAGAGTTCACGGAACAGGGAACACGGCCCAAACCTTGGTCACGTGCAAACACGACCGGGACGTCGGATCCGAAGTAGCGCTCCATCATAGTCTTGGCAAAGGCCGCGTAGCTTTCCTGCGCAGCAACCGCCACGACCGGAGGATTGTATTTTCGCAGATACTTGTCACAGGAGTAGTATATCTGATCCTCAGCACGTGCCCACTCAGTGAGGACTGCGTCCGTGTCAGCATCAGGATACTGTTCCTGAAGTTTTGCAACAGTATCCGGAATGTCTAAAAACAGCATGCTGCCAAGATTGTCCCCGACACCGGAAGCGTACGAAGAGTTGGCAGAGACCGTGAAGAGGGATGCTCCGGCACGGAGATTTGCATAACTGTCACGGCAGAAACGCACCGTGACTGGAATTTTCAGCAATCCAAGCAGACGCTCGGTCTCATGCAGATTGCCGCGCCAGAAAATATCCAGCAGATTGATGCCGTCGATGTTCACGCCTGGCCGCTCTGTAGAGCAGGAGGGAGCAAGAGCGGCGAACGCTTTTGCAGCTCCTGCTTCAACATTTCCTGAGAAGCCCGGGGCGTCAACAAAAATTGCCGAGCCGCTGGCGAATGCAGTCTTCAGATCTTCACCGGTCAGTGCCGGAACACAGGTGTTCACCACCGCAACCGGCCTGCCGGTTGCAGCGACCTCAGACACCACCTCATGCAGCCGGTCAATGGTGCCGAATACAATCTCTGACTCCAGCAGATAGGTGCTGAACAAGGGAACCTTCAGCAGCGACTTCGGATAGTAGTAGCAGCCGGACGAGCCGTGAATGATCACGCAGAGATCAGGAAAACCGGCAAGAGTTGCCGCAGCACCGGTCATTGCACACGGCCAGACCGGATTGGTGCATCCTCCGTCAGCCATTGTTCACCGCCCGACGCCAGAGATAGAGCATCTTCTCAACACCAGCAGCACCAACCGGAAGATAAAACGGCAGTTTGACGGGAAACCCGGACTCGCTCTCCTGCATCGAGAGCCTCTCCATCGCCTCGCGGGCAACCGCAGACGTTCCGGCAAACGGTTCCGCACCAAGACAGATTGTTTTTTTGGTGAGTCCTGAAAATTTTTTCAGCATCTGATCCTGATACAGAAGTTCATCCTGCACTGCTGACGCAATTTTTTCTTCAGGGATGCTGCATGCATGGCCAACATTTTTCAAAAAATCAATGCAGCCGGAAAGTCCGCCGGGAAACTCAGGGATGACCGGTCGTTTGAACCGCTCACCAATCGCTTCGGCCGCGGGCCGGCATCGGTCATCACGCAGAATAAAACACTCCGCAGTTCCAAGATGCATAAGGGTCGCAGCATCACATCCCCGACAGAACCTGACCGTCACCCGAAGGCCGAGACGGGCAAGCAGGCGTTCGACCTCGGCATAATTCTGATCAGCTTCAGACTCAAGATTTTTTTCGCCGATAAGGGCAACCGTTCCCGGAACCGCTTGGGAGAGCGGAACGCATGATGCAAGAGCAGTGAGAACAGCATTCTCCCCGTCCTTGGCACTTCCTCCAAGAAATCCGGATGTCGGCACATAAATTATTTTGTCAGCAGACGGATGGCGGCTGCAGACCGCACCGCAGTCATCACCGATCGTCTCCGGCACGCAGGAGGTCACAACAAAAATCAGATCAGGGTTCAGTGCCGCCGCACGGTCGAGGGCTGCGGTCAGGCAGTCCTCGCCGCCGAAGATCACCTCACGGTCCCCGATTCCTGAAACGATGATCTCAGGAATTTGGGACACATCGCAGTCATTCATCATCGCATGCAGCATCGAAAAGGTCTGGTGCACGCAGCCCTCGGGAGCATGGACGACAGCTACTGCTCCCGGAATAAAACAGGCGACAGACAGGGCACCGGTTAAGGTGCATCCTGCCATTCGTGATTCATAGATATGCCCTGGCAAGTTTTTCCAGTTCATCAAGATCGAGGGCTGTGGGGATACGTAAGTCATCGTTTGCGAGAATGGTTCCGGCAAGTCTGCGGTAGACATCTGCCTGCGGCGATGTCGGGGCATGTTCAATCACGGTCATCTGGTTGACTTCGGCAGCCTGAACTGCTTTGTCGCGGGGAACAAACTCAACCATTTTTGATCCGATCCGCTTCGCAAATTCGGCGACAAGCTCTCGTTCATTATCCATATTTTTCGAGTTGCAGATGACGCCGCCAAGCCGGCATCTTGCGGTGCTTCGTTGTGAAAGGCGGGCAATTGCCTTGCAGATATTGTTTGCCGCATACAGACTCATTAGTTCACCGCTCGTTACCAGATAGACCTCCTGTGCATAGCCATCACGCATCGGCATTGCAAATCCTCCGCAGACGACATCGCCCAGCACATCGTAGACCACCACGTCTCCGTGCAGGGCTTTCATTTTTTCGAGCAGCTGAAACGTTGCAATGATGCCGCGGCCGGCACAGCCGATACCGGGCTCAGGCCCTCCTGCCTCCACGCACCGCACTCCGCCAAAACCGGTGAAGATGACGTCGTCCATCTCAAGATCCTTTCGCTCGTACATCTGTTCGAGTACGGTAGGAATCCAGCGGCCGTGCATCAGCATTCTGGTGCTGTCATGTTTGGGATCGCATCCGATCTGCATGACGTCCAGACCCTTCTCCGCAAACGCAGCCGAAAGGTTTGCGGATGTGGTGGATTTTCCGATACCTCCCTTGCCATAGAGGGCTATCTGTCTCATTCGTTACTCTATTGGCCTGCATGCCACATATATTTTGACTTGTGACAATCTGCCTTTCTTAGAAGATTACTTGCGGGACGGACCATTTCTGCTGTGCCACTCAAATCCGCGGAATATTCCCCAGATGAGAATGATCACCGGAATAATTTCCAGTCTGCCAATCCACATCGCAAGATAGAGAATGACTTTCGCATACTCAGGCATATCAGGACCGATAGCGCCGCTGGTGCTGCCGTTGTTGCCGACGCAGCTGAACACATCGTACATGGTTCCAATGACATCTTTAGAGAAGTAGGGATCATGCAGAAGGATGATGAGCACGACCACTATCATGAGGATGTAGAGGAGAATAAGCAGCAGGGATTTTGCGATCAGCATGTCAGCTTCTTTGCTTGCGATCGATCTGCCATTGTGACGCATGGGGATGTACGCCCTGGGGCTGACGATGGTTTTTCTGAACCACCAGATCATTGCTTCGAACATGACCTGAATGCGGTCGAGCTTGATACCTCCGGAGGTACTGCCGGTTCCTCCTTCAATGACGACGAAGACTGCCAAGAACAGAATCGTTGCAGCACCCCAGCCTGCCATGGTGGTGTTCTGGAATCCGGTCGAACTGATTCCGCTTCCTGCCATGAAGAGTCCTTCGCGAGCGGCTTCGGTGAGGGAGAATCCGCTGAAGTAGAGGTCAAGGGTGAGGACGGTGGAGACGAACAGGAACACCGCAATCATGAGATGAAGGATGCGGTCGGAAAGGACGTCTTTGAGTGAGCCCTGGGTGTAGAGGACATAATAAAGTCGGAACGGCAGGGCTCCGGCGAGCATGATCGGAATTAATACCATCTCAAGACCGATGTTGTTGAAGTGGGAGATTCCGTCCGCGTAAATTGATAAACCTCCGGTTGAGATGGCAGAAAATCCTACATTGACTGCGTCCCACATATCAAGGCCTGTGGCCATGATGGCAAGGACGGAGATGATGGTGAGGACGAAATAAATCTTCCACATCTGAAAGGCCGTGGCAATTACACTCGGCATGAAGGCTTCCGAGTGGCCTTCGGAGCGGTAGAGGCCGCGGGTGATGAGGCCGGAGCGGCTGGCAACGGTGAGGGTGAATGCGATGATGCCGAGACCTCCGACCCACTGCATGAACGAGCGCCAGACGAGCAGTGTTCTCGGCCACTCCTCGATGTGGGGGGCGAAGGTGAATCCGGTGCCGGTCCATGCTGACATGGACTCAAAGGAGGCGTCAAGAAAACTCATGCCAGTGATCATGAACGGTATGCATCCGATCGAACTGACAAAGACCCATATGAGAGCGGTCGCTGCAATGGAGAGACTGTTGCGTGCGGGTTTGTTGCCTTTGGGGAGGAAACGCAGAAAGATTCCTATTGCAAAGAACAGGAGGGTGGCCTGAAGAATTGCACCAAGGGCATGCCACTCCTGATAGTAAACTCCGATGACGATCGGCAGGAGAGTTGCAACACCCAGTAGGAAAAATACTGCTCCCAGATCGCGCCCGACGCTGGCAAGTTCGCGGATGAGACCCATGTGATATATGATGATCTAATCTGCGGAAATATAATGGTAGGGTATTGTGCCCTGTACTTTTCCGGTTTTTTTCATATATTCGGTTTCGCGTTCCAGCCCACGGAAAAACGGAACACACGGAGCGGTAAGCAGGCCGAAACGACTCCTGAAAGGAGGAGTTAAACACGACGGGACGGCGTGTGTAAGGCATGCGTCTCGTTTTTCCGTGGGCGGAGCTACGACGTAATAGGCAACAAAAAAAATAGGAAGTTATTCAGTTTTTGCCCAGAGGCCGTGTTTGTTGCAGTATTCGCAGGCTTTGACTGCCTTTGCGGTGGTCTTGACGGTGATCTCGGGGTTCTCTCCCGGGAAAAGGAATTTTTCATGAACGATGCCATCGTCGGTCTTGAGGGCTACCCAGGTGATGTAGTGGTCTGCGTCCATCGGGTGGGGGACAGAACCTACTGCTACTTTGTATCCGCCGTCGGTTTTGGTGATGACCGGTACGTGCTTTTCCTGAGCTGCGTCGGTGGTGTTCTCAACGAGTTTGTGCATTGCTTCACCGCAGCAGATGAGCTGACCTGCTCCTTTGCCGATGATTTTCACGGTGTTTCCGCAGATGTTGCACTTGTAGATCTCACTTACTTCTGTCATGATTGTTATGTTTGCGAGAAAACAATATATACGTGAGTATCGGGGTAAGATGTTCGAAAAAAAGGGATTTTAGAGGGTTTTATGGTGTTCTTGAATGGCATTTGCCATTTCATGGAGCGCGGTAATTGCAGTCTCCTCGGGCTGACCTCTGATGTATACCGGCTCAAGCATTTTAGCGCTTAAGGGTGAGAGCATCTCTCCAAGGTAGTTGACTGCGTTGGTACCCCAGCCGTAAGAGCCGATGAACGCGATCTGTTGTACTTTGGGCCGGAGGGCACGGATGAGGTAGGCGGCGTTGACCGCTACCGGGTGCGGGCCGAAGAGTACGGTGGGCGTTGCAATGACGATTGTTGCAGCGTCTACAATGGCGCTGCCAAGTACGCCGGTGTCGGTCTCCAGAAGATTGTACTGCTGTACTGGAATACCGCGCTGAACAAGGTCGTCGACAAGGAACTTTGTCATGAGCTCGGTGCTTCCATGCATGGAGACGTAAGCTACGATGACAAGGTTCTTCGGGGAGTCGCCTGACCAGTTGCGGTAGAGGTCGATAATTTTCGCCGACATTCTGAGAACTGGGCCATGGCTCGGACCGATGATCTTTGGCGCAATTTCATCGATGAGTTTGAGGTGTTCCTGCACTGAAGAGCGGAACGGCATCATGATTGCTGCATAGTAGCGCTTTGCTGCTTCAAGATAGTCAGGACTTTCATCGTCCTGATAGAGCGTTGGCGCTGCATAGTGCGTGCCGAGGAAGTCGGTGGTGAAGAGTACTTTGTCTTCGACGACTTCGGTGAACATGGTGTCGGGCCAGTGGACCCAGGGTGCGAGGTAGAACTTCAGGGTTTTGTCGCCGAGCGAGAGGGTATCTCGGTCGCCGATGACGATGAAGCGTTCCTCAACTTCTTCGAGATGATGCATTGCCAAAAGGAGACCCTTGCAGGTTTCGTTGGTGACAACTTTTGCACTGGGGAAAATTTCAAGCAGCAGAGGCAGGAGACCTGAGTGGTCCTGCTCGGCATGGTCGATGACGATGTAGTCAAGCGAGTGCTGGTCCAGACGCATGAGGTTGGTGATGAAGTCTGCCTCGTCGTTGGGTTTGCAGGTGTCGATCAATGCGGTTTTTTCGCTGCCTTTTACGAGGTAGGCGTTGTAGCTGCTCCCCCGTGGAGTTGGCATGATTGCGTCAAAGTACCGCAGATCCCAGTCGATTGTTCCAACCGAGTAGATCCGGTCAGCAATCTCACGCGTTGCCATCGAGTATTACACCTTTTTGAACTGGGTTTTGGGTGCGCCGCAGACCGGGCATTTCCAGGTGTCAGGAAGTTTTTCAAACGAAGTTCCGGCAGGGTACATGATGCCTGCTCCTTTTTCCGGGTCATATACATATCCGCAGATTGTGCAACGGTATTTGTCCATTTTTAACTTTCCTTCCTTATAATTAAGGCATACTACTATTGGGAATGATTATTTATATTTTGTTGGGATATGGCAGGTTGGAAATTCTGCTGAGTGATACCACAAATAGATTTAGCCGGATTTGTTTTCTGGAAATATTTCTGGAGAGAAGAAAGTTGGTGAGCGATGAGCGCGATCTCGCTTGGGGTAACCACGGAAAGCCACCTACAAAGTATCTCTAAAAACAAAAATCATATTTTTACACGAAAAATTTCGTCTCAGTGAAGTCAGGAACATTTCAGATGTCACAGAAAAACATCCTCTGCGGATTTGATTTTAATCTCAGACAGCCAATATGTAGATCTGGTAAGAGGCTTTATGGACGAGAGTGCTGGCCAAAAGATCCGGGGAGTTATTTTCGGGCATTTTCTGATCGATATTTACACACCGATTCTGGCGCTGATTTTGCCGCTGCTGATTGCAGGGATGGGACTGAGCTATTTCCTTGCAGGCATGATTGTGACGGTGTTTAATGTGACGTCATCGGTGTCCCAGCCGTTTGTAGGCTGGTACGGGGACAAGACCGGATGGCGGGCAAGTGTGCCGCTGTGTCTGGTGATTGGCAGTGTGGGTGTCAGTCTGACGGCGATTACGGGAAATTATGTTCTGATACTGTTTCTTGCAGCGGGAGCTGCTATCGGCCACGCACTGTTTCATCCGGCGGCGATGGATATTATGTACCGCTTGAGTCCTCCGGCAAAGCGGGGATTATATAATTCGATATTTACGACGAGCGGGAGCATCGGGTATGCGGTCGGGCCGCTGATTGCAGGTATTCTGATTGTGGTCGGCGGTCTTCCGGCGGTTGCATGGCTGATGATCCCCGGGATTCTCGGGGCGACATGGATGTACCGGAACAACCGCAGGTCCCGCAATAAGTCTGATGCCGGTGCAAAGGCGAAGATTGCTCAGACGAATGCGAGTGAAACGGTTCTTCGCAAGCGGTTCTGGTGGGTGCCGGCAGGGCTGGTTGTTTCGATTTGTTCGCTTCGTGCATGGGCATATCTCGGCGTTATTACGTACCTGCCGACTCTACTGATTCTTGGTCATCATGGAATGGATATGTTTACTGCGTCTGCGATTGTTACGGTGATGCTGTTCTTCGGTGTTGCAGGGCAGGTTGTGGGCGGGTATATGTCGGACCGGTTTGGGAGAAAGGAGATGCTGGTGCTTGGTCTTGCGTGTGCAATTCCGTTCTTCTGTCTGATATTTTCGACGAACGAGGTGCTGATGTATCTGGGCGTGATGATGTATGCGTTCTTTGCATCGTCCTGTTATGTGATGTCGGTGACGATGACGCAGGATCTGCTGCCCGGCAATGTGGGGTTCGCGTCAGGGCTGACTCTCGGGTTTTCGATGGGGGTCGGAGGTATTGGGGCCGCACTGATCGGATGGGCAGCTGATGTGCTTGGGTCTTTGTCAAGTGCGATGTTTCTGCTGATAGTGCCGATTATTCTGTGTCCGATTCTGGCACTGCTGATCAAGTATCCGCTGAAGAGTCTGGCACGGGGACATGACATAGGAACTGGTGAAGATACATAATATTAGACTTCCACAGTGTGATTATTCCAAACGAGGCCAAAGACAGAAAAATCAGGCAATGAAACTCGTCACTTCATCACTCCCCTTAAAAAAAACAAACTCTCATTTTTAGTACACTGTACTGTACTTCAAACAGTACTTCACTAATTTTCCCCGCCCCATTTTTTGCCCCCCCTCACAAATCAGAACATATTTATACTTCCCCCGTGATTTTTTCATGGTAAATTGGGCTTCCTCCTCATCTAATAGAAAAATAGTTCTTCGTTCAATCGATTGCAGTAGACTTGTTGTTTCATCTTTGGATCGTTATCTGTATCTGTCGATCCAAGGTTCCTTGGATCAAACCACCATCTTGACAGCTGCTGTGGGAACTGCATCTCAATGTCTGTCTTTACATTCACTTGGAACTGTTGTACAAACCTGCCCCTGTGAGACCTCGCTGAGGCATCATCTTTCCAAACTATCTTTGTTTTCCCTCGAATCTCTCAATCATTGGATACTCTTTCATTCCTGCTCACTCCTTCTCATCCCTGGCCGAAAATATCAGTTTGCTATTGATCTCACCAATGATCCTTACTACGGAAAAATAGACGAACAGAACAAAGACTACATAATCCTGGGCCAGAAAAAGAAATCGACAAAGAAATTTTATACCTACGTCTCCCTCTACAGCATGGTACGAGGAGAGCGCGTAACATTTGCCGTCTTTCCTGTCAAAGTTGGGGAGAAAACAGTTGATTTGGTAAAAAAATGTATTCAGGTCTTAAGAGAGCATTTTCTTAAGGTGGAAGTGCTGTGTCTGGATAGGGGATTTTATGCAGTGGATGTTTTTTCTTATCTTCAATCAGAACAAATTCCATATATTGTTCCGGTAAAAAAGCAAAGTAAACAAATGGTTGCTCTTCTGAATCGGGAAGTCCCTGGATTTACACCATATTCAATTGGAAAAAGAAAAAAACGTGTTGAGACAATCATTGCAATAGATGTGAGGAGGGGAAGAGTTGATTAAAATAAAGACAAAATAGATGTAAAAACATTTGTTGTCTTCAAATTCAGAGGTAGCCCAAGAAAAATTAGGAAAACATATTATTCGAGATTTTCTATTGAAGCATCGTATAGATTGAGGAATCAGGTTAAAATAAAAACCACCACAAAATCACCAACCCTGAGATATTTTTATGCACTTATTGCATTTGTTCTGAAAAACGTTTGGGTGGTAATTCAAAGAAGATATTTTTCAGTTAGGGATAATAGAGTGATTGTGGAGGAAAATAAGTTCAGATTTCAACAATTTAAAATAATGGTTTGGGATGCGATAAGGGAGAGATTCCAACCAATAACAGAGATATACATTCGGGATGGATGGAATGATGAAGCGAATAATTAGCGAAGTACTGTTTGAAGTACAGTACATAGTAGTAGTAGTAGTAAGAAAAAAATATTTTTCAAAAATTACCGCGGAACGACCATCGGCAGACCCTTATGCATCACAATATCCACCGCAATACCATACACCGCCTCAATCACATCAGCAGTCACACCGGACCGGTCGCACGCCGCATACACCATACCATCCTTCATAAACAAAAACCGGTCCGCAAACCGCAACGCAAGATTCAGATCATGCATCGTCATAACAGTTGCCACATTATGATGATCCACCACATCCCGGATGACCCCGAGAATAGCCATCTGCCGACACAGATCCAGAGCCGACGTCGGCTCATCCAGCAGAAGAACAGACGGCTCCTGCACAATCGCACGACAGATACACACCCGCTGAAGCTCACCCCCCGACAGCTCATCAATAGAGCGGAGCTGCATCTCCGACAAACCAAGACGGGACAGCGCCCGCTCAACAATCGCATAATCCCGCTCACTCACCCGCAACCCAAGATGCGGCTTTCGCCCGAGAAGCACCGTATCAAACACACTCATCTTCGCAGAATCATTCCGCTGCGCAACATACCCCACATTTCGCGCAATCTCAGGGCCAGACATTCTCATCAGATCCTTCTCCTCCAGAAGAACCGTGCCCGTCTTTGGCGTAAGAATCAGATTCATACACTTCAGAAGCGTCGACTTCCCCACACCATTCGGTCCGAGAATCGCAAGAATCTCTCCGCGTGCAACCCCTATCGAAACATCCGCAAGAACCGGATCGCTCCGGTACTCAAAGCTCACCCCCGCAACCTGAAGGATAGCCCTGCCCGGCACAGCTCCGTGGTGCTCGTGCGGGCAGTCATGCGAGTGATCATGCGTATGCATGTAGCCCTCCACATGCGAATGCGGATGCACATGATGCCCCTCATGAGTTCCATGCTCCAAAGACTCCTCCTTCACATCCGCCGCCCCCGAATAATAAGATACAGAAACACCGGAGCTCCAAGAAACGCGGTCAGCACCGCAACCGGCAGAACATGCGGCGCAATAATTGTCCGGGCAACCGTATCAGACACCAGCAGAAGAACCGCACCGCAGACAAAACTTCCCGGAATCAAAAACCGATGATCATCACCGATCAGCCGACGCACAATATGCGGACAGACCAGCCCCACAAAACCGATCACCCCAAGAAACGCCACCACAACCGCACTGATAACTGACGCTGCAATCATCCCAACCAGCCGCGTCCGCTCAACATTCACCCCGAGACCGCGTGCCGTCTCATCACCCGCATCGATCGCATTGTAGTCCCAGCGTTTAAACAAAATGTAGCCAAACGCCGCAGCAACCACCACCGCCATAATCCCAAGCTCGGTCCAGCTTGAACGCGACACATCCCCAAACTGCCAGAACACAATCGACGCAAGCTTCGTATCGTCCACAAAGTACTGAATCGCCATCAGTCCCGCACTAAAAAGCGAACTTATCGCAACGCCCGCAAGAACCATCGTCTCAGGAGTCGCCGACCGCATCCTGGCAATCAGAAGAATAATCACCGTCGTCAGCATGCTGAAAATAAATGCACAGAGTGTTGTCAGATACGGATTGTTCACCACCACCGCATCAGCAATACTGCTGCCGGTCGTTCCCGCACCAAACAGCAGAATACCGATCGCAGCACCAAACGCCGCAGCGTTTGAGAGGCCCAGCGTAAAAGGAGATGCAAGAGGATTGCGGAGAATCGACTGCATCGCAACGCCCGCAATCGCAAGACCGGCTCCCGCAACGATTGCCGTCAGCGCCTGCGGGATTCGGATGTTCCAGATGATTCGCTCAAACAGTCCGGTTCCCTGCCCGCCGAGCAGTGTTCCGAGAATATCAGGGATCGGAATCGAGACCGCACCAACCGACACCGACACAAAAAACATGATCACGGTGAAGGCAACGCCAAAAAGAATCAGCGCAATTTTTCGTGCGACATATGCCCGGTACTGTCCGGACGAAGTTTCAGTGTCCATGGCAGCTCTCACAACAGAGGAATCTCCAGCTTCGTGAACGACAGGTTCCGGACGTTTGCATTCAGCTGTGAGTAGACCGGCGCACCGACAACGAATTCATAGATCTCATCAGCCTTTACTGCCGGATCAATATCTGCGAACCGGTCAGGGTACAGAACCTTTCCGATATAGTACGCGTCCGCAAGAATTGTTTCATAGTTTGCACCCATCGACGTATGGGGCAGAACCGCATACACCTCGCCCGAACGCACAGCCTTCATCGAGTTGTAGGAAGGATCAGTCGAGAGTTCCACAATCGATCCTCCGCCCGCAGCGGTCAGGGTTGCAAGGTCCACAAACACAATGTCAGGATCCCAGGCAAGAATCTGCTCCTTCGCGATCTTTGCATTCTCGGTTGTACCGACTCCGGTGTCGGTTCCCGCAGCAGCATTCACCGCATGAAGATACCGGAACGGCAGATAGTTCGGCTGGGTCGAATAAAAACCATGCGAGCCCGAGTATGCGACGCCGCCCACATACAGCAGCGGTTTTTCTGCATCCGAAACATCCTTCGTCCGGTTGTTCAGATCACCCTCAATCTCTGCAAAGTAGTCAAGAATATCTTCTGCACGCTGCTCCTTGCCGAGAACTTTTCCTAAGAGCCTGAGGTTTGTTGCAAACTCCTCAGGCTTTGTCCCGGGATCATACTGCGAGTACAACACCACCGGAATACCGGTCTTCGCCGTCAGTTCATCTGCCTCACCCGCAAGATCAGCCCCGCTCGAACTCTTCAGAATCAGATCAGGGCTTGCCGCAAGAAGCAGCTCTGGATCGACCTGGCCCTTCACGGTTCCGAGAACCGGAAGAGTGCGGAGTCCCGGGTTTGCAAGGCCGTAAGGCCGGAGGTCGGTCGAAGACGTAGTCTTCCCATCCTGACTGTCCACCGCAACAACGCGGTCAAGAGCGCCAAGATAGGCAACAAGCCGCGTGGATCCCGAACCCGACACCGCAATTCTCTGCGGGTCCGCAGGGATAACAACCTCGCGGCCGGCAGCATCAGTCACCGTGACGGTGGCATCCGAATTATCAGGATTGCTGATACATCCCGCAGAAAAACAGACCGCAAGTATCGCTACAAGAACCAAAAAGAAAAAAAGATGCTTCATCTGCATCTACACCGCCACTTTCTGATACGACATGTTCTGCACATTCGCTTTCAGCTGTGAGTACACCGGAGCACCGACAACGAATTCGTAAATCTCATCAGCCTTTGCTGATGGATCAATATCAGAAAACTGCTCAGGGTACAGAATTTTTCCGATATAGTACGCGTTTGCAAGGCTTGTCTCATGATTCACGTTCATCGACGTGTGAGGATTTACCGCATACACCTCGCCGTTCTTCACCGCAGACAGCCCCTGATACGCTGCATCACTGCCGAACTCGGCAACTGCCCCGCCTTCTGCTGCGGTAAGCGTTCCAAGATCCACAAAGATCATGTCAGGGTCCCAGGCAAGAATCTGCTCCTTCGCAACTTTTGCGTAACCTGTCTGGCTCACTTCGCCAATATCTGAGGCAACATTTTTTGCACCAAGCAGAGTGAACGCCAGATAATTCGGATCGGTCCCGTCAGCTCCGTGAGCTCCGTTGTAGGAAATTCCACAGACATACACCGTCGGTTTTCCCGCGTCCGGCACGTCCGCAACGCGGCCTTTCAGATCCTCTTCAACCCCGTTAAAGTACGCGACTATCTCATCAGCACGTTTCTCGGTGTGCAGAATTTTCCCGAGCATCCGCAAAGTCTCACGGATCTGATCACCTTTGGTGACATAGTCGCCGACATAAAACATCACCACAGGAATACCGGTCTTTTCCGTGATCATGTTGGCGGTCGCAACGTTTGAGCTGCTGGCGCCCCCCATAAACAGAACCTCTGCACCTGATGCGAGAAGTTTCTCATTGTCAACGACAGCCATTGCAGAACCAATCTCGGAACGATTTTTGATCTCAGGGTTTGCAAGCAGATAGGGTCTCAACTCGTTTGGACGAGTGAAGAGGGCGCTGTCCTGATAATCAACCGCAACAATGCGGTCAAGGCTCACATCCAGATACACAAAGTACCGCATCGAACCTGATCCGGAAACCGCGATTTTTTGCGGATTGTCAGGCAGAGTAACCTCGCGACCGAACGCATCAATCACCGTGATAGTGCCAGCACCATCACTACCCTCAGGAGAAGAGACACAACCTGCACTTATGCAGAAAAGAGAGAGGAAGACACAAACAAGAAACACAGATAATATTTTTTTGCTCACAAACATGTTATCAAAATACTATTTTTTCATACTGAGTAATAAATTTATGCAAGAACACTCGCCAAACATACGGACGTATTTTCATATCAATACTATTAATAGGAAAAAGGACGACTATGTTGCTATGAAAGATTACTCGGATGCCGTAGCATTCCACGGTCACTCCTGCGGCGGGCTCGCCGTCGGATACAAAGCCTGCGAACTTGCCGCAAAGGAACTGGGCCTCGACTTCTCTGAGGATGAAGAGATCGTGGCAATTGCTGAGACCGACTCCTGCACGGTTGATGCAGTTCAGGTAATACTCGGCTGCACCGCAGGCAAAGGAAATCTCTTCGTCAACAACTGGGGAAAAACTGCGTTTTCGTTCTACCGCCGCGACAACAACACCTCCATCCGGCTTGTTGCAATCCCTGATGCAATTCCGAAGAATGCGGGAATGGTTGCTCTTCGGCCAAAGATCATGGGCGGCTTGGCAACCCCTGCCGAACAGGAAGAGTTCCACCGATTCGCCCATGAACATGTGGATCAGATTCTTGCAACGCCTGCTGAACAACTCTTCGAGATCAAACAAGTGCAGCAGCCGTGTCCAGAGGAGGCAAACATCTACAACAATGTTGTCTGTTCGGTCTGCGGTGAACAGGTTGCAGACGGTCTGGCAAAACTGGTGGACGGAAAATACATCTGCGTGCCCTGCCAGAAAAATAATTTTTTTCGTTAAGAGACTTTGATTAATCGTGGGCGGAGCTATGATGAATTAAAACAGCGCCCTATCCTTCTTCGCGCCCGCAAGATTCGCACCGCCAAGCTCCGCATGCCGCAGATCAGCATCGCACAAATCAGCCTGCCACAGATCAGCACCTTCCAGATGCACATGCAAAAGATTCGCACCGTATAGCTTCACATGCCGGAGATCCGAACCCTCAAGATGCGCATAACACAAAACCGCCCCGCTCAGATCAAGATTGCGGAGAGACGCCTCCTCCAGATGTGCTCCGTACATCCGAATATCGTTCCCATCCTTGGAAAGCTCCTTCTGATACCAGTCATTCCAGAGAGCAATATTTCCTGACTCAGCAGCTGACCGCAGAAGAGAAGCCTGGTCTGCATCGTACTTGATCTTTCCTGCCCCGTCATACACCGCAGCATCAGGATTTGCTCCCGACAGCTCTGCTCCGCCAAGGAATGCACGCCACAGATTCGTACCCGAAAGATTCGCGTTCGCAAGATTCGCACGCTTCAGATACGAATACGAAAGATCCGCACCCTGCAGCTGGGCATACCGCAGATCCGCACCCTCCAAATACCAGTACGCAAGATCCGCACCGGCAAGGTGCGCCCCGTAGGAATCCGTACTCCGCAGATACTGGGTCTTTGCAAGATCCTCCGCATACCAGCCGTTCCACTCCGCAAAATCCATCGCTTCTGAACAGCGGCGAAGCATCTCGTATTGATCCTGATCAAATCGCGTACGGCGTCGTGGCGGCATGGGAACAAACCTCCTTTGATATTCTTATGTATGGGTCCCTATAAGAACCTGTCCCCCTCTCACAAACTACGCTTCTTCAGATACGAATACGCAGCAAGAGACGCCTTAATCCCTTCACCAGCAGCAACACCGACCTGCTTGCTCTCAACTGACGTCGCGTCGCCGGCAGCAAACAGACCCGGAACATTCGTCCGGCAGTTCTCATCCACAACAATCTCGCCTGACGCATTCATCGCAACCTGACCCTTGAACACCGCCGTGTTCGGTGTAAGACCAAGGCCGAGGAACAAACCATCGATTGCAAGCGACCTCACATTCTGCATATCAGAAGCCAGGGCAATATCAACAGACCGAACCGTTTTGTCCCCGTGAAGCGCCGTGATAACTGAACCGGTCTCAATAACCACATTTTTCCGCGTCCTCAGCCGGTCCACCGACAACTCATCAGCCTTCAGAGCACTGCGGGAAATGAGTGTCACCTTGGCAGCAACATCGCTCAGCTCAAGAGCCATATCAACCGCCGTGTTTCCGCCGCCGTAGACCGCAACCTCCTTTCCCTTAAACAGAGGACCGTCACAGGTCGTACAGATGGAAACCCCTCGCCCGAAGTACTCCTCCTCGCCCAGAGCTCCGCTCAGACGCGGCGATCTGCCGAGTGCAGCAATCACCGCATCAGCAGTAAACGTTCTGCCCGAAAGCGTCTCAATCAAAAACTTTTCGTCTGACTTAGAAAATCCGGTCACCACATCATCAAAGATAACACCGCCGTACGACTCGGCCTGATCCACAAACAGATTCATCAGCGACTCCCCGCTAATCTGATAAAATCCCGGATAGTTCTCAATCTCCGAACTCCTGGCAGCCATTCCCCCGCGTGCCCCGCCGATCACCAGCGTCTCAATCTCCTTTCGCCCGGCATACATCGCAGCAGAAAGCCCTGCAGCACCCGACCCGACAATGATCAGCTCATGATCATCAGGAATATGTCCGGTCTTATCAATCGAAAGCAGCGGCTCGATCTTCCGGCGGTCAAACCCGACAACAACCTCGCCGTCGATCACAATTACCGGCACCCCGCGCTGACCGGTAAGATCAATCATCTCCCGTGCGGCATCAACGTCCTTGCCGACATCAACTGAACGGTAAGAAATTCCTTTTTCATCAAGCCACTGCTTCAGATTATTGCAGTGAGGACAGTTTTTTGTGGAATATATGGTAATATCATGAGCGCTCATGACCAAATCTATGACGTGGATAAATTAAAAGAGTGGGATTGCGACAGTTTATCCATAGCCGCCCACGGAAAAAAACATCACGGAGCAGACAAGAATAATATGAAAATAGATTATTTTAGAATTCCGTGCTGTTCACGTCTGCTCCGTGATGTTTTTTTCCGTAGAATTTCCGTGTGGTCAGTGTGCTCCGTGGGCGGAGCTACGATATACGGCGAACGTTAGTTGCCAACAAACAAACTTAACCGCACAAAAAAATTACTCGGAAACAGAATCAGTCACTTCCGACTGAACCTGCTTTTCCTTTCGTGCCTCTTTGATAAAGATCTCATAGCCGGTCATTGTTAAAACCAAAAGAACCGGGCCGAGGACAAAACCCAAAAGTCCCATCACCATAGCACCGCCGAAGAATCCGACAAACATCAGCATCGGCCGGATCTCCACCTTTCGTCCGGTAAGTCGCGGCCTAAGAACAATATCCGTCACCACACAGAGCAGGAAGTATCCGATCGTACAGATAAGAACAACACCGCGCCAGTCACCGATCGCAAGCGAGTACAGACCCACAAACACCAGAACCATGATCGGGCCGAGGAACGGAATTAACGCAAACACCGCACACAGCATCGCGTAAAACATCTCGTGACCGTAACCGAGCATAAGGAAAAATCCGTACGCAAGGAAGAACGTCAGCACCGCAAGGAAGACATGCACGACATAAAGTGCGTAGAGAATATCCCTGGTCTTTACAGACATCAGACCCATGTTGCCCTTCGAGGACTCCGGAATAACCGACCAGAGGTCGCGCCAGATCCGGTCGCCCAGAACGATGAAACAGTAGAGCAGGGCAAAGAAGAGAATGATATCAATAATCAGGGCAGGAACAAACCCTGCGAACCCGACAACGAGTTTGGGAAACGCTGCCGTAAGCATCGAAGTAAATGCATCAACAAGCCCTCCCGCATCATGACTTCCTCCTACATGACCAAGAATCAGGAAAATCTTGTCTATGATTGTTTTCAGCATGAAAACAAGATACTCCAGGTCCGACAACAGAACAACAATCACTCCAATACCGACACCGACAACTCCTGCCGTGATGCCGGTGGAAATAAATCCGGCAGAAACCCAGTCAGGAACCTTCTGACTAAGCCATCTATGCAGCGGCATGCAGACCACAGCTATCGATAAGGAAAAGACGGCAATGAAAAGATAGTCGCGGGCAAGAATAAGGGTGAGGAGAAAAATTGCGGCAATAACAATGAGACTGAAATGATCCCGTGCAAAAGCGCCAATATTCATTGGTTAATACATCGGTCGCCGAGGTGATAAACTCACGGAAGCGCGGGGATGATTTTGTTGTCCACGATTCGCATGCCTTCCACACGCCGTTCTGCCGTGTTCGCTGCTCCGCCCACGGAAAAGCGGAATACACGGAGCTTCACAGAAAAAAACATCACGGAGCAGACGGGAACACCACGGAAATATATTCGAGATAAATCGCGGGCAGGCATTTTGTGTTTTAAAAATTCAAAGTTCCGTGATGTTCACGTCTGCTCCGTGATGTTTTTTTTCGTGAAGTTTTCTGTGTGTTCCCGCGAAGCGGTAAGCAGGCCAAAGGCATGCGTTCCGCTTTTCCGTGGGCGGCCCGAAAAAAAAGAAATGGGGATGATAAATTTACTCGATGATCTTAAAGGATGCGCCCGGGATGCCGCAGATCGGGCAGCGGTCGGAGGTCTTGTTGATCTCGATGTTGCCGCAGACCGGACAGAGATACACAGTCTTGACCTCGAAGTCTCTGCCCGCCTTCACTGCTGCGAGTGCCTGCTTGTAGAGATCAGCGTGAGCCGCCTCTGCCTTCATTGCATGCTCAAAGGTGATGAGTGCATCCTGACGACCTTCGGCTTCTGCGATCTTGATGAACGAGGGGTACATCTCGTTGGTCTCATGCAGCTCACCTGCCATTCCTGCCTCAAGGTTTGCAACGGTCGTTCCGATGTATCCGCCGACACGAAGAAGACGGCGTGCATGAATCTCCTCTGCTGCGGAGGTTGCACGGAAAAGCTTTGCAACGTGGTCGTATCCCTCGTCTGCGGCAGCTTCTGAGAAAGATTTGTACTTACGGTTTGCCTGTGATTCACCGGCAAAAGCATCTGCAATGCATGTCTTAGTGTCCATGCATAGTATTTGCCGAAGTTGGGGAATAAAGGTTTGGGATGGGGACTTCGAAAGAATAATTGTGAATGAATTCTGAAAAAACCTCACGATAATTTAATTACTTTTCTCCAATCAATACTCACATAACTGAGATGAGTCTGAAAAACACCGCCGAGATAGATCGGCCGCGGGAAAAGCTGATAGCAAACGGACCGCAAAGCCTCATACTCGCAGAGCTGGTCGCGGCAATCATCGGCCGCGGCACAGCAAAAAACGATGCACTCAAAATCGGAAAAGCGGTCGCAGACATTCTGATGAAAAACACCTACAACACAACCATTGAAGATATCTCGTCAATAGACGGCATGGGACCTGCCAAAGCCTGTCAGATACTTGCCGCACTCGAACTTGCCCGCAGGTTTCCTCCGCCCGACAGAAAACATGCAATAATCAAGCGTGCAGAAGACATCCTGCCCTTCGTCAGCCAGTACCGCTACGATAAACAGGAAAACGTGGTTGCAGCAACCCTCTCCGGCGCACACGAAATACTCAACATCCGCCTCATCACCCGCGGACTTGTCAACGAAAGCCATGTACATCCAAGAGAAGTGTTTGCTGGCGCCGTCACCGACCGTGCCGCAGCAATAGTTCTCATTCACAACCATCCGTCCGGAAACCTCACACCAAGCAGACAGGACATGTTAGTCACCGAAAAAATCCAGGCAGCAGGAACAATCCTCGGCATCAAACTTCTGGACCACATCATTATCGGCCCCTGCGACGGATTCCAAAGCATCCTTGAAGAGGAGGAGTCAGACGAAAACGATGAAGATCGTAAATATGTTCAGTAATGCTCACCACAGGTCATGCTCCGCCCACGGAAAAACAGAACACACGGAAGTAACATTTTTAATGTGAATTCCGTGCTGTTCACGTCTGCTCCGTGATGTTTTTTCCGTGAAACTCCGCGTTTTCCGTTTTTCCGTGGGAGGCAGAATTTAGTAAAAACCACCAACGAAAACCAAGACCTTATGTGAGTTCCAAGCCTATTACTACTGATACACATATGCCAAGCACGATCATTGTCGGCGGCTTTTTTGGTGACGAAGGAAAAGGAAAAATCGTTGCCCACATCGCCCAGCAGGATAAAGCAAAAATTATTGCACGCGGTGGTGTCGGCCCGAACGCCGGTCACACCGTGGAAGTCGGTGACAAAAAATACGGCGTGCGCATGGTGCCGTCAGGTTTTGTCTACCCGGACGCAAAACTCATGATCGGCAGCGGCGTGCTGGTTGACCCGCGGGTCTTCGCCCGCGAGCTTGAGACGCTGCAATGCGGAGACCGCACCTTCATCGACGGACGCTGCGGTGTCATCGAAGAAGAGCACATCTTCAAGGACAAAAACGACGCCCACCTCTCAAAAACCGTCGGATCAACCGGCTCAGGATGCGGACCCGCAAACTCAGACCGCGTAATGCGAACCGCACGGCTCGCACGCGACGTCCCCGAACTCGCCCCCTACATTGTCGACGTTGCCCAGAATGTCAACGACTCAATCGACGCAGGCGACGCCGTCATCATTGAAGGAACGCAAGGATTCGGCATCTCCCTCTACTATGGAAACTATCCGTATGTCACCAGCAAAGACACCTCTGCATCCCAGATGGCAGCAGATGTCGGTGTCGGTCCGACCAAGATTGACGACGTCATCGTTGTCTTCAAGGCATTCCCGACAAGAGTAGGCGAAGGCCCGTTCCCGACCGAACTCTCCCACGACGACTCCATGGCAATGGGCATTCAGGAGTTCGGTACCGTCACCCGCCGCGAGCGCAGAATCGGTACATGGGACGGAAAGATGGCACGCTACTCCGCAATGATCAACGGCTGCACGGCAATCGCCATCACCGGCGTTGACCACATCGACAAGAGCGTCTTTGGCGTCAAAGAGTACAGCAAACTCACCCCCGCGGTCAAGAAGTTCCTTGATCAGATCGAAGGAGACACCGGTTGTCCGGTCGGCATCATCTCAACCGGACCCGAACAGTCACAGATCATCGACATCAGAAACGAGCTGTAAGATGAAGCGCTGGGTCCTCGACATCATCTGTTGCCCTGTCTGCAAAGGAAACTTTATGCTTACAGAGATGGAGGGTAATGATACAGATATTGTCGAAGGACTGCTGACCTGCACATCCTGCAAACGGGTGTACCCGATATCCTCCGGCATCGCAAACCTTCTTCCCAAAGAAGAAAAATGAGGTTGAACGTATATGGCCATTGTTGAAATTCAGCTGAATCGTCTTGGAATTAATTCGTTAGAACTTTCCACCGACGCGGTGGACGTGAGTGCGGGAACCGCACTCCACGTCCGGTTCATAAACCACGGCTCGCCGACCCATGCAACACTCAGATGCGAAGCATCCGCGTACACCAACTTTACCTATGAAAACATCTATGTCGAGAGCGAGGCCGAGCTTGAGATCAAGATGAGGGAAGAGGCAGGGTCGGGAAGTTTCAACATGCAGGTGATCACCGGTTACGGCATGCGGCGCGAGTCGTTCACGATTAATGTGCTGAAGTCCTGCCCGACACCGGCACCGGAACCGATCATCTTCCCTGAAGAGCCGATCGAGGTCCCGAAACGAAAACGTTCGAAGGATCTCGGCAGCGGTACGGGAAGCTTTGCGGTGATTGCGATTATGCCGATCATTGCGGCAGTTATTCTGATTCTCTGGCAGTACCTTCCGTTGAACATTGACGGGCTTGCCATGACGATCATCATCTACTTAATCATGCTCGCCGGAGTCATCATCGCATGGCGTTCGGCGCAATAACTCTTTTTTTTGCACTGATTCTTGACAGACTGATAGGTGACCCCCACTCAAGGTTCCATCCGGTTGCTCTGCTTGGAAGCCTGATAGGGCTCTGGGGCAGGACAAATTATTATCCGAAAAAACTGGAGAGGTTTGTTGGCATCCTCGGCTGGCTGCTGACGGTTGCTGCGTTCACTCTGCCGTTCCTCTTAGTCTCATGGCCGTCTGAGTGGTGGTACATTCAGCTGCCGATTGCTGTTGTGCTGCTGTCATTCTGTTTTGCATGGAGATCGCTTGAGGAGCATGTGGCAGCGGTGGAGACAGCGCTTGCCAAGGGTGATGCGGAAGGGAGAGCTGCTGTTCAGCTGCTGGTCAGCCGCGATACGGCGAAGTTGTCGCATGAGCATATCAGATCAGCTGCGTACGAGTCGGCTGCGGAGAATCTGGTGGACAGTATTGTTGCTCCGCTGTTCTGGTTTGCGGTCTTTGAGTTGTTGTTCGGGATGGGCATTGTGGGAGCTGCACTTTTCCGTGCGGCAAACACGATGGATGCGATGCTCGGTTACAAGGATGATCGTATTCGCATCGGCTGGTTTGCGGCACGGATGGACGACGTGCTCGCATACATTCCGGCACGGATTGCAGGCGGTCTGTTGGTAATTCTGTTTGCCTGCCGCGGTCGTTTTCGCCAGGCTGTCACCGCATACCGTGCTGATCACAAAAAACGTCCGGGATTCAATGGCGGTATCCCGATGAGCCTCATCGCTGGAGGATGCGGCATTATGTTTGACAAGCCGGGCGTCTACACGATCGGCTCTCCCGAACGAACACTCGATGAAGGCGGGGGATGCATCATCAGAATCATGCGGGAAGTGACGATACTTTTCGCCGGGATCATAATCACTGTTCTATTGGTCTGGGGATGATAATACATTCAAAAATAAATTTCAAACAAACGTTAATATTATCATATGGACAATATATACACTGGAAGTAGATCAGTATCGGATAGATAGAATTCGGTTTGAACAAAACCGTATTTTGTCATCTTTTCAAAAATACCAATACAATCATTCACTCCCCAAAAAACCACCATGGTTAATGGAAAAAAGATTATGAATCATAGATCCAGTTGCGTAATTGCTGTTTTTGTACTCCTTAGTCTTTCTGTGCTCTGTGCAGGATGCATCGACTTGAATCAGCAACAGACCCAAATTCCCCTTGAAGAAACGTACGCAGACCAGTTACAGGCAACCAAAAATCTGACCCAAGAGATTGACAGCAAACTTGCAAAATTGCAGGAAGCACTGATACAGGCAGCAGACACCATCGCAAATGATATGGGAAATAAAACGCTGACAGATCAGGAGTTCAACAAACTGTATCTCACCTATCCGGAGGTTGAGGTGATCATGATCGCAGACGAGAACAAGATCGTTCGTGACATCAGTCCGGACAACACCTATCTTAGTCCGTATCTGAACACCAAAATAACAGATCCGTACTTCAACATCACTGCAGACTCGCCCCAGTTGAACTATGGCCACTTTCAGCACGGAAACCGTACCGTCGCCGCCGTTGTGATACCGCTGATAACCAGTGGCAATGAGTACAAAGGAGCACTCGTTACAGTTGTTGATTCATCGCTGTTCTACCAGAATACGATCTACGGATTCCAAAAGAACACCGGATACAGTGCATGGATTGTGGACGAAAAAGGGCGTATTTTGTATTATCCGGAACGGGCACAGTACACCACGGATATTATGCAGCTGAAGTCTCCAAATCAGACAGAGTTGAATCAGGTTCTACAGGCAATTCTTGATACAAAATCAGGAGTTGCCACATACTCCGAGTACAACTATGCGAAACTCAAGATCACCCGGCAGGCCGCAACATGGGATACAGCAAACGACTACAACAAGGACAGCAATTATATACCAATCGTTGTGGTGACCTCTGAGATCAACAGCAGTCAGCAAATTACCCATCCGGAAAAATCCACAAATATGAATCTGGAAGGGTTTGTCAATGCCGCATACCTGTTTGCCAAAGAGAACGGGCAAACCGCAGCACTTGCAGAGTTCAATGACCCAAACGGTGATTTCACGACAGAAGAGTATTACATTGCCGCCTTCGACATGAACGGAACCGTGCTTTCCAATCCCTATCGTGCAGAAATTATCGGAAAAAACAGGATGAACTTTGAGGATGCAAATGGCGTGCACACTCTCTGGATGTTTACCGACCGCGCCCTGCAGGGTGGCGGGTATGTGACCAATGTGTATGAAAATCCGGTAGATGATATGCAAACTGAAGTGAAAATCAGTTATGTACTGCCGGTAAACGATGAATGGTACATTACCGCAGGAGAGTTCCATCCGGAGATTACTGCCGTTGTTCCGCCAACCGTGCGGACAGATATGATCCAGTATGCACGTTCAATTGAGGTGCTCATCTCAGAAAACGGCAGAGAGGCGGCAGTAGCATCGCTCAATAACAGAAGTCATTACCGTGAAGATATCGAGTTGAACATCTTTGACAAATCCGGAAATGTCATTGTGCATGATTCAAACGCTGAGATTGTCGGAACAAATCTTATGGGTGCGACCGATATCTATGGAACGTCCATCATCCGCGAGGTAATGATGTTTGCAGAGGATGGGGGAGGATTCCGGTACACCAACATGCCGCTGGAGACAAAAGAGACAACAGAATTCTCGCTGGCATATGTCAAACAGATCGGAGACGACTGGGTTTTAATGGTCAGCGTTTCGATGAACGAAACAGAATGAAAAAATTACACCGGCCGGACACTGACCTCTCCGGAAGACAACGTCCGTCGTCCGGCAGCAGTCTCCACCACAAGACCGCCCGCGTCATCCACCGCAACCGCGACCGCATCATACCATACCCCTTTTTCCAAAAACCGGATCGGTTTTCCAAGAATCATGGACCGACTGCGATACTCCTCAAGAAACGACCGGTCGGTCATCGTCTCTGAGAGAGTGAAAAGATGATTTGCAACAGCCGCCGCAAAACGGTTGCGGGAAAATCCCGGATTTTCCTCGAACAGTGACCCTGCAACAGAACGAATCTCCTCAGGAAACTCTGACGCGGAAACATTGATCCCGATACCAACCACCACACACTCAACGCGGCCTGACTCAAACCCGCTGACCGCCTCGCACAAAATTCCGCAGACCTTTCGGCCATCGACAAACACATCGTTCACCCATTTGATCTCAGGAGTCTGATCCGTCATCTCCTCAATCGCACGACAGACCGCAACTGCCGCAGCAGTCGTGATCAACACCGCGTCCGTAAACAAAAGTTCGGGCCGCAGCACCACACTCAGATAGATGCCCGAACTCTTCGGCGAGTAAAAAGATCTGCCAAGCCGACCCTTGCCAGCGGTCTGCTCCTCAGCGAGCACCATAGTTCCGTGAACCGCTCCTGCAACCGCAAGAGCCTTCGCATCATCATTTGTTGAGCCGGTACGTTTGTGAATGGTGATCGGCAGCTGCTGATACTTCGGCAGCAGCCAGGGGCGGATACCCTCCTGCGACAAAATATCTGACTCGGTATCAAGACAGTAGCCCTTGTTCGTCACCGCAGTAACCGAGTGCCCTTCTGTCTCAAGCGACTTCACCGCCTTCCAGACAGCAGACCGGGACACACCGAGAGTTGCCGCAAGATCCTCGCCTGAAACAAACGACCCCCGCCTCTCTTCAAGAACCCGGAGGACAGACTCTTTCACACTCATAAAAAAAGAAGTTATGATGCCATCGGCTGGGCAATCACATTCTTCGGCAGCAGGAACTTCACCGCAAACTCAGGGATCGACTTATCACTCTGGATAAGCATCTTGAAGTATGCCTGATTGTCAGGAGTATTTCCCTGATACTCAAGAATAACCTTGTAATTGATCGTCATCAGGGGAACTTTTCCAAACAGTGTGGTCAGCCTCGCGCTCTGCTCACCGATCGTTATCGGCTGGTTGCGGACAAGCTTCGTGACACTGCCGTCGGCAGAAAACATCATCTCATTTCCGTCAGCAAGGGCGATCAGGGTGTGACCGCTGATATCAACCGGCTGACCGATGGGGAACCAGACGCCATAGGTTGTGATGTACGGATAGCTCGTTGCCTGTCCGGGTTGTACCTGAACTGATGCGGAGGCTGCAAGCACAATAAGGACCAGAATAATCAGGAGAATAATTCCGCCGATAATTTTTCGTTTGCGGCTCTTGTTCACTGCCTGCTTTTCCTTTTGTTTGAGCTCCGACTCTTTTGCTGCAAGGCGCTGCGCCTCGAGCTCAGACTGCATCTTTGCATCAGCTGCTATTTTCTGAGACTCCAGCTCCTGTTTCATTCTCATCTCGGTTGCTGCCTTTTCATCTGCGGCTGCAGCAGCAGCATGCGCCTCAGCTTCAGCCTGTGCTTGGGCCTCGGCCTTTTCCCGATTGAGACGCTCGACTTCCTTTTGCAGTTCCTGGACTTTTTTTGGATCTGCTTCCGTATTCGGGTCTTGACTCATATAACAGTTCATGGATAAGCGCGGATATAAAGTTTTGCTGGCGAAGGGGAGAGTCTCTGATGAAATTTATCATACCCAAGAAAAAGCCTCATTATTAATCATGACAAATATGATACTATTTCATGACGGAAATTCCAAAAGAGGAAATGCTGTTAAAATGTCCGTCCACCTGTGCCGGGTGCGGATCTTTGCTGGCACTTCGCTATATTCTGAAGGCCGCGGGAAAGGATACGGTTCTCGTAATTCCTGCCTGCTGCAACAGTGTCATCCAGGGAGTCTATCCCTACATGCTGCACACAGTCCCTGTGTATAACATCGCCTTTGCAGCTGCCGCCGCCTGTGCCTCAGGAATGAGCGAGGCATTCAGAGCAGTTGGAAAGAAGACCAACGTCATCGTGTACGCAGGCGACGGAGGAACCGCTGACATCGGCATTCAGGCACTCTCCGGCGCTCTCGAACGCGGAGAGGACTTCCTGTACATCTGCTACGACAACGAAGCCTACGGTAACACCGGTATGCAGCGCTCGGGAGCAACACCGCTTGGTGCAATCACCACGACGACCCCGAACGGCAAAACGGTCAACAAAAAAGATCTCGACAGAATCATCGAAGCACACAACCTGCCCTACCAGGCAACCGCATGTGCATCGTACCCTGCTGACATCTACAACAAAGTCAAGAAGGCCCTCTCAATTCCTGGCCCCAAGTTTATCCACATCTTAGCTCCCTGCCCGCCCGGCTGGAGAACACCGTCAGAGAAGACGGTTGAGATTGGAAAGATGGCGGTCAAGTCCGGCATCTGGGTACTCTGGGAAAAAGAGTACGACAAATTCACCATCAGCGCACCGTCACGCGCAGCAATGAAGAAGCCCTCACCGGTTGTTGACTATCTGAAGGCGCAGGGAAGATTCCGCAAAGTGGATGACGCAACTGCTGCAAAGATTCAGGCACAGGTTGACAAGAACCTGAAAAAAATCGCAGCAGAAGCTGCCTACTCGGAGGAAAACGCATGAGCGATAAACTGGTGATGTCAACCGGCAACAAGGCCATGGCAGCTGCCGTGAAGATGGTGAAGCCGACCGTGGTCGCAGCGTATCCGATCACCCCGCAGACCGAAGTCATCGAAGCAATTGCAGAGTACGTGGACGGCGGCGAGATGACTGCCAGATACATTCCGGTCGAGTCAGAACACTCTGCGATGACCGCATGTATCGGTGCATCAATTACCGGCGTCCGTGTGTTCACGGCAACCAGCTCGCACGGACTGCTCTATATGCATGAGATGCTCCACTGGGCAGCAGGTGCAAGACTTCCAATCGTAATGGGCCAGATCAACCGAACGCTCGCTCCCGGATGGAACATCTGGGCCGAACACTCTGACGCTCTCTCGCAGCGCGACACCGGATGGCTTCAGGTGTATGTGTCGACAGTTCAGGAAGCATACGATGCAACGATCATGGCGTTCAGAATCGCAGAGGACAACCGTGTTCTCCTGCCGGTGATGATCAACATGGACGGATTCCTGCTCTCCCACATCATGCAGCCGTTCGAGATGACCGAGCCCGGAGACTTTGTTCCGCAGATCTCTCTGCCGCACAAGATCGATGTGAATGATCCAAAAGGTTACGGCGCAATGTCTCCGTCTGACATTCACTTCACGTTCCGTCATGACATGGAAAAAGCAATGCGTGCCTCGCGCACTGTGATTGCCGAGACGGAAGCTGCGTTTGCCAAACGTTTCGGCAGAAGCTATGCTCCGATCGAGGAGTACCTCTGTGATGATGCAGATGTCGTGATCGTTGCGATGGGAACTCTTGGCAAAGAGGCAGAGGTCGCCGCAGATCTCCTCAGGAAAGAGGGAGTCAAGGCAGGCGTGATGCGCATCCGCTGGCTGCGTCCATTCCCGGTCGATATGAAGATCGAAGGAAAGGATCTGGTAGTGATCGACCGCGACTACTCGTTTGGTTTCGGCGGTGTTGTTGCCGGAGAGATTCAGGCGAGATACCCGCAGGCAAAAATTGCAAGTGTGATCGCCGGCCTCGGTGGTCAGGAAGTG
Organism: Methanorbis rubei; assembly: GCF_032714495.1. Lineage (NCBI taxonomy): Archaea > Methanobacteriati > Methanobacteriota > Methanomicrobia > Methanomicrobiales > Methanocorpusculaceae > Methanorbis > Methanorbis rubei. The sequence continues at coordinate 152,604 of NZ_JAWDKB010000002.1, read as the reverse complement.
ACGTATGAGGATATGGCAAACTTCGTCCGCACACGAAAAGTCGGTACCGAGTTCTGGTTCGGTATTCCTTCGGAGGAGCAGTAATGTACGAGATTCGTATTCACTCACGCGGCGGCCAGGGCGGTGTGACCGCAGCACGGATGATGGCAGCAGCAGCCGTGAAAGACGGCAAGTTTGCAACAGCCTGCCCGTTCTATGGAGCAGAACGCCGCGGTGCACCAATCGTATCGTTCGTCCGGATCGATAACGCTCCGGTCAGGATTTACTCCCAGATCAGAAAGCCTGACATGATCATCATCCTTGACCCGACCGTCATGGACACCGTAAATGTGCTGGACGGTCTGAAGGAGGGCGGTTCGATCTTCATCAACACGCATGAGGATGTGCAGTTTCCAAAACAGTTCACCGTGCACAAAGCAGACCTGACCGGAATTGCGCTTCGCGAGAATCTGGTTGTTGCCGGAAGTCCGATTCTGAACACGCCGGTAATTGGAGCGCTTGCAAAGCTTGGCCTCTTTACGCCGGACTCAGGAACGAAAGCTATCACAGAGACGTTTGCCGACCCAAGAAACGTTGCGGCGGCAAAGGAAGCATACAAAGAGGTGAAGTAAATGGCAATGCCGAAGATGACGATCAGTGTTCCAAAGGAAGGGGCAGCAGGGCTTACCGGTTCATGGCGGACGTTCCGTCCGGTGGTGAACCGCGATATCTGCAATCACTGCGGTATCTGTGCGATGTTCTGTCCTGATGCGGTGATCGATCCTGACAATGAGGAGATCGATCTGGTGTACTGCAAGGGATGCGGTATTTGTGCAAACGAGTGCCCGAAGAAGTGCATCGTAATGGTGAGAGAGGAACGGTAAGCTTCTCTCTGGATTTCTTTTTTTTTCAAAATATGTTATTGCGCAAAATCCATTCTGTGTAAAAATGTGATCACGCGCCATTTATTTCATGGAAAAATGTGATCAGGATCACGAAATGGAACGAAAGGGGTTGTCATTGAATAAAGTATCTATCCGGTTTTTTGACGATAAGGAAGTTCGAGCCGTATGGGATGATGAAAAATCCAAATGGTGGTTTTCCGTTGTCGATATTATCGGCGTTTCACTTCCGATATTGTGAGTGATTTACTTCCGAAAATAGTGCCAACCAAACCCAATGATCACAGATATTTTTCGACCCAAAAATCCGTGACTACCACTCACGGCAAACACTAATCTATCTCAACAGCAAATAATACAGAGATTTTATGCGCATCCCAATAAAAGACGTCACCCCCGAATGTGAACGTGCGGAAGTTGCCGGATGGGTTCACGAAGAACGTGACCTCGGCGGCCTCACGTTCCTTCTCGTTCGCGACAGAACAGGAATCCTTCAGGTGACCATCCCGAAGAAAAAGGTCAGCCCTGAAGTGCTCGCCGCAGTCAAGGAAGCAAGCCGCGAGTCCGTCATCTCCTGTGAAGGAGTTGTCAAGGCAACCGACAAAGCACCCGGAGGACGCGAACTCGTCCCGGAAACTCTCAAGGTCATCTCCCGTGCAGACACCCCTCTGCCGCTGGATGTTTCCGAGAAAGTTCCGGCAGAACTGGATACCAGACTCGACAACCGCTACCTTGACCTCAGAAAACCCCGCGTCAACTCGATCTTTTTAATCAGAAACGCCGCACTTCGCGCAGTCAGCGAGTTCCTCTGGGACCACCACTTCACGCAGGTCCAGACCCCGAAGGTCGTCGCAGCCGCAACGGAGGGAGGAACCGAACTCTTCCCTCTCGCATACTTTGACAAGGAAGCATTCCTCAACCAGAGCCCGCAGCTCTACAAACAGATGCTCATGAGTGCAGGATTCGACCGTGTGTACGAAATCGGCCCGATCTTCCGTGCAGAAGAGCACAACACCGTCCGCCACTTAAACGAAGCAACCTCGATTGATATCGAGATGTCTTTCGCAGATGAAAAAGATGTGATGAAGATCCTCGAAGAGGTTGTCTCCTATGCCTATGAAAAAGTTGCCGACACCTGTTCGAATGAACTCGCCACCCTTGGCTTAAACGACTTCGAGGTGCCAACTGCACCCTTTCCGAAGATCACCTATCAGGAAGCAATTGAGATCGCAAGCAAAAAAGGCGAATCACTCACCTTCGGCGACGATCTCACCACCGCAGCAGAGAAAGTCGTCGGCGAAGAGATGGGAACCATGTACTTCGTCACCGAATGGCCGTCCTCAACCAGACCGTTCTACACCATGGCCTTTGAAGACCGCCCCGAAGTCTGCCGTGCGTTTGACATGATGCACCCGAGAATGGAACTCTCCTCCGGAGCCCAGCGCTGCCATGTTCACAGCAAACTTGTCGAACAGATCAAAGGAAAGGGCCTCAACCCGGACGCATTCGAGTTCTATCTCAACCCGTTCCGCTACGGCATGCCGCCGCACGCAGGATGGGGACTTGGTGCAGAGCGTCTTGTGATGACCATGCTTGACCTGCAGAACATCCGCGAAGGCGTACTCTTCCCCCGCGACCGACACAGAGTCAGCCCGTAAATAAAATCAATTTACCAATTATTTTTTTCTCAGCAGATTTTTCAAAAATAATTTCGCAAAAATATTTTCAAAAAAAAATAAATGGGTGCCCGTCAACCAGTTTTCCGCAGCCGCGAGCCCCGGCGGGGCCGAGCGGCGAGTGCATCGGAATTTATCATTTCTGTAAGGTGAAGGTGTGGAGCAAAAGCTCCACACCTTCACCTTATCATTAGAAATGGGAAATTCCGTTAGAAAAAGTCAGACAGATCCATCTGCTGCTTCTCTTCCTGCCCGAACGTTGACCAGATGTTCATCTCGGTCACCGCAATACGCTGATTCGTGTACTCGGACAGCTGGTAGTGCTCGGCCATGTACTTCGAGATCTCCAGATACTTTGTCACATTTCCTTTATGCATCGTCGCCTTCAACACAGCCCCGCATTTTGTACACTTTCCTGAGATCGGAATTCTGCGGAAACTTGTCTTACATCTTGGGCAGCGGAATGACTGCTTCGAAAACGAACGCAGGTTGCCGATCATATCAGGCATTAAGTGGCTGTTAATGATTCGCTCCGCAAGATCGTTTGTCTCAACAGCCCTGATACGGTCGGCAAGATCAAGCTCTGCTTTGATCTTGTCGGTCGTTCCCTTCAGAATGGGATTCGTGTACATCGTATCAAGCGGGCCTGCAGAGATGTCCTGCGTATCATGCGTGAAGGAAAAACCTTCAAACTGCTCGGGAGTTCCCACACGGTTCTCCACATGATCCACAATTTTTTCCAGATTCTTTGGCGGCGTGTAGGTAAGGCACGCCTCATACACCGCAAGCGGATAGCGGCTCATCACATCCACGTTCAGCGTCTCCTTATCAACCTCTTTCGGATTCAGTGTCGTGGTCAGAACGAGCGGGGCATCCATCGTGCCGCCGCGGGTGCTGGGAAGGAAGGACCGTGAAAAGTTCACGAGTCCGTCCATCAAAAGCATCACGCAGTCCTCGTCCCCGTCGCAGTTTCGCCGTTTTGCCGCATGATAAAACGGATGAGCGTATCCTGCCTTCGCCTTCGTAAACCCGATAACCCGTGCGAGAACTCCCGCACTCGTGTGCGGCGCAAGACCCATAATCAGCTGGCCGACTAAATCCTCAGGCACTTTTGCACAGTAGAACGGATCAAGTCCGTAGAGTTTTTCCAGCAGCTGATCGATGTAGGTCGCCACCCGCACCAGATACTCGCCGCAGTCTTCAGAGACAAGAATGTCCTGCGGGTTCAACTCAATCAGCTGATCGGGAGAGGTCAGCTCAGCACCGTGCATGTCCTTTGTGTACCCGATCGACCGAAGTTTTTCGACCGTAACCGCAATCTCTGCCGGACGGAAATGCGTCAAGGGCAGATCGATCATATCATACCTGACCGTTCCGTCCCGGAACACATACACTTCGTTTGCCGCACGAAGAATTCCTTTCTCGAGCGGCTCAACCACACGCTCTTTGGAGATAAGTCCGCGGACTCCCTTCAGTTCAGGAATGGCATTTGCCGCAAGACCGGTCACCGCAAGCGCCGCGTTATACTCCTGACGAAGACTCATCACGCTGTCCTTCTGGCAGGTAAGCGGAGCGCCGCATCGCATACACTGCTCTTCGCCCGGCAGGCCGAGTGTGCTGCAACGCGGACAACGGTAAACAGCGTCGGTGTGTGAGCCGCAGCTGCACCTGCTCTTGAACGTCACCGCACCGCAGGACGGACATTTCCGCTCTCCGGTCTCGACATGAATCATGCCTTCCACCTGTCCGCTCGTCACCGCAGTTCCCGAGAACATGTCACCCGACAGGTCTGCATTGCAGAACTTTGCCGCGTTGTCGATCGACCGTTTCATGCCTCCCGACTCACCGATCGGAAACAGTACGTGAACCGGCGGCTTCATTTTTCTGGGAGCGGACTTGCCGGGTCTTCCCATGCGTCCGCCAATGCGGGTGCCGGCTTTGGACCGCATCTTCATCCCTGAAAGGTACGCGGCCATCGCAAGACCGTTCGTGAAAGGCGGCAGCGTGTTCCATGTCGCGCTCTTTTCAAGTGAGTATGACAGACCGAGACCCGCGATTAAGGCAAGCGGCGTTTTGATCACATACTGACCGTTCTCCACCGTGTGAGGAACAAGGAGCTCTTCAAGCACTGCCTTCACCGCAGGATCCTGCGGGATGTAGAGCACACCGTCTTTGACAGATGCCGTCTTTGCTACGGCATCAGAGAGGAAGAGAAGCTGCTCTTCAGTGCAGTCATCCCAGAACCAGGTGAAGTTTGGATGCAGGTAAGCACCTTCCGCAACGAATGAGATTGCCTCAGCCTCACTCTCGGGATGGCGGGGGCCGCCTTCCTGAATCCACCATGCCTCGCAGTAGCTTGGCGGCGCAAGTACGTGATTGTTCTCAAGGAACTCGCCGTACGAAATTAGCATCTCGCCAACGTCGAGGATGTACTCGATCTCCTTAGCATCGACATGCTTGTTCGCCTCTTCCAGCGTATCGATTCGCAAAATTTCGCCGGAGGTCAGGCGGACGGTCGGCCCTTCAATCGTGTCGCAAGGCACAACACCGCAGGCTTTACCGGGCCGCTCCACTTTCATCTGGGTCCCGACCGCCAGATAATCATCCAGCACATGCAGTGTCGCAGGATTAAATCCGCAGGTTGCAAACCCGGTGTTTCTTCCGCGGCCAAGTTGTAAGCGGAACCCGCCTTTTCGCATCGGGTACGAAAACGGCGGCCGGCCTGCAAGCATATCACGCATGTACTTGTCTTTCGGATGAATGCCCGGCTCTTCCTCTTCGTCCGATGCGGACGCAGTTCCTGAGATCAGTGTCTCCAGCCACTCCCATCCGTCAAGATGCATTTTTGCAACATTTTTCTGAATCTTTGGCGCCTTCAGTCCGATACCTTCGGCGATCACCAGACACATACCGCCGCGGACGACATTGGTCTCCACGCGTTCAAGGTTCCGGTATCCGGAGATCTCCTCCTTCTCTGTCGGTTCGCCGTCGATGCAGACCGGACAGTTCCGGATGATGAGACGGATATCATCATCTTTGGGGAGGTACTGCATACTCTGAATGCCGTTGTACTGCTTGATCTCCTCAACATACCGCTCAATCTCATCCTCCCGCGGCTTGTAGCGATCAAGGTTCAGAAGTCGCCTCACATAGTCGCCGACGAGAACAGACAGTGCCTGCGCTGTTCCGCCTGCGGAACGGATCGGGCCTGCATAATAGATGACCAGATACTCTGACCCGTCATCATTTTTCTTGACGCCGACTTTGCCGATACCTTCGGTGGGCGCAGCAACCACACCTTCCGTGAGAAGTGCCATCGACGCACGAATCGCATGGTCAAGAATTTCTTCGCGGGTCGTCTCCCCGAACTGGCGGGACACAAACGCATCGCCGATCTTCAGCGATGCTTCCTCGCGGCTCATCCGCTCTTCCAGCTCACGGATACAATCGGCAACTCCTTTGTAGTTTAGGAGCGCCTCAACACGTCCTGCAAGATCGCTTGCAATTGGAATCTCCACTTCGGTTCGCGGATCAAAACCTTTCGCCTTTGCTGCCTGCGCAACTACCATCGCCCGATCGAGTTCACTGATCAAGTGATCCAGATACGCACGATAGCGGGGGGAGGTTGCAAGTTCAGCCATTTCGGAGTGTTAGTGTTACTGTTAGTGTTAGTATTCAAAGATGTGGAGCTTTGCAAGCGTCAGCTCAGCGCAGAGTTTCACCTGCTGGTCGCGTCCGTTCGCTGCCCCAACAAGTGCAGGAACAGCTTTTGCTTCCAGCCGCTCAAGAGCAGCAGACGCCATGCCACGGGCCGTGGGGTTCGTTGAAGAGAAGAGCGAGATTAGGGACGGCACCGCGTCCTCGCCAAACGAAGAAAGAACCGCTCCGTAATATTTCTGGATGTCCATGTTCTGTTCGATCTCCGCATACTCTAAAATGATTGGAATAATTCCCGGCCCCATCTTGACAAGTGATCGTCCAAGATACCAGCGGGTGTCAAGTGTTGCATCAGGCATTTCCGCAATCACAATCGGCACAATTTTTTCCGGTGCGGCGCGACCTACTTCGGCAATTGCATCAACAGCGGCGTGGCGGACTTCGAGGGACTCATCATTGAGGGAGCAAAAACATGCATTGAGATTTACCATTATTTCACCTGGGCAGTATTTTCCGGAGCAGACTGTTCCCTGCCGGGACCGGCTGTCTGGAGGTATTCGGGAGAGGAGGAGGGTTGTATCGGACGGCCGTACATTGCCCGGTCCAGCGACTTGTTCTGATCATGGCCGAACCAGACCACATTCTGATCGAACGGGATGACAATGCCTGCAGCGCGAAGGGCCTGCACAATCTTTCCGAGAAGTTCGGTCTTCGCATCCCACCAGTATCCGGACGGAGCCCAGATACGGACCAGAAGGTTCGAGCCGTTCGGGCCGAGATTGTCCACGAACACTGAAGGGGCAGGACTCTTCAGGGCATACGGATGTTTGTCAACCGTCTCCTTGATGATTTTCATCGCTTTTTCTGCATCATCCTTGTACCGGATGGTGATGTTGTAGTCAAAGCGCCGTGCAATATGGGCAACATAGTTTGTGATGTCTGAGGTGAACATCGCTTCGTTTGGCACGCGGACATAGACGCCTTTGTAGGTGCGAAGCGTTGTTGACATCAGGCCGATGTCTTCGACATATCCTTCGGTTCCTTTGACGGCAATGTTGTCGCCAAGGCCGACCGGCCGCTCGAACATCAGCAGAAGACCGGAGATGAAGTTGGAAAGAGTGCTTTGACTGGCAAAACCGATCGCAACCGCAATGATTCCTCCGGCAACCATTAAGCCGCTGAAGTCAATGCCGAGCGGAGTGCTGACCGCGAGGAATCCGAAGAAGTAGATGGTCCAGCGGGTGAGCTTTTCCATGAAGGCGAGATTGCCTTTGTCAATCTTGCCGGAAAACATCCTGCGCACGATGTTGGAGAGCAGTTTTGCGATGATGAAGGTCGCGGCAATGATGACGACAACAGCGATGATGTCGCCGTAGGTCATGGCGATGCCAAAACTTTCGAAGGGTTTTGTTGCGAGGAAACTCGTGTTTTCAACGCTTGTGGTAAGCGATCCCGCCCCGTTGAACAGACTCTCCATGATGCCGGTAACGTTAATTTCCGCCATTTCAGATCAGCCCCAGGTCCATGGTGAAGACGGTATCGACAATCGAACCGGAGACATTGGAGAAGGCCGACATCTTTCTTGGTTTGTAGAGCCGAATCGAGCGGGACATCTCAGGTCTGAGAGGCCGGTCAATGCCCACAACGTCTGCACTTTCACGGTTGAGGATGGTCATCTCCGCGGCCATTGAAACGACCGCGTTATCATAGTGGAGGAACATTCCTTTTTCATAGATGATGACGCGTGACACATACACCCATTCGTCGGTGGTGTTTTGAATGGTGAGCCTGAGAACTCCCTCTTCGTAATTTTTCGCCTGCGGGGGGTAGGCATGAATCTGCGATTTGTGCCATTTGGTGATGACACCGCGGTGGGATGAGCCGTACATGGAGTACTTTGGCGGCTTGAAGGTGAACACGTCGATGACATCGGTCTCCCCTTTGGACTCGATGAAGACGCCGATCTCGATCGGGAACGTGAGGAAGATGACAGTTTTACCGTTCGGCTCGATCATCATCTCACTGAACTTTATCTCGAGAAAGTCGGTGACCGGATCAGGAACATAGAGCGGCTCAACCGGATGAATGATCATTCTGGCATCTGCTGAGGAGGAGATGGTTGCTTCGCGAACTGCTTTTCCAATCGCACGGTGATAATGATACATGCCGCGGTTCTGTTCAATTGCGAGGGAGAGACCGGCAAAGTTCACGGCATAATCGAATGTGAACCTTCCATAAGAAAACGCCGGGATGTCGTCTGAGGATTCGTCGTCCACGGGCGGAGTGGTGAGGGAGGAGGAGGGAGGAGGGAGGGAAGTTTGTACTTGCGGCTCTGTAGATCTGCGACGGGTAATTCTTCTCAGCGATATTGTCGTTCCCTCCGGTTCGTTTGATGAATACTTAGGAGGGAAAACTATAATGCAGTTTCGTATTGGGCAAGAGGGGGTGTTATGTTCTGCTCCGCCACACGACTCTCATGTCCTTCTCACTACTTCGTTGCTCCGCCCACGGAAAAACGGAACACACTGAATACCACAGAAAAAACATCACGGAGCAGACGGGAACAACACGGAACTCTAAAACATTGATACAACAAAAAAATTTAATTCGTTTTTTGAAAACTTGCCATGAAACATTTTGCAGCATCGCATGATATTTTTTTAAAAATCATTTCCGTGATGTTCACGTCTGCTCCGTGATGTTTTTTCTGTGAAATTTTCGTGTCTTCAGATTTTCCTGCGAAGCAGTGAGCAGGCCGAAGGCATGCAAATCGTGGGCGGAGCAGAACGTAATGGAAAAACCAAAAAAACGAAAAAAAATTATGTTGATCCCGAAATCGGCGGAACTTCATCTGCCGCTGCGGCTTCAGCTGCCGGATCCTCCGGTGGTTTGATCGAGTCAACGACCTTCGCAATCTCTGCAGGGTTTGGAAGATCGCCAAGGATGCTCTCATCAAGATCGAGCGGGGCCGCATCATCGACCTCGGTAAGATCCTCAGCTCCAAGGAACTTTGCCCCCTGCTTGATGAGGGTCGAAACCTCGAACGGGAAGATGATCTTCGTTGCCTGGCCATCCGCCATCTTCTGCAGAGCGTTCAGCGAGAGAACCGTTATCGCTCTCTTGTCAAGAGGGCGAGAACCGAGCGCCACAATCCGCAGACCCTGGGCTTCTCCCTGTGCCTGCAGAATTTTACTCTGACGTTCACCTTCAGCACGGAGAATCTTACTCTGCCGCTCACCTTCAGACTCAAGAATCATACTCTGACGAAGACCTTCGGCTTTCAGAATTGCCGCACGCTTCTCTCCGTCAGCACGAAGAATTGCCGCACGCCGCTCACGTTCCGCCGCGGTCTGCTCGGTCATTGCCTGCTTGACAGCACCAATCGGGTTGACCTCTTTGATCTCAACACGCTCGATTTTGACACCCCACTGATCGGTCTCCTTATCGAGAATATCCCTGAGGCGGCGGTTGATCATATCACGGTTGTAGAGAACCTCGTCAAGCTCCATGTCACCAATGATGCCACGAAGACTCGTTTGCGCAAGGGCGACCGTTGCCTGACGATAGTTTGAGACCTCAAAGTATGCCCGCTCAGGATCCATCACGCGGACGTAGATGATCGCATCGACATCGGTCGGCGAGTTGTCTTTCGTGATAACCTCCTGGGACGGAACATCAATGACCTGGGTTCTGAGATCCAGTTTGATGACCGTTGTGATGAACGGCACGACCCATTTGAATCCAGGATTCATCTGGCCGACATACGTTCCGAGACGGATGGCGAGACCCTTCTGGTACGGCTGGATGATCACAACACCTTTTGCAAAGATATAGAGAATAATAATTATCAGTACGATAGAAACGAGAGTAAATATGTCCATTTAGGAAACCTCCTCAACGGTTATGTGAACGCCGCTCGCGGCGGTCACCTGTATTTTTGTTCCGGCCGCAATTTTTGCGCCCGTGCTTTTTGCGCTCCAGACAACGCCTGCGATATCGACTTTGCCTGAGATCGTATCCGGAACCACCTCAACAACAACATGGCCGGTTTTTCCGATAAGCGAGTCCCTGCCGGTTGTGATCGGTTCCTGATCCGGAGACAGTCTCCGGTACAACAGAACACTGATCACCGCCGCAACAATTGCGGCGAGAACGGCAACGCCGACACCGATTGGTGACGCAAAGATATCAACTCCGGCGAGGACCATGAGTCCGAGAACAATCATGGCGGTTCCGGGCACAGCCATGAAAAATCCCGGCGTTGTCGCTTCGATGACAAGGAAAATCGCACCGGCAACGATGAGAACCCACGGCAGCACCGAAGGGTCCAAAAGTGTTTCAAGCATGGTATAATCTAGTAATAGCAGGCAGGAGGCAATAAATGGTAGGGTGAGGTTTGGTTTGTGTTGCGGGTCTCGCTTGAGTAACCACGGAATGCACGGAGAATGTCTGCGGAGTCGGAATGCACGGAAAAATATTTTTTTATTCATTTTCGCAAACATAAAAGAAAAATTAAAAAAAATCGAAAATCTTTCCGTGAACTCTGGCGCCGCAGGAATTCTCCGTGTATTTTCACGAAGTGATGAGTAGACTGAAGATATGCAATTTTCTGTGAAGCTCCGGAAAATTTTCGTGCATTCCGTGGTTACCCCAAACGAGACCAAGGATACAAAAGCCGATGAGTCTCACCCGAAGGATGATAATTTTTTACGCTTAATATCTTACAAACCAAAAAATTGGCAGGAGCTCTCATGAATCACGGACCAGTTCTTGAGTACTTTGAGGCGATCACAAAAATTCCCCGCCCTTCAAAGCACGAGGAAAAAATGCGGAAGTATCTTTTGGCATTTGCCAGAGATCACCATCTCTCTGCACGCGAGGATGCCGCAGGCAACATCTGCATCGTCCGCGAGCCGGATCCTGCCTGCAGGGATGCTCCCGCGGTTGTTCTGCAGTCCCACATGGACATGGTCTGTGAAAAGGATCAAACGAAGACGATCAACTTCGAGACAGATCCGATCGAGACAGAAATTGTCGGCGACTGGATCTACGCGAAAGGGACAACACTTGGTGCAGATAACGGTATTGGTATCGCCTACAGTCTTGCGGCTCTGACGGAAAATATCAGGGCTGGAAAAATCGAGTGCCTATTCACAGTCGATGAGGAGACCGGTCTTACGGGAGCGAAGGCGGTGTCTGCGGAGATGTTTGAAGGCTCGCTCTTGATCAATCTTGACAGCGAGGAGGAGGGAGCAATCTGTACCGGATGCGCCGGAGGGGTGGAGACGGTTGCTGAGATCTCGTGGACGCCAGTTTCGTCTCCGGCAGAAAATGTCTACTTCCGAATCACTATCGACGGACTTTCCGGCGGACACTCAGGAATGGAGATTCATCTCGGACGGGCGAACTCAATAAAAATTCTTGCAGAATTTCTTGCGAAAATTACGGCGATAACCGTCTGCAGACTTTCGGGAGGAAATTTATCGAACGCGATACCAAGACATGCAGAGGCTGTCTTCGGTATTCCGGAGGCGGACGTCGAACATGTCAGGGACATGTTCTCTGCGTTTGAATGCGAGACCATAAAAAAATATGAACAGACTGATCCGCACATCTCGCTATCGCTTGAGCCAAAAGAGGTCGAGGAGAAAAGCATCCCGAATGATGTGGCCCGGGAACTGATTGCTGCCCTGAACGCATGTCAGAACGGGGTGATTGCGATGAGTGCGGTGATTCCTGATCTTGTGCAGACCTCAACCAATCTGGCGGCAATCGAGATGAAGGATAACTCGCTCGCGATCACAACTTTGCAGAGAAGTGTCTCTGAGTCTGAGAAATTCGCGGTCTCGAAAAGTATTGCAGAGTTGTTTGAACAATGCGGGGCGGTTGTTATCACAGAAAATGAATTCCCCGGCTGGATGCCTGACCCAAACTCACCGCTTTTGCAGACAGCGATTCGTGTGCATGAAAAAATGTACGGGGCAAGGCCTCTCGTCGGGGCGACGCATGGAGGGCTTGAGTGCGGGCTGTTCAAAAGAGTCCGGCCCGAACTCGATATGATCGCTATCGGGCCGAACATTACCGGTGCCCACTCGCCCAAAGAGCGGATGCAGATCTCTTCTGCGAATCGCGTGTGGGAGTATCTCTGCGAGATTCTTGAGGAGATCGGAGAGAAGAAGTGACAAAAATTTCTGCATCACCACTGGATCTGTTTCAGTTGTATCTGGGAGATGCGGGAAATGCATTTCAGATCTGTTTTGCGGTTGCATTTGCGGGGCGAATTGATGCGAATCTTCTGCGTGACGCGGTGTCCCGCGTTGGTGAGGAATTTCCAATTCTTTCCAGCAGATTTGTTGGGGGAAGAGAATCGGGAGATTTTTGTTTGAGCGAGGGGGAAATTCCAGTTATCATAACAGATCAGACGCCTGATCAGGTCATGACAACGCTGCATCCAGAAAGTGATGCACTGCTGCGGATAACGATTTGCCGCGGCAAAGATTCTGACACGCTTATTTTTTCTGTGGCACATCTTCTTACTGATTTCCGTGGACTGCTGGATGTTGCGAAGCATGTCGCTGATCAGTATCGGATGCAAAAATTTTCTGCAAAAAAATTTTCGCCAAAAAAAATTGATCGAACACTTGCAGTGGTGTTTGAAAAATTTTCAGAAGAACAACTTGCGAAATTATTTTTGGATGAAGAGGAGCGGACGCGGGAAACTATTTCGTACAAAAATTATTTTCTCTCGACTGATCAAAGTTCCCGCACGATGCTTCTCAAGGCCGCACTGGGACCCGAGACCTTAGCACGAATGAAAATTTTTGCAAAATCTTTTGACGCAACCGTGCATGATCTCCTCATCGCTACATATGCGGAAGCGTTGTCTGATCATCTTGAAGGCGAACGCCCAAAAAAAATTCCGCTCTGTTCGACGGTTGATCTTCGCAGATATATTTCTGAAGAAGAGAGTGTGTTCGCAGCAAACTACACGGTTGCCTACTGGTCGCCGGTAGTCTGCGGCGAAAATTTTTCCCAAACTGTTTCGTCAGCAGTAGAGCTCTCACGGGAGCTGAAAGAAAACTCAATCGGTGTCGGAGCGGCAAAGCCGTTCTTTGATGCGAGACTGACTTCAGATGACACGAAAAAGTTTGCCGGCTTTCCGTTTCTGACCAACCCGGGTGTGGTGCCGGATGGCGCCCTGAACTTTGGTGAGAGCGTCGCAGTCACAGACATGGAGTTCAGTTGCGTGGCAAAAGGAGGAATGCCGTTTTCGATTGCGGTGTTAACTTATCGAAATGTTCTGCATCTCTGCATCAGTGCGAGAGAGGACTCAAAGGAAGCGGCATCTCTTCTGAAGAGAACGGTAGAGATTCTTGAATCGATTTGAGAGGAGCGATTCTCAAAAAAATTACTTCTCCGCAACGCAGAGTTTCATCACTGACTTTCCCTTCAAAGAAAGTTTTTTGGCAGCAATAAGATCCTGCACAACACCCATCACCTCAGCCCGACCGTAATCCTTTGCCGCTCCATAGAATGAATGACTCGTAAGACCGGAACTTTTCGTGTGCGCCCGGTCAAGGCCGAGAAGAAACGAAACAAACGATGACATCGTCATCTGACCGCTGAGATCTTTTGCAGCATCAAACACGATCTTTGGAAGATCTCCTGACGGGGCCGCGACCTTTTTTGGTTTTGTATTAGACCGGTCACAGATATCACAGTTTCTGCATGGCGAAATATCCTCGCCAAAGTAGGAGAGGAGGAGCTTACGCCGGCATCCGGACGTCGTACAGTAGCTGTACATATCAGCAACTTTTCCCTTCGCAATCCGCAGCCTCTGCACATCAGTGAACTCGCGTTCCAGCATGGACGAGATCTTTGCCCGATCGCCTGCTGAGTAGTAGAGGATGCAGTCCGACGGCTTTCCGTCGCGGCCTGCCCGGCCTGTCTCCTGATAATAGGACTCAAGGTCTTTGGGGAGATGGGCATGGATGACGTATCTGACATCAGGTTTGTCAATTCCCATGCCGAACGCGACCGTTGCACAGATGACGCGAATCGTGTTGTTCAAAAATCCTTCCTGAATCCGGTTGCGTTCAGGAGTCGGCATGCCGGCATGGTAGGGGCTCGCAAGAATGCGGTGGCGTCTGAGACGCTCTGCGACCTCCTCACAGCTTGCCCGTGAGAAGCAGTAGATGATGCCGGAAACATTCGGATTGGCAACCACGTAGCTGACAATTTTCTGGATCCGCACCATGCCGGTCGGTTCCTCGTAGGCTTCGTATCTGAGATTTTTCCGGTTGAAGCTGCCGACGTACTCGCGGGAATTTTTCATGCCGAGTTCGCGGACGATGTCCTCGCGGACCCGTTCGGTTGCGGTCGCGGTGAGGGCGATGACGGGGACGTTTGGAAACTTTTCCCGCAGAACTTTGATCTCGCGGTACTCGGGCCTGAACTGATGACCCCACATTGAGATGCAGTGGGCTTCATCCACCGCAAAAAGTGCGACCCGACAGCGGGAGAGGACCTGAAAAAATGCAGGAGTGACGGCACGCTCGGGCGAGACATAGAGGATGCGAAGACTGCCGGATGAGATCTCCCGCTCGACACGGAGTTTTTCATCATAGGTCTGCATGCTGTTAAGCGTCCCGACGCGAACTCCCTGAGCCAGAAGAGCGTCCACCTGATCCTTCATGAGGGCGATCAAGGGCGATATTACGACGGTCATGCCGTCAAGCATCATGGCCGGAAGCTGGTAGCAGAGGGATTTTCCGCCGCCTGTTGCCATGACTGCAAGAACATCGCGGCCCGCGACCACATCGCTGATGATCTCTTCCTGATTGGGCCGAAACGTCTGGTGGTGAAAGAACGCTTCCAGAGTTTTTTGGATGTCCTGCGTCATGGGGTGTGTAGTTAGTTATCCGGCAAGGTGCATTATAAAATAGTGTGATTCGGCTACTGGTTATTCATCGCATCTCAGCCCACGGAAAAACGGAACATGCGAAAAAACATCACGAAATTCGAAAATAATGTATTTCCGTGATGTTCACGTCTGGTCCGTGATGTTTTTTCTGTGAAATTTCCGTGTACTCCATTTTTCCGTGGGCTGTTTATCAACGATAAGCCAAGGCCCCAGAGTAGATAACCGATCAGATACAACTGTTTTGGTATGAAGTTCACGATGATTCACAATAATATCAATGTGCTGAATCTGGAAAAGTCGATGAAGTTTTATGAGGAGGCCCTTGGCCTCACTGAAGTGAAACGCATTGCTCCTGAGTCCGGGGAGTTTATTATCGTGTATCTGGGAGACGGATCAGGATGCCACAAGCTGGAGCTGACCTGGCTGCGGGACCGCGACGAGCCCTACGATCTCGGTGACAATGAGTTTCATCTTGCGTTTGGTACTGACGATTACGAAGGCGCTCTTGCAAAACACCAGAAGATGGGTTGCGTTGAGTTTATCAATGAAGAGATGGGAATTTATTTCATCACTGACCCTGACGGCTACTGGCTTGAGGTTCTTCCCCCGGGAAGGGGATAAAAACGTGGAGGGCATGATTGCCCTCGTTATCTTTTGTAATTGGTAATACGGCGGTGCTGATGCATCTGACTCCAGTTGCATCTCTGGGGCACAGGGTTTGCAATCAAACCATGTTTATTGATCCGGGATTTCAAGCTGTACATCTCGGTAGGATGCGATCTGTTTTCTCGTTTCGTTGGTGTTCCAATCATAATTATTCCGTTTAACCTGTGGGTAAGACAGTGGTTGTGACATTTACTACACGTAACCGTGGAGAGTACGATAAAAATATGGAGAAGATCATAGATTCTGTCCGAAGGAGGGCCTCAGCGTATTCACTGAGGTGCGACTATAATATTCTCCAAATAGCGGACGGTTCAGAATCTATACCATTTCGATCAGTTGGTATTTCGGTGGTAAGAGGTAATAAATATTCTGGAGGTTGCGGCCTGTTCACTGTTTCGCTGCTCCGCCCACGGAAAAACGGAACACACTGAAATATCGCAGAAAACATCACGGAACAGACGTGAACACCACAGAATTCAAAAATATTCGAAAAAATAATTTCCGTGCTGTTCACGTCTGCTCCGTGATGTTTTTCTGTAAAATTCCGTGTGTTCAGTGTGTTCCGTGGGCGGAGCTGATCAGAACCAAACAAAAAATTATTTTCTCTTGGAGATTATCCTGCGAACCTCACCGCCAACTCTCTCCAGCTCACATTCTTTCTCGAGCCGCACGAGCGCGGTGTACTGCGGGCGGTTCACCTGATTTTCGAGAAGCCACTCGCGGGCAAAGGTGCCTGACCGGATCTCTGCGAGGATCTCCTTCATCGCGGTTTTTGCCTCGGGTCCTATTACACGTGGGCCGCGGGTCAGACCGCCGTACCCGGCAGTCTTCGACACCGAATCATGCATCATCGTAAACCCTCCCTCAGACAGCAGACCGGCAATAAGTTTCAGTGAATGCATGCATTCATAGTAGGCAATCTCTGGTTCGTAGCCTGCCTCGACCAGGGTATCGTAGGCGGCCTTCATCAGATTCACCACGCCTCCGCAGATGACCGCCTGCTCTCCGAAGAGATCGGTCTCGGTCTCTTCAGCACAACTGGACTCCATAATAACAGAGCGGGCCGAGCCGATACCTTTCGCAAATGCGAGGGCAGTCTCTTTCGCATTCCCTGTCACATCCTGATGAACCGCGATAATGGAAGGAACACCCGAATCCGCAAGATACAACTCGCGGACCTGCGGGCCCACACCTTTTGGTGCGACCATCACAACATCCAGATTCGGCGGAGGAATTATCTGGCCGTAGTGGAGAGTGAAGCCATGGGCAAACACAATCGCCTGACCATCATGTGTCCAGGGAAGAATCTCGCGGCGGAATATCTCCGCAGCCGACTCGTCAGGGACCAGCATCGCAACAACATCCGCCGCCTTCACCGCATCGCACACCGGCATCACAGTAAAACCATCCAGACTTGCCGCTTCAAAACTTTTTCCGGGCCTAACCCCCACAATAACAGCAAGACCGCTGTCACGAAGATTCTGGGCCTGGGCGCGTCCCTGAGAACCGTATCCAATCACCGCCACCGTTTTTTCGGCGATTACCGCCCAATCAACGTCGGCGTCATAGTATTTTTTCAGCATACGCGTCAGTGATAACATAGGTCAGGACACGTATAAATTATATACCCTCGTGGCTATACAGATAGATGCACGTTAACCTGCCAGTTCCTGTTGTGAATATTTTGGCGGAGTAACGAAGGATACAGTATAATGTCATTACCAGATGTGCAGTCCACTGCTCCTGACGTACGAATCAGCCTGACCCGTGTCGGTGTGAAAAACGTCAAGAAGCTCGTTGTTGTTGGACGCCCAGGCAAAGCACGCCCGGCAATATTCATCTCCGACTTCGACGTCTTTGTCGATCTCCCAAGCAGCCTGAAAGGCGCAAACCTTTCCCGCAACTTTGAGGTCATCGACGAGGTACTGCAGCAGGCAACCTCCGGCGATGTCCGTGGTATTGAAGATGTGTGTGGAATTGTTTCGCGAAAACTTCTCGACCATCATGAGTATGCAGACAGAACCGAAGTGTTCATGCGCAGCTTCTACATGATCAACCGCGACACCCCGGTCTCCAAGACTTCGTGTCAGGAGGTCGTGAACGTTTACGCTCATGCGATCGCCCAGAGAACCGAAGGCAAACCAATCGTCCGCAAGAGTGTAGGTGCAGAGGTTACCGGTATTACCGCATGCCCGTGTGCACAAAACATCATGAAGGATCATGCAATGCGAGTGATGCAGGACCTGCAGATCACTGACGATAAAATTGATGCATTCTTCCAGGAAGTTCCGATGGCGAGCCACAACCAGCGCGGACGCGGATTCCTCTGTGTGGAGACAGATGATGACATCGTTGTTCCGCTTGAGTCGATCGTGAACGTTCTCAAAGAGTCCATGAGTGCAAAGATCTATGAACTCCTCAAGCGCGGGGATGAAAGTTATGTTGTCATGGCAGCTCACAAGAATGCACGGTTTGTGGAGGACTGTGTGCGTGAGATGGCCCGTCAGGTAGTGACGACATTCGTCAATCTCCCAGGCGACACCCACATCACCATCCGCCAGACGAACGAGGAAAGCATTCACCAGCATGATGCATACGCAGAGCGCAAGGCGACTCTTGCCGAACTGCGTGAAGAGCTGAACATATAACACTCCCAACCTACTTTTTTTAGAAATTACTTTTGTTTAATACAAATTTTGTCGGCATTTTCCCGGAGCGCATAAGAAAGAGCCGGATACGGAGAAATCAGATGCCACAAAATTCGAAGAAAATCGGAAAAATCCGGATCATTTTCCACAAAGTACTATTCACAACATATTTAGTAACACCTTTGGCGAAGTTGTAATGTGTGACGTATGAATCATCAAATAATATCAGAAAATTCGGGGAAATCTCTGTCCACGGAAAGAGGAAATCTTTAATAAATCCTATGAAAGAAAATTAAGATAGCGTACTTCGGTACGTGTCATTAACCCAAAAGGACAATGGTAATTTTCCTGTATAGCTGATCGAACAACCTAAAATATTTAGGATGAGGCGATAACATTGTCGAAAGTAGTAGAAATTTCCCCGACCACCAGACATGAGGGTCACTCCAAGCTCGTTTTGAAAGTAAACGATGAAGGAATCATTGAGCGCGGAGACTGGCTTTCCATCACACCGGTTCGTGGAGTAGAAAAGCTTGCCATCGGTAAGACCTATGAGCAGGTTCCCAAGATCGCATCCCGTGTGTGTGGTATCTGTCCGATTGCCCACACCCTTGCCGCAACAGAGGCAATGGAAGCATCGATGGGTGTAGAGATCCCAGACGACGCATATCTTCTGCGTATTATTCTCCAGTGTGCAAACAGACTGCACTCCCACGCACTGCATGACATTCTTGCACTGCCGGATATGTACCTGCCAGGCACTGACTCGAAGATCAACCCATTCTCTCCCGAGGAGCCGGTCAGATCCGTTGCAAAACGTATCCAGACTCTGCGTATGATCGGTCAGACCATTGGTGAGATCGTAGGCGGAGAAGCAGTACACCCGTCCAACACCCGTGTTGGTGGTATGTACAAAAATATCACTCCACGCGCGAGAACCAAGATCTACGATCTTGCAAAGCAGGCACTTCCGCTTGCACGTGCACAGATGGAGTTCATGATTGCAGTCTTCGAGAACTATGGCAAACGCGACTGGGCAGAGATGTGCGGCCGCGAAGTCACTATTCCGAAGACCCTTGGTTTCCACGACCAGGGCTACATGGCAACCGACCCATGCTACGGAAGCTCTTCTCTTGACGAGCACCCGACCTGGGACCCGGCACGCTGGCTCGAAGTCAGACCCTGGGACTGGTACATGGGCGAAGAGGAAATTACCCTCGAAGACCCGGCATACCCGGTTGGCGGAACCACCAAAGCAGGCGGAAAAGCTTGGCCACAGATGCAGGCATGCACTGGTGTCCCACTTTACGACGGTCAGCCCGTCGAAGTCGGACCACGTGCACGTCTTGCAACGTACAGAAACTACGACCGCAAGGGAGCCATTGGACTCAACATTGCACGTGAAATGGAATACATGGACTCCGTCTACAAGATGATTGAGGCAGCAGATGCCATCAACACCTCCGGCAGTGTCGTCGCAGACGTCATTCCGCAGGGCGACGGATCCATCGGATGGGCAGCAAACGAAGCACCACGCGGCACAGACGTTCACCTCGCAAAGGTACGCAACGGCAAAGTCGAGTGGTTCTCTATGCTCGTTCCGACCACCTGGAACTTCCCGACCTGCAGCCGTGCACTTACCGGCGCACCATGGGAACTTGCAGAAGTCATTGTCCGTGCATATGACCCCTGTGTATCCTGTGCAACTCACATGATTGTACTGGATGAAGACAACCGGCTTGTGGCACAGAAGCTCCTTGAGTGAGTATATACATGGATGGACTGTTTCCAGAAGTAATAATCGCCGGTGTCGGTAACGAACTCTTCGGCGACGACGGATTTGGTCCCGCAGTAATCAGAGCACTTTCCGAACATGAACTTCCCGACAATGTAAAAGCTATGGATGTGGGCCTTGGCGGCCCTCACCTTGTTTTTTCCATGATCGATCCGGAAGAGACGAAGAAACTGATCATTGTGGACTGCATGGATTTTGGGGGAAAACCCGGAAACCTGACAAAGATCCCCGTTGACCTTCTGCCAGAGGGCAGGGAAGAGCGTTACATGGATGCCCATTCCGGAAATCTGCTGGATCCTATCGGCAGACTGAAAGGAAAAATGGATATTATTATTCTCGGATGCCAGCCCGCGTATATACCAGCTCCGGACAGCGAAGAGTTCGCTCTTGAGCTGACTCCGGAAGTACAAGGGGCCATTCCCAAAACTGTTAGTATCATCTTGAAAGAAGTAGGAAGCTAAAATGGGATTATTCGATAAATTCAAAAGCTTACTGTTCGGAAAAGGCGATGTCAGCGAGGGAACGCAGGACGAAAAGCCTGTTGCCAGTAAACAGGATGAACCTGTGTCAGCAATGCACAAATCGCCTGTTAACGAGGCAAAGCCGGCTGACATGAAGGTCGAACAAAAGCCAATTATTCAAAAACCAAAGGAGGAGAAGCCAGTGGCTGACAAGATTACTGTAGGACACGTACACATGAGCGGATGTACCGGATGTCTCGTGTCCCTTGCAGATAACTACGAAGGATTACTTACTATCCTTGACAAATACGCTGACCTCGTCTACTGCCTGACGCTCGCCGATGTGCGCCACATCCCGAAGATGGATGTCGCACTGGTCGAGGGTTCCGTCTGTTTAAATGACGAGTGCTCAATGGAAGAAATTCTGGAAACCCGTGAGAACGCAACAATCGTTGTGGCTCTTGGAGGATGCGCCTGCTATGGAAACACCACACGCTTCTGCCGTGGTGGCCAGCAGAACCAGCCCCAGCACGAGGCTTTCCTGCCGATCGGCGATCTGATCAAGGTCGATGTCTACATCCCAGCATGTGCACCGACCCCGCAGCAGATCCGTAACGTGTGCTTAATGGCATACTTACTGCTGAAAGGCAACGACGAACAGAAGGCACTTGCAACTGCATACCTTACCCCGCTGATGAACCTTGCAGCAGCAGGAACCGAGGCATGCGGATGCGACCTGATGACCGAAGTCATCAATCAGGGCCTCTGCTGCGGATGCGGCAGCTGTGCAGCAGCATGTACTGTTCGTGCAGTTACCATGCAGTACGGCAAGCCGCAGGTCGAGCGCGATCTGTGTATCAAATGCGGCGCATGCTATGCACAGTGCCCGAGAAGCTTCTTCAGCTTCGACGTCTGTGGACAGTATGAATCGATTACGAACCTCATTACAGAGGTCATGAAACCATAAGGTCGGAGGCGAAAAAAATGGAATATCTTGGACAATACAAGGCAGTCTACAAAGCCAAAGCCGGCTGTGAAGACATTCTCGCAAAGTCCCAGGACGGAGGAATCGTCACCGCAATGTTTGCCTACGCACTTGAGACAGGCATTATTGACGGAGCAATCGTCGCTGGACCAGGAGACGAGGCATACAAGCCAGAGCCGATGATCGCCACCACCGTTGACGAGCTTCTCGCAGCACGTGGAACGAAATACTCGATCTCTCCGAACATGGCCCTGATCAAGGAAGCAACCCGCAGCTACGGTCTTGATAAGATCGGTATTGTTGGTACTCCCTGTCAGATTCAGGCACTTCGTAAGGCACAGCTCTATCCGATCGGAATGCGCGACGTTCCAGACAAGATTGCACTGGCAATGGGTATTTTCTGTATGGAGAACTTCCCGTACCAGGGTCTCTTCCAGATGGTTGAAGACCACTGTGCAACCAAGATCGACAACGTCACCAAGATGGACATCGGAAAGGGCAAGTTCAGTGTTTACACCGAGCGCGGTGTGAACTCTCAGATCCCGCTGAAAGTTACCCACAAGTACGAGCAGCCGGGATGCCACGTATGTCTTGACTACGTTGCAAACATGGCAGATATCTCTACCGGATCCGTCGGAACTCCAGACGGATGGTCTACCGTCTTCGTCCGCTCCGCAGCAGGAGAGGCAGCCTTCAACAAGGCAGTCGAAGCAGGATGGATCGTTGCAGAGTCTATGGACGGCGTCAAGCCAGGACTTGAACTCGTCACCAAACTCGCAACCGAGAAGATCGACAAAAACAAGAGCTACATCGAGCACCGCAATCACGCGGAGCACGCTGCACTCAAACCACTGCGCAACCCATACATCTAACCGTGTCCCAAGGGTTGTACATGTACCCACCCCTCTCGGGTACAACCTATTTTTGAAAATTGTTTTCACGAGTTTTCTGCATAGTCAAGCATTTCATCTTAATTCATGAGAGCCATCCACGATTCGCACAACCGATGATGTTTTTGTGCTCTCTCGCCAATGAGTATGTATGACTGAGGAGAAGGATCGTCCGACAGATACCGTACCGGCAGAAAAAAATCCTCCAAAAAAGCGGAGGGTTACAAAGAAGAAGGCGGAAACAGAAGCGATCCCTCTTCCCTCAGAAACCCCTGCCGCAACAGAAAAAAAAGATATCATCCAGCTTGAAGCAGTCGAAGCTCCGGCAGCAGCAGAAAAATCTGAAGAAAATGGCGAGATGGAGCGTCCGCACAAACCGGTTCCCGCACAGTTTCTCGCTGACCTTGCACAGTTTGCTGACATTCTGGAAAAAACGCCGACCGTTCTTGATCCGATCCGGGAAGTGTTCGAGTACCATCTCGTGGACCCGATTGACCGCAAGACATTCCCGAGAATCGTGAATGCAATGTCGATGCTGCTCGGGCCGTCCGCAACCATGGTAGTGATGACCGCATGCCATGTAAACGCCGCGGCATTTTTTGAGGATCTGCTGTATGCAATCAAGGACGAAAAGAGCCGGAGTGCTGCATGGGTAATCCAGCATCTGACAGCCCTCTACGGCAACCGCGTCCAGCAGGCATACACGCTTTCGGCAGGAACGATGGACGAAGACTGGCACACGGTGGATGTCAACACCTACAAACGGGAAGGAGAAAATCCGTACTGGACGGTCGACATGATCGTCATGCTCTACTCAGGCCAGGAAAGCAGAGTCAAAATGACACCCGACTCGGTCTTTCAGCTGGTGGAGATTCTTGCAGCAGAGATCGGACGAAACATTCCAATCGAGAACGTGGACCCAAACCTCGTGAAAAAATGCGAAGAGAATCTCAAAACATTTTACGAAAAATTCTATGGAAAAAAATCTGCAGGGAATTCCGATGACGAAGCAGCCGATGAAGATGATCATCCGGCAGGCTACGCATAACTTTTCATACCAAAATGAAAAATATTTTTTTGAAAAAAAACTCGAGTGAAAATTTTATCATCGAAAATAAAAATATAATTTTTCAGCGGTGAAAAAAAATAGTCATAGTTTTTGGGTCTAAAATCACGCAAAGACAATATATATTGAAGTCCTATAATACTGTACATATCAACCTGGTGGTTATGGCGTGAAAAAAACTTCCCTTCCAATACTCATAGTGGTGCTCCTGCTTCTCGGTGCATCAGTTGCTGCAGCTGGATGTATACAAGAAAAACCGACCTACATCGTAGGTGTCAGTCCATCATTTTCCCCATTTTCCATGCAGATACCTGGGACCGAGCAGGCGTATGGAATTGACATCGACATTCTCAACGCGATCGCTGAAGATCAGGACGTCAAATTCGTCTATGAATTCTGGGGACATGCAGTCCTTCAATCAAAACTCGATAACGGAGAAATTGATCTGATAACTGCCTGGGTCAGAACACCGGAACGCATGGAAAAATATCTGCTCTCAGATCCGTACATCGCCGCCGGATATACAGTTGTTGTCAGAAAAGATTCCAATTTCACTGTGGATGATGTTCTCGCGGGAAACGCCATTATCGCCTTTGAGAAAGGAAGCGTCTACGAAAACTGGCTCGAAGAACACTTCGGCACGGAAACATTCAACAAAATGATCGATGAGAAAAAGATCATCGCCAAATACACACAGGACGCCACCCTCTACGCAGTTCTCACCAAAGAAGCAGATGCAGTTATTGGTGCAGACTATGTTCTTGGAGAAAAACTTCAGGAATACTCACCACTCACCTCCCTTGGATACATCACCGACAAAAAGGAAGTAGGATTTGTCGCAAACAAATCAAACGAAGAACTGATCGCAAAAATTAATGCTGGTCTCGCAAACGTTGTCGGATCTGAACCATACAACAAAATTATGCAGAAACATCGTGTGACCCAGCTGAAGGACGAGTATGTGGTCGGCATCTCAACAGAGAACTGGCCGTTCACCTATCTTGACGAAGATGGAAACCTGACCGGATTTGATGTGGAATCGCTTGAGTGGATTGCAGAAAGAAATGGATTTACCGTGACCTACGTCGATATCCCATGGTCAAAGAATATCAACGCGGTTGCCACCGGTAAAGTTGATATGTGGTACTCAGGGATGGTCAACACCAACGAACGATCCGCCAAAGTTACCTTCTCAACACCATACTGCACCGCAGGAGTGGGAATCGGCTCTGCGAAAAATCATCCGATCACCAAGGACAAATTTGAGTCAGGCACAGCTGTCACCGGTTTTATTACGAATACCATAGTCGGAGACTGGCTTGCAGACCAGTATGATCAGAAACAGTACTTGGAGATGGTGAAAACCGGAATGATCAAAGAGTATGCATCCTACAATGATCTCCTTGCCGCATGTCTCTCAGGAGAAGTTGAGTGCATCGTAGTGAATGAACCGCTGCTTAGGGTAATGGAGAATCAAACTGACATCAGAATTGTTTCTACCTATGATACGAAAAACAGATGCGCTGTCGCAATGCAGAATGGCAACATTCCCCTGCATGACGTCATCAACAGAGGTCTCGCTGACCTAGAAACATCAGGAAAGCGTGCGGAACTGATGGGAAAATATCATCTGAGCTAAACCCGAAGGAGGAGGATTCATTATGAGAATTGAACATGCCCACAAGTTGCTTCTGCTAGTACTGATTGGATGTGTAATTGCGGCACTATCTGCAGGCTGCGTAACCACAGAAGAACAGATCACCTACACCGAAGTTCCTCTGGACAGCCAAACAGAAAAGGCACTTGCTGAGATCGCTGGCGGTCTCAGAGCCATGGATATTTCATCCCTTCTTGACCTGTACTATCTTTCTGATCAGATAGGCAGAACGGGAACAGAACAGGGTGTACATGATATTATCAACGATTATTATGCGAAAAACACGTATCTCAACGGAATCGTCTACTACGACAATGCTACCGGAGGCAGCATTGAATCGCCCATTTACTCACCAGGAAAAATATCTGATGTAATTTCTGTGCCAACCGAGGAGGACTTCATCTCAGCCGGTGGAGCGATCGGTCTCGGTCCGGTCTACATTCCTGATCTCGGCATGGTGGCACTGCTTTATGCACCGGTCTTCACTCCTGAGGGTGAGTACAAGGGATGTCTGCTTTTCATCTCCGAAGTCTATCTTCTCCTGCAGGAGGGCGAACGTCTCGCTGGTAATGACGTCGCTTACGGAAATTATACCATCCTCCTCGCCACCCATGACGAAATTGTCGACTATGCAACACAGCAGGAGTATATTGGAACCAAACTGGAAAAGGGAGTTCCAAATAAGATCAGAGACAGTATAATTATTTTCCAGGAGAATGTAACCGGTGCGTATCAGTATGCAGGAGACAACACCTCAATTACCACTGCATGGGAGAGGGTGTTCGTTCACAAAAATGAGTACACCATTTTCCTCACCAAAAAAGATAATGCCCCTGCAGTAAGTTATGAGGATCAGTTTACCCCGGTACCAGATGAGATGCGCGACGACGTGACTGCGGCATGGAGATATGCACTGACAAGCGGACAAGATAATGCGATGGAACGCATCAACGGGGGCTTCTACTCCTATGAAGTGTATGCCGTAAGTACGAACGGAACAATGATTGCCGCACCTCCTGATAAAAAGGAAACTATTGGTCTGAACTACATCAACGGACGCGGACAATACGGTATACCTTATATGAGGCAGATGATCACAACTGCACAACAAGGCGGAGGATACGTAACCTACTTCGATCCTTCGGATAATACTCAGATAGCTGAGGCAGGACTCTTTACGATCGCCTATGTGATGCCGGTAAATGATGACTGGTTCATTCTGGGGATAAGTCCTGGATCAACAAATTATACGAAGACCAATAAAAATCTCAGAGGAGATATTGTGGCTGTTGCCAGGGGGATGGTCGGATACGCCCATGACAAAGGTGTCGAGAGTACCATCCAAACAATTGTGGACAATCCCGGCGGAAACGGAACACTGTTTGCGAAGGATATATCCACTGATGTAAATAATTTGGTGATCTTCGATTACAATGGAACAGTACATGCCAACATACAGGTTCCGGAGATGAACGGAGACAATGCCATGTACTATACTGATGTGTTCGGGGCATCAGTCGTCCGTAAATCCGTGATAACTGCGAAATCTGGTGGTGGAATTACCTATGATTATCAGTGGAATGAGGACATGCCAGGTTACGCGGATCTCTGGCTGTACTCGATTGAACCTATCGATGACACCTACTTCGCGTTAGCTGGGGCAAAGGTTATCACAACAGAAAATTATGTGAAGACCGGGCTCCGGAACTAATCCGGCAATTTTTTTTGAAACGATCGTGATAAAATATTTTATGATTTCCAGATAACATTTCTATCTTGAATCGTATCTTTAAGGCGTCAGCACTCGCAAAATTGAATCCGTCTCAAAATCTTTGACATTGATGATTTATCTGCCTCAAGTGTCCCGCGGAAACGCAAAGGAACTGAATCATAGATGCCGTGATTCAATGAAGAGTGGATCACAGAAAATTAGGTGTTTGAGCATCAAGGAAAAAACCAATCAGCAGAAATTTTACAGAAAAGTCGGTATACTACCGAACATCATCAAAAATAAAAATATAATTTTTTAGCGGTGAAAAAAAACAGTCATAATTTTTGGGTCTAAAACCACACAAAGACAATATGTATTGACGTCCTATAATACTATACATATCAACCGGGTGATTATGGCGTGAAAAAAACTTCCCTTCCAATACTCATAGTGGTGCTCCTGCTTCTCGGTGCATCAATTACTGCAGCCGGATGTATACAGGAAAAACCGACCTACATCGTAGGTGTCAGTCCATCATTTTCCCCATTTTCCATGCAGATACCTGGGACCGAGGAGGCGTATGGAATTGACATCGACGTTCTCAACGCGATCGCTGAAGATCAGGACATCAAATTCGTCTATGAATTCTGGGGACATGCAGTCCTTCAATCAAAACTCGATAACGGAGAAATTGATCTGATAACTGCCTGGGTCAGAACACCGGAACGCATGGAAAAATATCTGCTCTCAGATCCGTACATCGCCGCCGGATATACAGTTGTTGTCAGAAAAGATTCCAACCTCACTGTGGATGATGTTCTCGCAGGAAACGCCATTATCGCCTTTGAGAAAGGAAGCGTCTACGAAAACTGGCTCGAAGGACACTTCGGCACGGAGACATTCAACAGAATGATCGATGAGAAAAAGATCATCGCCAAATACACACAGGACGCCACCCTCTACGCAGTTCTCACCAAAGAAGCAGATGCAGTTATTGGTGCAGACTATGTTCTTGGAGAAAAACTTCAGGAATACTCACCACTCACCTCCCTTGGATACATCACCGACAAAAAGGAAGTAGGATTTGTCGCAAACAAATCAAACGAAGAGCTGATCGCAAAAATTAATGCTGGTCTCACAAACGTTGTCGGATCTGAAACCTACGACAAAATTCTGCAAAAACATCACGTGGCCCAGCTGAAGGACGAGTATGTGGTCGGCATCTCAACAGAGAACTGGCCGTTCACCTATCTTGACGAAGATGGAAACCTGACCGGAATTGATATGGAGGTACTTGAGTGGATTGCAGAAAGAAATGGATTTGCGGTGAAGTATATCGATATCCCATGGTCGAAAAATATCAACGCGGTTGCCACCGGCAAAATTGACATGTGGTACTCAGGGATGGTTATCACTGATGAACGATCCGCCAAAGTTACCTTCTCAACACCATACTACACCGCAGGAATGGGAATCGGATCTGCAAAAGATCATCCGATCACCAAGGACAAATTTGAGTCAGGCACAGCTGTCATTGGTATTATTACAGATACCATACCCGAAAAATGGCTTTCAGAACTGTTTGGTAAAGACAGGTACGAGAAAATGGTCAAAGATGGAATGATCAAAAAGTATGCATCCTACAGCGATCTTCTTGACGCATGCCTCGCAGGAGAAGTTGACTGCATCGCAATAGATGAAGCAAAGCTTGTGATAACGGTGAATCAGACAGACATCCAGGTAGTCTCCATGTATGAAACAAGGGAAAACAGTTACGCTGTCGCAATGCAGAACGGAAACATTCCCCTGCATGACGTCATCAACAGAGGTATCGCTGACTTGGAGACATCAGGAAAGCGTGCGGAACTGATGGAAAAATATCATCTGAGTTAAACCCGAGGGAGGTGGATTCATTATGAGGATTGGACATACCCACAAACTGCTTCTGCTAGTACTGATTGGATGTGTAATTGCAGTACTATCTGCAGGCTGCGTAACCATAGAAGAACAGATCACCTACATCGAAGGTCCTCTGGACAGTCAAACCGAAGAGGCACTTGCTGAGTTCACCGAAGATATCAGAACCATGTATACCACCTGCGTTATTGACATGTACTATCTTGGTGATCAGATCGGTAAAGCGGAAACAGAAAAAGATGTGCAGCGAATCATCAACGATTATTATGCAGAAAAGATCTGGATAAACAGAATTGTCTACTACGACAATGCTACCGGAAACACTGTTGAAACACCCATTTACTCACCGGGAAAAATATCTGATACAGTTCCTGTGCCAACCGAGGAGGACTTCATTTCAGCCGGCGGAGCTGTCACTATCGGCCCGATCTACATCCCTAATCTCGGAATGATGGAGCTGCTTTATGCACCGGTCTTCAGTCCCACGGGCGAGTACAAGGGATGTCTGCTCTTCGCAACAGAAGCTTTTCTCCTCCTGCAGGAGGGCGAACGTCTCGCAAATAATGGTGTCACTTACGGAAATTATGCCATCCTCCTCGCCAACCGTGAGGGAGTTATCACCTATGCAACACAGCAGGAGTATATTGGAACCAAACTGGAAAAGGGAGTTCCAAATAAGATCAGAAACAGCATAATTATTCTTCAGGATGATCTAACCGGCGCATATCAGTATGTAGGAAAAAACAACACCTCAATTACCACAGCATGGGAGAAGGTGCTCGTTCACCAAAATGAGTACACCATTTTCCTCACCAAAGATGATAATGCCGCACCGGTAAACTATGGAGATCAGTTTACCCCGCAACCGGATCAGATGCGTGACGATGTGACGGCAATATGGAGATATGCATTTACCAGTGGATCAGAACCTGCGATGGAGCGTATCAACGGAGGATTCTATTTCTATGAAGTGTATGCGGTAAGTACTAACGGAACGATTCTTGCCGCACCTCCTGATAAAAAGGACACTATTGGCCTGAACTACATCAACGGACGCGGACGGTACGGTATATCCTATATGAAACAGATGATCACAACCGCACAGCAGGGTGGAGGATACATAGCCTACTTCGATCCTTCGGATGATACCCAGCTGTCTGAGGCAGGACTCTTTACGATCTCCTATGTGATGCCGGTAAATGATGACTGGTTCATTATGGGTATAAGTCCTGGGGCAACAAATTATACGGAGATCAATAACAATGCCAGAGGGGATGTTGCAACTGTTGTCCGGGCAATTCTCGGATATGCCCATGACAAAGGGGTCGACTGTGCCATCAAAAAAATAGTGGACAATCCGGGAGCAAACGGAACAGTGTTTACCGAGGATATATCCACAAATGTAAATAATATAGTGATCTTCGATTACAATGGAACAGTACATGCCAACATGCAGGTTCCGGAGATGAATGGAGACAACGCCATGTACTATACCGATCTGTTCGGATCATCGGTGGTCCGCAAATCTGTGATAATTGCAAAATCCGGCGGTGGAATTGCCTATGACTATCAGTGGGATGATGGGGGCATTCCCAACTACGCGGATCTGTGGCTGTACTCAATTGAGCCTATCGATGACACCTACTTCGTGATGGCCGGGACAACAGTTATCACGACGGAAAATTATGTGAAAGCCGGGCTCCGGAAGTAACCAGCAATCTTTTTTTTCATGTTTCATGATGATGCCATGAACATATTTTATGAATTTTTTTTGAAAAAAAATCGTGATGAAATATTTTTTATGGTTTCCAGATAGCAT
This sequence comes from Methanorbis rubei, assembly GCF_032714495.1. Taxonomy (NCBI): domain Archaea; kingdom Methanobacteriati; phylum Methanobacteriota; class Methanomicrobia; order Methanomicrobiales; family Methanocorpusculaceae; genus Methanorbis; species Methanorbis rubei. Next base: position 121,852 of record NZ_JAWDKB010000002.1, on the reverse strand, counting down.
CTCTATCTTGAATCATATCTAAGGGGTTAACACCTGCAAAATAAAATCCGTCAAGAAATTCTTGACGTTGATGAGTTATCTGCCTCAAATGTCTCACGGAAACGCAAACGAGTTGGATCATAAATGCCGAGATTAAAAGAAGAGTGAGGAAAGTTGGAGAGACGCCAAGTGACGAATCATTTATGCGATTGGCAGGGACGGTATTGCTCAATATAAATGAAAAACGGAACACAGATATTTTACAGAAAAGTCGGCACACAACCGAACTTCATCATCAGAAGTAAAAAGACAATTTTTTAGTTTATAGAGAGAAATGATCAAAATTCAGAGTCGAGACCTGCACAAAGAGAATATGTAATGACGTCAAATAATATAGAAATATTATCAGGTGATTGTCGTGGCGAAAAAAACTCTCCTTCCAATTTTCATCATGGTACTCCTGGTTCTCGGCGCTGCAGTTGTTGCAGCCGGATGCATACAGGAAAAACCAGTCTATACTGTAGGTATCAGCTCGTCATTTGCTCCATTTTCCATACAGATCTTGCAGACCGAAGAGGCGTATGGAATTGACGTCGATCTCCTCAATGCGATCGGAAAAGATCAGGGTATTGAGTTCATCTATGAATTCTGGGAGCATGCAGACTGTCCGTCAAAACTCACCGTCGGCGAAATTGATCTGATAACCGCCACCGTCAAAACACCCGAACATCAGAAAAAATATCTGCTCTCTGACCCGTACATCACTGCCGGATATGCAGTTGTCATCAGAAAAAATGCCAACGTCACCATGGATGATGTTCTTGCGGGAAACGTTACTATCACTTGTGAGAGAGGAAGTATCTACGAAACCTGGCTCAAAGAACACTTCGGTACGGAAACATTCAACAAAATGATCGATGAGAAGAAGATCATCATCAAATACACGCAGGACGCCACCCTCTACGCAGTTCTGACCAACGAAGCAGAAGCAGTCATTGGTGCAGATAATGTTCTCGGCGACAAACTTCGCGAGTACTCACCCCTCACCTTCCTTGGATACCTCTCCGATAAAAAAGATGTGGTATTTGCCTCAAACAAATCAAACGAAGAGCTGATCGCAAAAATCAATGCAGGTCTCAAGAACGTCGTCGCGTCAGGCGAGTACGACAAAATTCTGCAGAAACATTACGTGGCCCAGCTGAAGGACGAGTACCGGGTCGGTATCTCAACCGAAAACTGGCCGTTCACTTACCTTGATGAAGATGGAAACCTTACCGGATATGATATTGAGGCACTTGAATGGATTGCAGAAAGGAACGGATTTACCGTGACCTATGTGGATATTCCATGGTCAAAGAACATCAACGCGATCGTCACCGGTAAAATCGATATGTGGTACTCAGGCATGATCATCACTGATGATCGGGAGTCAAGAGTTACCTTCTCAACACCGTACTATACTGCCGGCCTTGGAATCGGATGTGCAGGAGATCATCTGATCACAAAAACCCAGTTTGAGTCCGGCACAGCTGTCACCGGTTTTATCACAAGGACCATCATCGAAGAATGGCTCACAGAACAGTTCGGCAAGGACCAGTACGAGAAAATGGTCAAAGCCGGAGTTATCAAAGAGTACGCATCCTACAACGATCTCCTAGACGCATGCAACGCAGGAGAGATTGACTGCATCGCGGTAAGCGAACCACTGCTTAAGGTAATTGCAAATGAGACAGACATTGAGATCGTCTCCACGTATGAAACCGGAGACCGCGGCGGCGTTGCGATACAGAACGGCAACATTCCTCTGCAGGATGTCATCAACAGAGGTCTCGCAGATCTGGAAGCATCAGGAAAACGTGCGGAACTGATGGAAAAGTATCATCTGAGCTAAACCCAGGAGAAAAAAAAATGAGAATTGAACATACCCACAAACTGCTTCTGATAGTACTGATCGGATGTGTGGTTGCGGTACTATCTGCAGGCTGCATAACTGCAGAAAAACAGATCATCTACAACGAAGTTCCTGTAAACGATCAAACTGAAGAAGTACTTGCCGAGTTCGCGAAAAATCTCAGAAACGCAGATCTCACTCCCACTCTTGACCTGTACTATCTTTCTGATCAGATAGGCAGGGTGGAAACCGAACAGGATGTACATGATATTATAGTAGATTATTATGCGAAAAACATCTGGATGAACAGAGTTGTGTACTATGACAATGCTACCGGAAGCAGCGTTGAAGCACCCATCTCCTCACAGGGAAAAATATCTGATATAGTTCCTGTGCCAACCGAGAAGGACTTCATTGCTGCCGGAGGAGTTTTTGGAATCGGTCCGGTTTACATTCCTGATCTCGGATGGATGGAACTGGTTTATGCCCCGGTTTTCAGTCCTACGGGCGAGTATAAGGGATGTCTGCTCGTCGTCGCCGAACTCTATCATCTCCTGGAGGAGCATGAGCTCCTCTCTGATACTGGCGTCGCTTACGGGAATTATACCGTCCTTCTCACCAACCACGAGGGAGTCATCACCTATGCAACACAACAGGAGTACATCGGAACCAAACTGGAAAAAGGTGTGCCAAATAAGATCGGAGACAGTATCATTGTTCTTCAGGACGGAGTGTCCGGCGCATATCAGTATGCAGGAGACAACACCTCAATCACCACTGCATGGGAAAAAACGTTCGTCCACAAAAATGAGTTTACCATCTATCTCACCAAAAAAGAGTATGTCCCGGCAGTAAGTTATGAGGATCAGTTTACTCCAGAACCGGATCAGATGCGTAGTGAGGTGACGGCAGTGTGGAGGTACGCAGTGACAAGTGGATCAGATGCTGCAATGAAACGTATCAACGAGGGTTTCTATTTCTATGAAATGTATGCCGTAAGCAGTGACGGAACAATTCTTGCAGCATCGCCTGAGAAAAAGGACAAAATCGGTCTGAACTACATCAATGTACGCGGGCGGTACGGCACATCCTATATGGATCATATGATCACAACCGCACAACAGGGTGGAGGATACGTAACCTACTTCAAGGCCTCGGATGATACCCAGATACCTGAGGCAGGACTCTTCACTATCGCCTATGTGATGCCGGTAAATGATGACTGGTTTATTGTGGGTGTGAGTCCTGGATCAACAAATTATACGAAGATCAATAACAATCTCAGAGGAGATGTTGTGGCTGTTGCCCGGGCAGTTGTCGGATACGCCCATGACAACGGGATCGAAAGTGTCATCGAAAAAATTGTGGACAATCCCGGCGCAAATGGAACACTGTTTACTGAGGAGATATCCACAAATATCAGTGATCTGACGATCATGGATTACAATGGAACGGTATATGCCAACTTACAGCATCCGGAGATGGCCGGAGAAAACGCCATGCACTATACCGATCTGTTCGGAGCATCGACAATCCGAAAATCAGTGATAAATGCAAAATCCGGCGGAGGGATTAGCTATGACTATCAGTGGAATGAAACGCCAGGATATGCGGACCTGTGGCTCTGTTCGATTGAACCTATCGATGACACCTACTTCGTGATGGCCGGGACACCAGTTATCACGACAGAAAATTATGTGAAAGCCGGGTTCCGGAAGTAACCGGCAATCTTTTTTTTATGTTCCGTGGTAACCCGTGAACGTATTTTATGAATTTTTTTTTGAAAAAATCGTGATGAAATATTTTTATGAATTTTTGTGTACAGGATTTTTTGTTTGGAGTAATCACATCCAGACAGTTCAAAAAAAATATGTGAAAAAATATTAATGTATTTCGTGGATGACCATGCCCGACAAAAGTTTCGGCTCAAACCATGTTGACTTCGGCGGCATAATCATTGCATTGTCCGCAACATCGATGACGCCCTGGGCGGTGACCGGCTGCATGATAAATGCTGCCGAGTACTCGCCTGCGTCCACTTCTTTGACGACATCTGCGAGCGGAACAATGCCACCGACAAACGCAATGCGTGGATCGCCGCGGGGATCGATGATGGCAAGCATGTCATCAAGCACCGACTCCTGCAGGACCGAGACGTCGAGTCTTTCAATCGCATCTGCAGCAGGGTCAACCTGACGGGTCAGCTCATACCACTCGCTCTCCAGATACAGATGGATGATATGGGTCGAGCCGTCAACTTTTGCCATTGGCGGAACAGCATTTTTCGTCGTGTCAATCTTCTTGACCGGCGTTACGGTAAACCGTAAACCAAGGTCGCCGAGGAACTGATCGGCATTCATGCCTGCAAGGTCACGGACCAGACGGTGATAGCCGTAGATTCTCACTTTGTCATGGGCAAACAGAACGCTCATGAACCGCTCGGCGTCAGGCGTAGATCTGCCTTCGGCAGATCTTCGGTCAAACACATTTGCCGAGGACTTCGCCCGGTGGTGGCCGTCGGCGATGTAGAGATTCGGGATCGCGGCAAACATCTGTTCAAGCTTTGCGATCTCTTTGGCATCATCGACGCGGTAGATCTGATGCAGGTTGCCTCCCGCAGAGCGGTACTCGCCAAACGGCTGCATGGAGTCTGCAAGGGCCGAGATGTGGGCGTGAACAGTGCCCGGATCTTTGTACAGCAAAAACACCTGACCGGTGTGGGCGGAGACGGCATCGATGTGGCGGGTGCGGTCCTCTTCCTTGTCGTAGCGGGTCAGCTCATGCTTTTTGATGATATCATCCTTATACTCAGCAACGCTGACGCAGGAGATGAGACCGGTAAACGTCTCGCCGCCAAGAGTGATGCGGTAGAGGTAAAATGCCGGATGACTGTCATCGACGAGAAGGCCGCTCGACTTCATCTGTTCAAACATCTGATGGGCACGCTCATAGATGCGGTCATCATGCGGGTCGATGTCCGGTAATTCGGCATCGGGTCTGATGACGCGAAGAAGGGTTTTGTCATTCTTTGCAATCTCAGCTGCTGCCTCTTCGGCACTGATAACATCATACGGAACTGACGGGACGAGAGGGTACGCCGCGTCTGATGGATGAAGGCCGGTAAACGGATATATGGTAACCATGCGTGGTAAGACTCCCTATAATATAGTTCGGTGACAATACTAAAATAACAATGGTAGTGGTGAACGGGGTTGGCGGAACGGTGGCAGGCTGCATTATCCGCAAGGCAACAATTGAGGACATCCCGGAAATTTACCGGATTGAGCTGATGTGCTTTTCAGACCCCTGGGACTACAAGGGAATGATTGAGATGATGACGGTGTTTCTGACCTCGTTTTATGTTGCCGAGGCGGACGGGCGGATTGTGGGGTTTGCGGCTGGAGCCATTGAGGAGACTGAGGAGGAGAAGTACGGTCATATCTGTAATCTTGCGGTTGTCCCCGAGCTTCGCGGCTTCGGCCTCGGACGGCTGCTTCTCAGAAAACTTGAACGGGATTTTTTCCTCGACGGCTGCAGGGCCTGCAGTCTGGAGGTGCGGGTAGGAAACAGTTCGGCGCACGGGTTCTATGAAAAAATCGGGTACGAGGATGTTATTCTGTTCGGCGAGTACTACGCAGACGGCGAGGATGCGATCGTGATGATGCGGTGGTTCTGAGGCGGAAGAACTTTTTTGAAAAATACAAAATCATGTGATTTCATTTGGAATAACCACGTGACGCATGCCTCCGGCCTGCTTACCGCTTCGCGGGAATGCACGGAGAACACCTGTGTCACGTGGTTACCCCAAACAAAATTTTCTGATACGAGACAGAGGTTTATCTCTTCCTGCACCAATATTTCGATATGAACTATGATCCAAAGTCCCTGATCGGAACACCGGTTGATCTCAGCTCCCTCACCGAGTACCAGCCAGGATCGGTTGTTTCCCGAATGGTTATCAACAAAAAATCAGGAACCGTCACCGCATTTGCGTTTGAAGCAGGCGAAGGACTCTCAGAACACACCGCACCCTACGATGCAATGGTAATCGTGCTTGAGGGCGAAGCTGACATTCCGGTTGGCGGGGTTCCTCATCATCTGAAGAAAGGGCAGATGATCATTATGCCGGCAAATGTTCCGCACGCGGTACACCCGACTACTCGGTTCAAAATGATGCTCGTGATGATTCACGAATGAGCGGCAGGGCCGAAAAATATATTTTCTATTTTTGGTCAATGCTATGTGATTAATTTTTCAGAAAAAATAATCCCATATTTTTATGTAAAGAAGCTGAATATATACCATTAAGGAAGTTTTCCATGAAACTGATAACCGTGGCAGGGCCGCCCTCATCAGGAAAAACTTCGGTTATCCTGCGGCTTGCAGATGTCCTGCGTGAAAGAGGAAAAACAATAGGTGTTGTCAAATTCGACTGCCTCACCTCCTTTGACCGCGAGCGGTACACCGAGTACGGCATTCCGGTACAGGTAGGATTTGCCGGAAAATTCTGCCCTGATCATTTTTTCATCAGCAATGTTGAGGACGCGGTCAGATGGGGAACAGAGCAGGGCTTTGACATTCTCATCACCGAAAGCGCAGGCCTCTGCAATCGCTGTTCGCCGCATATCAGAGGAGTTCTTGCAATCTGCGTCATTGACAACCTCTCAGGCGTTCACACTCCAAGAAAAATCGGGCCGATGCTCAAGTTCGCCGACATCGTTGTGGTCACCAAAGGAGACATCGTCTCCCAGGCGGAACGCGAGGTGTTCATGTTCAACATCCGCCAGGTCAACAGCAGCGCAAAAATAGTTTTCATCAACGGAATTACCGGGCAAGGAGCGTTCATGCTCGGAAAACATGCCGAGTCTGCATCTGAGACGACGAGCCTTCGCGGCTACAAGCTCAGGTTCACCACGCCGTCTTCGGTCTGTTCTTACTGTACCGGAGAAACCCGAATCGGCGAAGAGTACCAGATGGGAATGCTGCGCAAAATGGAGTTTCCATGACCGAAGATCTCTATGAAATCATCGCAGGAACAACCCTTGGAAAACTTCTTGCGAGCCATCCGGTTGCCGCAGATTTCTTCGTCAACTACAATCTGCAGAATCTGAAGAGTGATCTTCCGCTCAGCGAAGCCCTGGATTATGCAGATGAAAACACCCTCATCGACTTCGGGCTGGACAAAGCAACCGTACTCGATCAGCTTGTCCGGTTTCTCCAGACCGTTGCAGAGGAGAAACAGACCGCAGCGGTTGAGGAGATCACCATCCTCGGCGGCCAAACAAAATCCGGAGAGGCCGAGGAGTTCACGCTCTCGATAAAACCTGGCGAGATCGTAAGCATCGTCGGGCCTACGGGATCAGGGAAAAGCAGACTTCTTGCAGACATTGAATGTCTTGCCCAGCGAGACACTCCGACAAAACGTCTGATCCTTGTCAACGGAAAAACCCTTGAGGATGAGGAGCGGTTTGCGATGGACGGACGACTCGTCGCCCAGCTTTCGCAGAACATGAACTTCGTGATGGACCTCTCGGTCGAAGAATTCCTGGAGATGCATGCAAAAAGCAGACTGCATCCCGAGCCCGAAAGGGTCGCAGCCGAATGTTTTGCTGCGGCAAACGAACTCGCCGGAGAAAAGTTTACACCCGATACCAAAGTCACGCAGCTTTCCGGCGGACAGTCGAGAGCTCTGATGATTGCAGACACTGCATGCATGAGTGCGTCCCCGATCGTTTTGATCGATGAGATCGAGAACGCCGGTGTTGACCGGAGGCAGGCGATTCGCATGCTCGCGAAAAACGAAAAAATTGTTCTCATCTCAACGCATGATCCCCTCCTCGCCTTAATAGCAGGAAAGCGGCTTGTGATCAAAAACGGCGGGGTTCACGCAGTCATCGAAACAACTCCTGAGGAACGCGAGAGCCTTGCAAAAATTGAGATGCTGGACAACACGCTGCAGTCCATCAGAAACAGACTGCGGACCGGAGGGAGAATCACTCCTGATACAATTTGAGGAAATATTATGTGGAAAATTTACGATGAAATTATTGCAGGGATTCCCGCGGAATGCACTGTTGACGATCTGATTAACGGCTGCTACACCTCTTTTGTCAGAAGCGGCAGCGGTGCCGGAACTGCAGGACTGATCCCTATCGACAGCCGTCCAGGGCTCCTGCGCCGCGAACTTGGCATGCCGCTTCGTGAGCTTGCCGAGGCGGTGAAATCCTGGAACTATGTGGAGGCATCAATCGGCCTTGCGGCGATCAATGCCTATTACAATAATCCGGAAGTAACAACCTCGAATGGCGTCGAACTTTCGGCATCCAGAATCACCGAGGACCGGAAAAATGATCCCTTCATCATGTCCCAGAACAGGATCAAAAACAAAAAAGTCTGTGTCGTCGGCCACTTTCCGCATCTGGAACAGTTGTTTGCACCGGTTTGTGATCTTTCGATTGTTGAAATGACGCCGGGACCCGAGGATTATCCGGAACCAGCGAGTGATTATCTGATACCGGAGGCTGACTTCGTGTTCATTACCTGCGCAAGCATCATCTACAAAACCCTGCCAAGATATCTGAAGCTGGCAAAAGATGCGGAGAACGTGGTTATCGTGGGCCCTTCAACACCTCTTGCTCCAACACTTTTCGAGTTCGGCGTTGATGACATCTCCTCGTTTGTGATTCGTGATGCAGATCATGCAAAAAGGATTGTACAGGGACTGGATATGGACAGAATCTACTCCACCGGTCAGAAGGTCAGTTGGAAAAGGGAGAATTCGGATGAAGAAATTTGTCCGTAAATTTGTTCGGCAACGTTTTGCATGCGACACATATTTCATTTAGACATATTTATTTGATATAAGAAAAATATATTGACTTAATGTTCCACCGGTCGGTTGTTTCCCTCTCTCTCCTGTTTCTCACACTTCTTGGGAGTATTCTTGTTGCCACCTGCATCGGGGTTTCCGGGCTGTCTATCTTCAGCTTTGATCAGGACATTATGCAAAAACTGATCTTAGATGTGCGGCTTCCCCGAGTGCTGGGAGCTGCACTTGTCGGAATGGGACTTGCAGCAGCCGGATGTGTCATGCAGGGATTGTTTCGCAATCCCATGGCTGACCCGTACATTATTGGAACATCGTCGGGTGGAGCTATTGGGGCTGCAGCAGCAATTGTATTTCTCGGAGGACTGGGCATCCTTGTGTTTGCATTTCTCGGAGCCACAGCGTCAACAGTACTTGTCTACAGTCTCGCCGTAAGAAACGGAAGAGTATCAGTAGAGACGCTGCTTCTTTGCGGAGTTGCAGTCTCCCTCTTCCTCTCCGCAGTACTGTCCTTTCTCATGTACATCTCAGGAAACAGTCTTCAGCAGATTGTATTCTGGACGATGGGAGGATTATGGAACATTCACTGGAACAGCGTGTATCTCGCACTGCTGATTCCGCTGGCCTGTATTCTGGTATTTTTCTTTTCCCGCGACCTGAACATCATGGCTCTGGGAGAAGAAGATGCAGTACATCTTGGTGTCAATACAGAGAAAACCAAACGGATTTTGTTACTGGCTTCGGCATTTATTAGTGCAATTGCCGTTTCCATTGCAGGGTGTATAGGATTTATCGGACTTATCGTCCCTCATATCATGCGAACGGTTCTTGGTCCTGATCACCGGACTCTCATTCCCGGGTCCATGATGGCCGGCGCTCTTCTGCTAATCTGGGCAGACACAGTGGCAAGAACACTTCCGGCAGAAGTTCCCGTCGGCATTATCACCGCATTTTTCGGAGCTCCGTTCTTCATTTATCTCCTCAGACGGAGGACGCGATCATGACACCGATTCTTAGAGTGAAAGAAATCGTCGCCGGTTACGAAGATTTTACCGTTATTCACAATCTGTCCATGACGGTGGAGGCGGGATCTTTTGTCGGGATTCTCGGAAAAAACGGATGCGGAAAATCTACACTTCTCAAAACCCTGTCCAGGATTCTTTCGCCGAATCAGGGGACGGTGTATCTCAACGAACACAAGCTTGAGGAGTATGACTCCCGCACATTTGCAAAAAATCTCGGATGCGTCAGACAAGAAACAGACGTGGTGTTCCCGTTTACCGTCCGGGAAATTGTTCTCATGGGACGCCATCCGTACGCAGGCCGCCTGAATCCGTTGTCAGCTGAAGATCTGAAGATTGCAGATGAGATGATGCAGATTACAAACACAACTCATCTTGCCGGTCGTCTGATAACCGAAGTATCAGGAGGAGAACGTCAGAGGGTACTGATAGCACGAACACTTGCCCAACAACCCAAGATTCTCCTGCTGGACGAACCAACCTCCCATCTGGATATCCAGCACCAGATCGAAATTCTGTCTCTCATTCAAAACCTCACCCCGAAAATTACCGTGGTCGGAGTGTTCCATGATCTTAACCTTGCTGCACAGTTTTGTGACCGGTTAATTCTGATGGGAAAGGGAACAATCCTTGCGGACGGAACTCCGGCAGAGGTGCTGACCACTGAAATGATTGGTGCCTGCTTTCAGGTGGACATGATTGCATGCATCCATCCAAATACCGGAAAACCTCATCTCATCCCTGCATATACCGGAAAAGAAGAACAGGTATCTCTCCGGGTCCATGTTATCTCGGGCGGCGGAACAGGAACTGATCTGCTGCATACCCTGTACTCCCGCGGTTGTCAGATAACAGCAGGAGTACTTGCTGCAAATGACACGGATGCATTAACCACACGTGTACTGGGTATTGAAACAGTCCGGGAAACTCCCTTTGAAAAAATATCAGACAACTCAATCGATCAGGTATCACAGATCATCAAAGATACTGATGTGATAGTTGTTACCGGAATGCCGATCGGATATGGAAATCTCGCAAACTTGGAAATTCTCAAAGAGACAACAAAACCCGTCTACTTCATTGGAGAGATACAGGATTATACCAAGGGAGCCGCAGAGGAAATAAAAAAAGATCTGATCAGAAAAGGAGCTTTTACTGTCTCCAACATTCCTGAACTTTTATCCAGGATTCTTCCATGAACCGGTTTGGTGTCTCAACCAACTGCAGAATGGCAGACTGTCTTGCTGATGTTCTGGAAGATTTTTCCCTGATTACCAATCTTGTTGAGATTCAGTGTGATGCAAACCATTCGCTATTTTCTCATGCCGACATTTGTGACTCCTTTGATCTTCGGTACACAATCCATGCTCCGACCGGAGACGGAAATATTGCCATTCCGTTTGAACCCATGCGCCAGGCAAGTCTGGAAGTACTGCGGGAAACTGCTGTACTCGGCGACCGGATCGGGGCAGAAAAACTGGTGATTCATCCGGGATTCTGCCTGATAGACTCTGACAGACCCGCAGCAGGTGACGCATTATCCCGTTCGATCATAGAGATCGGAAAAATGCAGCAGGATTTTTCAATCAAGTTTGTCATAGAAAATCTCGGAAGCTGGACCTGCTGTTACTTTCAGACACCTGATCTTTTAGAAGAAATTCGGTCATCAGGTCTTGGGTTTGCCCTGGATGTTGGTCATGCCCATCTCACAGGAACACTTTTTGAATTTCTTGACAGGCAGCCGGATCATTTTCATCTGCATGACAATCATGGAACAGGAGACGAACATCTGGCATGTGGAACAGGCAGCATCGATTTTTCCAAAGTTCTTCCGAGGATAGGATCAACAACTGCGATTATCGAGGTTGCAAAAATGGAGTCTGTCGAAAAGAGCCTGGCATATCTCAATGGATTGAAAAAATAAGGAGTTATTTTCTCCGCAGAAAAATTCCTGCAAGAGCAATACACAAAACCAAACCTCCAAATCCGGATGCAGTGGTCGGAGTCGGAGAGCCGGAGCCTGAAGAGGGGATGATGACCGAGAGCTCTTCTAAAGCATCAACAATGCGGGGGCCTCCGCGATTAAATGTATCAGAATCCACAACAAACAAACGATTTGATTTTATCGCCGACAACTGGGACAGACGGGGGTCTGATACAAGTGTGTTGAGGAGAACATTTCCATTATCCTCACCCATGCCGGATCCGGAACTCACGAGAATGATGTCGGGATCTGCTGTTATCAGCCGCTCAATATTCACAACGCCCCATCCGTTCACATCGGAAAAAATGTTTTTTCCTCCGGCAAGTTCAATCAGTTCATTCTGAAATGTGGAGTTTCCCGAGACCCAGTAAGGATCAACACTCAGCATGTGAGCAACCGACGGAACCGTAGTAGTGTTTCCAACCGACTGAGTAACATTGTCAATTTTTTTCTGCATGGAAAGAATGTAGCTCTCTGCAACATCGGGACATCCGGCGGCAGAACCAATGGTACTGATTGCCGAGTATGTTCCTGAAACACTGTCAGGATTCAGGCAGATAACCGTAAACCCAAGTTCTCTCAGATGTTCGATGTTTTCCTTTCCATTGAGGGTATTTCCAAAAATAATATCAGGATTTTGTGCAACAATTTTTTCGATGTTGATGGTTGAGTAACCACCGACAATCGGTTTTGTTCTTGCTTCCTCAGGATAGCTGCAGTACTCGGTTACACCGACCACTTTGTCTCCAAGGCCCAGGGCGAAGAGAATTTCTGTATTTGTGGGTGCAAGAGAGACGATAGTCTCGGGCTTGGAAGATATCTGGGAAACATATCCATAATCATCAACAATGGAGACGGGTTTCCACTCTTCTGCATTGACGGTTCCGGCGAATAGACAGAGAATCAGGACGATGAGAAATATATACTTCATGGTTAATCACACTATTTTGTTACATAACATTAATTGTTCAGTTTACGGTACAGAAATTTCACCTGAGGAGATCGGGCTGCCGGTCCGGAGATCATAGAACCGGTACGTCAGATGACTGCCGGAAGAGATCTCAAAGGAACCCCACCGAAGTTTTTCACCCCCTTCTGACTCAATGTAAAACCGGTCGCCAAGGGCGATCGTCGGAGAATCCGAGTAACTTATCAGCCGCTCTTTCTCGGCGGTGTTTCGGAGCGTTGTGTACTGTGAAGGATACTCGCGGATGCCGAGACGAAGTTCAATCTGATTCAGGACAAAAGCATCGCCGGCAGTGTTTTCGAAGGTGATGTTTTTACCGTGAACACCTGACGCGATGATCGTAGCAGTAATTGGTTTTTCGGTACTGCTGACCGCACTGTTCATGGAAACGGCCACAAGACTCACAAGAATGAGCGTGATCGTCAGCATTAAGAGAACGCCGACAACCTCGGAGACTGCGGAATCGGTTTTTTTCATCATGGTTCCTCCAGAAGGATGGTGTCTTTGAAGAGAATCGAGTTGGTAGGGAGATGATAGATGCGAAGCTCAAGAGGGGTGGAGCGTTTGATGTACTGGGTGAGCTGACTCTCGGAAATTTTGAGGAGTGATGCAGTTTCGGTGAGATTTTTCGTGCTGACGATCTCTCCGGCACGCCAGCTGCTGCCTTCGGCGATAGCGGAAGCCAGGAAGGAACTCTCATGCGAGTCGATGAATGCGGTGATCTTGGAGTCAGCAGCAGGAAGGGCCTCGCCTCCGCGATGTTCGAAGATGAGAGAAAAATCTTCGCCGCTGCCAGAACTACCGGCGGCAATCTCAACCGATGGAGAAGGTGCTGACGTCTGGGCAAGGCCGCCTGCATAGGCAGCAAGAACCGCAGTGAAGATGATGACGAGAACAAGAAGCAGCATGACGCCGACAACCGGAGACACGGCAGAGTCGCGGGTCATGCAACACTCACCTCAATGCGCAGAATTTTCAGCGTGACGTTTACTGAAGAGAGAATTGATTCAGAGTCGAACGTTACCAGTGTATTCTCATAATATCTCGTCTCTTCGGTTGCGTTCAACCGAATTTTTGCAATCCCTGAACCGGTCACAGAACTTTTTTCGTCAGCAGGAGTCATCGATACAATCTGCATCGTGTAGTTTTCACCAGATCGGACCGGACGCATCGCATCAAGCGATCTGTTGATCGTCTCGTTCTCCTGATCTGTTCCCATCTTGACCGTATGAAGGATAAGATCAGCAGGAGTTTTCTTGGTGCCTTTCGTAATCCAGACGACACCATTCTGATACAGGTAGCCTTGAAGCTCCCATGAAGAGTACGATGGCGTGTAGGAAACAGAGGTTGTCCCAATTTCAAACTCGTCGCTGCCGACAGTAATGTTAGCAATGTTTTTCTGGTGAAGTTCAATCGTTCCGCTCGACTTCACGGGGCTTAAGAGAATGTCTCCGCCGCCAAGAGGAACGGGTTCAGAGAACTGGGCAGACCGGCCAAGCGAGTAGAGATTATCAACATCAGAAGAGAGACGCTGGAATGCATACTGCACCTCGCCGTTGTGCAAAATCTCAGACTGCTGTTTGAGTCCCGGGACATAGGTTGCCGAGTAGACGGCAACGCATGTCGAAAGAATCGCAAGAATCAGCATCAGGGCAATTACGGTCGAGACCGCCTCATCGTGATCGGATTTCATCGGGTAAACTCCCTTGCATAGATGACATTCTTCGGGGTTGTGACCCGTATTTCGTAGACGACTCCTTCACTGAGATTTTCCGTCTTTGTGGTGATGCTTCCGCCGAGATCAAACACCTCGACCGGACTTCCTGAGTAATCAGACACTTCATCGATTGGAAGAGTAATCCGATCACCGCCGGCTTTCGGCGTTGCCGTAATCGTCAGATCTTTTTTGTCCACCCAGTCGCCTCCCTTGTGCCAGAAGATCAGATGGGAATCATTGTGGCTCATCGAAACGGTCGCGACCGTTTCGCGGTCGCCAGGCAGAAGATTGAACGCAGACGTTGCAAACAGTGAAACTAAAATTATCACCAGAACTAAAATCAGCATCTCACCCACAACCGAGGTGATTGCATTGTCAGATGTATCGCAGCTCATGATTTTTTCCTAAAGAATAAAGACAAACATCACAATCGTTGCCGAGAGGAGAATGATCGAGTGTTTCAGCCCGCAGAGAATACTGTTCGCCGAGAGCTGGCCTGCCATAATGCCGGAGAAGAATGCAAGAATGATACCGATGTGAAACATATCGGTCTTGTTCGAAGTGAGATCAAAACTGATATCATACGCAGAAAAACTGGAGATGAACGCGACGTTCATCTGGTACGCCGAGTAGAGATAGATACCAAACGACAGATAGATTACCGCCAGATACACGAACGAAACATTCAGCCGCTTTGACTTCATCTTCAGATAATGTTCGAGGTCCGCTATTGCAATTGTTAAAATTTCCCTGATGTAATCAGTCACCTCGCTCGCTTTTACCAGAAGTGAGATGGCCCGCTTCACCGAGACAAGACCGATACGCTCCTCCATTCTGACAAGTGCCCCCGCAAGCGATGAACCGTATTTGAGTTCATCAGACACCACTCTTATCTCAGAGGAGAGCACACCGGTCTTGTTGCCTGAGATCATGAAGATGGCTCCCTGAAGGGTCATGCCGATATCACGCATGTCAGCAATCTCACGCAGAAATTCCGGCAGCTGGGTCTCAACCTTGTTCACATATCTGCGGCGGATCTCATACGCAGTCATCAGAGGAAACATCGCGGCTATTCCCATAATGCAGATGAGAGACTGGAAGGTGAAACTGGAAAAGATGTTTGCAAACGCTCCGGTCAGGTAGGAGAGGAACACAACAGCTGCAAGAATGCAACCGACAATCATCGGGATCGTGTAGTCTGAGATGAAAAATTTGATCGGGTGCCTGACAATTTCGAGAAGTTTGAGCATCTGCTTGCGGTTGTTCAGCTGTTTGATGAACGCGGCATCAGGTGCTGTCTCAACGCCCGGAGTGAGAAGTTCAGTGCCGTACTCGCTGTCTCTTACTTCGCGGCGGGTGATGTCAAGGTTGTCGGGCGGCAGAAGAATGTAGAGAATGAAGATGAGAGCAATTGCTCCGAGCGGAAGCCCGATGTACATCAGAGGCATGATTCCTGCAAGTGTACTCTGGCCGGAAAGATTTTGGGCGACCAGCATGATGATGATAGCAATGGGTCCTGCGACAAACGCGGTCACATAAATTTCTGCGATCATCTCCAGAAACTGCAGCAGTGCTTCAAGCTCCTGTCTTGCGAGTTCGCGGTACGACTCAGACTTTGCATTGAAAAAGTTCGTGAGGTTGCCGCCCGAGCGGTAGACCAGCATCAGATCGTTCAAGAGTTCGCGAAAGTTTTCCGAAGGTGTGACCGAGATGGTGTTCTCCATCGCGGTCAGAAGGTCCTCGCCGAACAACTCCACATCCCGGACGATGAGTCCGCACTCTTTGGAGACTTCGCCGTAGAGATCAGCCGCGTCGTAGACGCTGCGGAAAATGTCGTAGAGCGTGATCGTGGAAGAAAGGGCCTGCATGTAGGTGATTGCATACGGCAGGTCCATGTCGATTTTCGTTTTTCTTCCCTGCGCCTCAAGCTGCGGATAGTAGTAGAGTGCGGCAAAAACGCCGGCAGGGGCGAGGACTACAGCGAACAGCATCACAAGCCACTGGGGAAGAAACGGAATCGGATTGAAGCTGATGTCAAAGACAAAGAACAGAACTCCGACCATCATCATGAGGAGAGCTGAAAGAACCGTAAGAAGAACGGTCAGCATCATGTACTGATCGACCGGAACGGTGATGTGGGCTGAACGAAGCGTTCCGGCCATCTGTTTGTTGAAGAGAAGCCGGTCAATGAAATTTTTTGTTTCGGTCATCGACTCCTCTGTTCCGTAATGATCGTCTCGCGTATCGCGGCTTCGACATCAGGAGGCGTCGTTTTTCCGCAGGCAACCATTTGTTCAAGCGCAGTCCTTCGGACTGCAAGTTTTCTCTCAAGCTGTTCTCTTGACCAGTTGTTCTGGTAGGCGATATTGTCAAAGACCGAGGAGTTTTCGTAACTTTTGACGAACGTGTCCGTCAGATGATCCCAGGTGAAGAGCGGTTGCCAGTTGATGCCACCTTCTCCGACCGATATCTCGTTCAGGGAAAGACATCGGCGAAACCCTTTGCCCTCGCCATAGAGCAGACTTTGAACCAGAATAAGGTTTAAGGCGCCGAACATGGCGACCGGAACGTTAATCGGATTATGCGTGAGCCGGTTGATCGCCTCCTTGACATTTCCTGCATGCAGCGTTGAGTAGGTGGTGTGACCGGTGTTCATCGCCTGAAAAAGTGTCTGGGCTTCTTCGCCGCGGACTTCTCCGACAATGATGTACTCTGGCCGCTGCCTGAGTGCAGCTTTCAGAAGCGAGAACATGCTGATGTTTCCCATGCCGGAAACATTGGCAACGCTTTCCCTCGTTTTCATCGGCAGCCAGTTGGTGTGCGGCAGCTGAATTTCTCGGGTGTCTTCGATGGAAACAATTTTCGCAACCGAGGGGATGAAAAAGGACGCCGCGTTCATGGTCGAGGTCTTGCCGCTTGCGGTACCTCCTGCGATGATCATGCTTTTGCGGTTCTCAACAGCAAGCCAGATATGGGCCATGAGATCAGCGCTATAGGTGTTGGACGCGATGAGATCAGCAGGCGTCATCGGGTCGACTTTGAATTTACGGATGGTGAACGAACTTCCTTTGGAGGAGATGATGTCCGAGTAAGTCAGCTGTGCCCGGCTGCCGTCAGGAAGGGCCGCGTCGATAAGAGGCGTTGTCAGCGACAACTGTTTGTCAGCTTTCTGGGCAAGCTTCAGAACATACTTGTTCAGCTCGACCGCGTCGAACAGACAGTTGGTCTCAACGTTCGCGAACCTGCGGTGATACAAAAAAATCGGAATGTCAGCACCGTTACAGGTGATGTCTTCGATTTTTTCGTCGTGCATGAGAGGATCGAGCCGGCTGTAGCCGAGAAAGTTGCGGTTGAGGTAATAGATGAGAACACCGATCCGATCTGATGTTATTTCAGGATCAAAGGTGCTGATGACGTCACGAAGCATGCCAAGGTCCAGACCAAACTCTCCGCGTTTGCGAACAGTGTCATAGACCAGCATGGACCGCAGGTGCTCGAAGGTTTCTTCGAGCACGACGAGTTCCTTTTCTGAGATCTTCGGCTCAACTATCTCATAGTGAATGTGCGAGACTTCGTCGCGGTAGATGTTGGCGTAGGCATATGGCGGCGTGAGCCAGTAGCGATCAAGCACTTCGTGTTCTGTTTCGAACTCAGGGAGTTCGAGGATCTGCGGAGGCTCTTCAAAAATAATTTTTTGTTCGTTAGATTTTTTTTCAAAAAGATTTCCCAGAGAAAATTTTTTTACAATTTTTTCTTCCTGTTCCTCGGGAGACTCTGACTCTTTTCCAAAAGAAAAAAGTTCATGAAGATCAAAATTGGTAAATTTTTTTTCTGTAGAAATATTTTCAGAGGAATTTTTTTTGTCTGAAAAAATATTTCGAAGACTGTGACTTTTGGTCTCCTCGGTCGCGGGATCTTCTTCAGATTTTTTTGTCCGGAGAAACGGCATCAGATGCCTCCGGTGTAGGATGGAGTACCTGACTTGCCGTGATACTCAAGTGAGATATCGACACCGGCGTTTCTGACGAAGACGGCAATCGCGTAGTTTCCAGGAGAGAAGGGGCCGACCATTCGGTACTTGTCAGCACCGTAGAGTCCCTGCCAGCCAAACACTTTGATCAGTTCTGCTGAATCGGTTTTCTCATTGTATGAGTAAACCGCGATCCGGACATCGCTGTACGGCGTCATCTCCTTATCGGAATGGTCATCGTCCATTCCGGTAATCTCATACACCATCCGCCAGGGAACGGTTGCATTGTGCACAGCAGTTCCCCATGGGGTGTAGAGAGTTGTCGGAACATCAGCGACTTTGACGAACTGCTGATAAAGCTGCCATTTATCATTCATCGACCATGAGATTCCAGTCTTATACCAGCTGTCGGCATAGTAGTCGGCGACATCCTTCTGCCAGTTGCGGGGAGTGAAGGTGAGATTGTTCGAGTCTTTGATGAGAAGGGTTGATGTGATGTTGAGGCCTGGATATTCTCCATCGGTTGGTGTGTAATGTTTGCCGGTCCAGAAGGATTCGCTTGTGAGAATCTGCGGCGTGATTCCATTGTAGGCAGCGGTCGGGAAGCCCTGGCTGTTTGTGTCAACAGCCCAGAAGGGAGCGACCGAAAACGTTGTGATGTTTTCAAGAACCGCAGTGTAAACCGGCCGGGAGCTGTCGTCATCGCTGATGAGGCCGAGAGCTGTTGCGTCAGGAATGAGTGAGAGGCGATCATAGGTGGACGGATAATAGAGAAGAGCACAGCCGTAGCCGAGCTCTTCCAGAACCGCGGCTGCGAGAATTGCATGATCCGCAGAGTCGCCGGTCTGTTCTGCAAGAGTGACGACCGGCGTCCGCGGGTATGCGGATGAGTGGCCGGTTTCTGAGTCTGTCTGATAAGTGATTGACTCTGAGAAAGCAAGCACGAGACCGACAATGTCTGCATCACTCGTGTAGCCCTGTCGCAGAATGATATTTTTCATCTGTCCGGCGAGATCGGAAACGACTCCGCCGTCGCCATAAGTAACAATGTAGTCCGGGAGGTCTTCCGGACAGATAGTGCCTGAGATGCCGTACTGATATTTTTTATAGATATCTTTGGTGATGTAGACGTTTGCCGCATGAGTGATGCCGTTATACTGCCAGGAAAAACTTTTTTGTCCCCAGGGTCCGGTTTCTTCTGCAGGTGTTCCGTCGGGAGACGGTGTCGGAGTTGGTTCAGGTTGAAAGAGAGAGAGACCGCCTGCAAAATGGAAGACAAGGAGGCCTGCCATGACGACAAATATGGCAACCATCGCGATCATAATCCATTTGAATGCATTTTTGTCGAGTTTGAACGCCATTGTCTAATACCTCCTGATGAAAAATGCCGCGGCAAGACCCGCGAGAAGAAGTCCTATGCCAAAACCTGACGCCTGAGTAAGCGTGGGTTCGGCAGTCCATGCAACAGACTGGGTCGGTGTGTGAAGAGGTGTCGCCTGTGTGGTCTGATACGGATTTGTTGAAAGATCGGGATCAATGGTCGGAGAAGTGGTTGTGCTGCTGGTTTTCGCGTCAGGAGAGAGAAGTTCAAAGTTGTAGCTTTGTTTGAAGCTGACGTCCTTGCAGGTGACGGTGACTTCGTAGGTTCCCGGATACCAGCTGCTGGTATCGATCTCATCATAGCCAAACGTCCGGTAGCCGCGGAACGGTGTCGGAGAAGAAGGGGACGTGGTGTCCACTGGAATTTTCATCGCGGTGCTTGTCTCGCTGCCGACATTGAGATCAAGTCTGCTGATAGTCAGCCAGAGCGTGTCCTGAGTGTTTGTTTTGTCCGCTGTTTTGTCGGATGCAGCAAGATTTGTTCTGCCGGAAATTTTCAGTTTGTCTCCAACCGCAGTGTTGCTGATGGAGTCGAAGCTTATCCAGGGCTCTTCCACCATGAACTGCGTCATGATATAGAGGTCGTCGGATTTTGGGTCTTCAAACATTTTGGTGAGAGCATCTGCCGCAGTTTTGCCCTGCATATAGGTGAAGTCAGAGGAGGCCCCGTAAGTTGTGGTAACCGTAGTCAGGATTCCTCCGTTGAGGGCTGCGCCCGTAGCACTCACGTCAAAGACATTGTTCGGGCCTGGATGCTGATAGACGAGATAGTAGACTCCGGATGAGAGGCCATAGGTGAAGGTGCGGTTGTAGGTAAAGCCGTACTCTCCCCATGGCGCGGTTTTTCCGACTTCGCCGCCGTCGGACGAGTCTGAGGTTCCACTGAAGAGCGGGAAGTTTGTCTCGCGGTCCGCGTACCGGAAGTTGGTTCCAAAGATATACCAGCGTACTTCGCCGCTGGTTTTCGATTGGTCGGTAACACCCGGACTGCCGCGGGCTATCCACCATGAGTAGAGGATGTCGCCTTTGGCAAAGTAGCCGCCGGATTTGTCAGAGGATTTTGCCTGAATGCTTGGTTCACTGATGGGATAATCCCAGGAAAGAGCGACACTGCCGTCGATGTCGGTCCCCGCGCCCCCGACGGTTCCTCCTTCGCGGTGTCCGTATGGGTTGAGGTTTGCATGAATGGTGTAGGTTCCCGGTTCAAAGTTTTTGGTCCACCACAGATACTCCCATTTCCCGATGTTCGGGCTGTAGATGGTTGTAGTAAATGTTGAGGCATCTCCGTCAACGACTTCAGACCACGGGTCGGTGAGCGAGGCTCCGTTTGCCGGAAGATTCGGGCCGGTAATGTAGAGATAGACGGGAACGGTTTTTTGTGCGCCGGTAACCACTCCCTTGAGTGTGATGGAGTCACCAACGGAAAATCTTCCGTTTTTGACATCGGCCGGGGGTTCTTCGAAGGTAAGAGTCAGCGCGCCACTTGTTACGCGGAAAGAAACGGTTTTCTTTTCGAGGGGAGATGCGGCAACAGATGCAGTTACCTGATAGCTGCCGATCGGTGCTGCTGCGGGCACGATTATCTGAACCAGTGCTTTGCCGTCCCATCCCGGCTGCACTCTGATGGTGTAGTCATCGATTTTTGTGTAGGTTCCGCTGTCGGGAAAATACGGGGAGTTTGCGTTAGAGGAGGGCGAGAGCTGGAGGATGTAGTCGGTGAACGGTGTTCCGGTGAGGGTTGCGGCGATGTTGCTGTTTTGCTGGACTTCGTTCTGGTCAAGCGAGAGATCCAGTGTTCCCCGAACCGCGGTGAAGGAGTAGGATGCGGTCTGTTGCAGTCCGTTGAGGTTGATCCTGAACGTCATCGACGCCTGAGTGTCTTCGTCGATTGGGATGTTGGTCTGATCTCCCAACCGGAACTCGTAGTTGGTGTTTGTTTTGTCGGATGGGTTTGCGATGCCGAGAAGGGACTGCTGCATGCCGGCGATGTTGACGATCTGGGTGATGCCGACACCGGAGTTGGTGTTGGTGAGTTTGAACTCATTCCAGTCGCCACTGGGATTTTGTCCGATGAGATCGTTGAGGTTGCCGCCTTCGATGTAGAAGATGACGCCAAGAGTTGTGGGGATGTTCGCCGGTTGATCGTTGGTGAAGATCTCGGTGTTGTCGGGAGCGCTGACTTTGAGTGTGCCAAGCGAGAGAGTTTTTACCTGACAGACTCTGGTGCCGAAGGTTCCGTCAGTGTAGTGTGCGTAGTAGGTTCCGGGACTTCCGGTAATCTGGCTTGCAACGTCGTTCGTGAGTTGAAAGTACTCCCCCATGATGTCGCCGTTCTCTTTTTTTGCCATTGCATCAAGAGTTTTTCCTGAGTCTGCGAATGCAGAAAAATTCAGATTTTTTTCTCCGATGTAGACAGTGTCAAGTACTGATATTCCCGCGTTTTCTCCCTGAACGGTCGGGTATCGCGCCGAGACAGGGCCTGCGCATATGCTGAGAACGAGGACTGCAAGAAGGGCGACGATGAGAATTTTTTGTGGATTCATGGTTTAGAAAACTCCTGTGAGGTGGACAATGTCATGGCGGGGAGTGGCTGAACATTATCGTGTTTCAAATGTATTGATGTTTAGTAATATTTTTTTTAGTTAGTGATCTATATTTTGTGGTTAATATAATTAGCTGGTTTTTCTTCGAAGGGGTTCAGGTGTTTTCAAACTAAATGTATTTTATTTTTAGTATAAATAGGGCACGTTAATTTAACTTACTGAGTGTGAAAAGAGTGTCGGTGTGATCGGATACTTGAAAAAAAGAGAGGGGGTACCATCACGCGGTGATGGTAACTTTTGCTCTGGCAATGGTGCTTCCTGCCGGATCAACCATGTCAAGGTAGAAGTACTTGCCGACATTGTCCGGGTTGCAGAATGCATATGCTCCGAAATACAGGGATTTACCCTCACCTTCCCAGAGAGTCTGCGCGTTGTAATTGACACCCGGGTTCGGGCCTTTCCAGCTACTATCGGTACTGAAATCCACGCTGTTTTCATGCGTAACATGGAGGGAGTCACCTGAGACCAGGGCGGATGTTGTATAAAATCCACTGGTTTTGTTGAGGATAGGCTGATTTTTCGAGTTTGAGATGATCGATTTATCGATGACCCATGCAAATTTGTTTCCATCCGCGCCAAACAGTTCGGAGGGAGTAGTTATGAAAGCGACATCAGCAAGAGCTACTGGATCGCCTCCCGCATGGGTGATCACAAGGCCGGTTGACTGACTGTAGGTTCCCTTCAGGGCAAGTTGCGGAGGAGTCGACTGAGAGTCCGCAAGGCCTGCGGCAAATGTACTCACCAGTGCGGCAATGATGATAGTCACAACAAGCATGAGCATGACGCCGACAACCGGCGATACTGCATCGTTGATTTTTTCTTTTCTCATGTTAGCTCACCACCACATTCTTGTCATAAATTGTCTGTCCGCTCGGCAGGTGAATCAGTTTCACATTTACCGTGTCTCCTGTACGCAGATACTGCCAGTTTTCTCCAAGAACAGCCTGCATGCCGTCAACCGTGGTACCTTCCGAATATGCCCATGCACCTTCGTCGTAGTAATACTGATTTGTGGTTCCATAACCGCTGCCACCGGTAGTGGTAACGTATCCACCACTCTGTCCGGCAGGCCATGCCGTCATGACAGTGCCGCCGAGAAGTGTGTAGTTTCCAAACTGTTGCTCCTTGTCATTGGGTTTTCCAGAGTTTCCTGACTGAACACCGTTGCCGTATCCCCATGGAGCGGTCATTCCTTCAAATCCTCCGCCTGAACCCCATCCAAAAACGTTCCCTGCAGAAGTAACGGTTGTACCTCCGATGGAAATATTTCCGTCAATGAGATCAGCGCCGGTTTTTGAGTGAGTGCCTGTCACCGTTTTGTTGCTTGCTTTCCAAGAGGTAACAAGTTTCAGATCTTTTGTAGCGATTGGTTCGCTGACTGACATGACTTTTGCTTCAAAAACGCTGGTTGCATAGTAACCGGTGTTTTTGATAGTAACATCCATCGTCAGTGTCGGAGCTTTTTCGGCACTGCCGATAAGGCCGCCCGCATACATGCTGACAACGGCTGCAATGATGATGGTCACAACGAGCATCAGCATTACGCCGACAACCGGCGATACTGCATCATCCTTTTTGGTGTTTGTTCTGCGCTGCATAATATCACACATTCGTATCCCCCACAGGTAACAACTCAGGAGATAACATGTTAGGATACGTGGACACCGCTTATAAGTTAATAGTATGACTTTTACAATAAGTAAACATCAACATATTTACACTGTCAATCGCGTTCAATATACTCTGACACATATTATTTCACAACGCGCATGAATACCGGTGAAAAAATCGTGAAAATTCAGGGTTAATAACCATAATTTACCAAATTAACATCGATTATTTTCAAAAATACAATCAAACACCATTATAGAGAATAGGCTGACAATCAAAACAGTCTAATAAAGTCACGTTATTTTTCAACAACCAAAACCATTTCCCACCCAAAAAACAGCCTCAAAATCCATTTATGAAGGTCACTTAAACCGCATCGGCAAACATAGAACACAGATGAAAAATTTATCGAAGTTTGGCTAAAATCCCGACAGAATGGATATACACACAATATAACGCACTTCACACCACCACACCCTCTGCCGTACACATACAAAACCCAATATGCAATGCAGATAATACACGCATAATTCACCTCGAATCCGCAAAACAAACCCGATACGCGACATCTATTTTTAGGAATTAACACAAATCAGTATAAACCAAATTAATTTCATTATCTAAAAATGATTTTCTTAATTTGGGTGGAGTATGTGAATCATGAAAAAATCAGACCTGCAAAACCGGAGTCGTCCGAAAAAAGAGGACGGGATCTCTCCGGTTGTAGGAGTCATGCTGATGCTCGTTGTCACTATCATCATTGCCGCAGTTGTCAGCAGTTTTGCCAGCGGCATTGGAACCAGCAGTCAGGCAGCGCCCACCGTCTCGTTACAAGTCTCCTTGTATGGCGGAACGCTTGAAAAAAAAGCGGTCATTGAACATCTGGGAGGGGAAGCCCTTCCGACAAGCGATCTGCAGATTGTAACATCGTACACCGTACCTGATCGTTTTCTCGGACAAAAGTTAGGAGATGGCGGAAAAGTAATCATGCACACAATCGATGGAAAACTCGAACCCACAAGTGAAAATGATCTCAACTCTGAGGCCGTGGGCTATCCGTTCGTCCATCAGGTAACAAACAATGAGGAAAACGTCACCACAAAAACGGTCAACCGGTTGTTCGGAGATGCGATTCTCACCTCAGGAGGAAAATTGATCTTTGATCTGGATTACTTCCTCGGATTCAGCACGACCAATGACTGGAGAAAATACGGATTTTCCACCGGAATGTCAGAGGCCCATATATCGATCATCCACATGCCAAGCGGTAAAGTGATCTTCGACAAAGACGTGAGGACCATGGTATGAAGAGAGCAACAGAGGAAAATGCGGTGTCACCAGTTGTCGGCGTCATGCTTATGATTGTGATCACTGTTATCATAGCCGCTGTCGTCAGCGGATTTGCCGGAAACATGGTAGCAAACACGGAAAAAACTCCGCAGGCTCAGATACAGTATGTCGGCGTAATGGCGGGAAACCTGTCCAGCAGTCTTGGTGATCTCGGTGAAGTCGGTCTTGTCTTTGAACACAAAGGAGGAGAAGAGATCTCGCTGTTCAATCTTCAGCTTGATCTCAAAGAAGCCACCCGTACCGGAGGAAATGAAGTAACCATCTCCTACAATGACGCACCGTCAGCCATCTACAAAAATATTCAGAAACCTGGCGAGTCGCGACTGCCTGATACGGTCAAAACCCGTATGAAAAAAATCGGCGTACTCTCAACTGCTGTTGCAACACAGGGAAATACGCTCATCAAACCCGGAGACCGGTTCATCATCTTTGCAGACAGAATCATCGCGGTGCAGGGATTGTCCTATAACCACATCTACCTCATTGCAGACCGTGGCGGAAGCACTGCGTACTCTGAAGGAGAGTTCGAACTCAGTGCAAAAACCCAGTACTCTTTGATTGACACAAAATCCGGCGCGAGCATTTCCTCAGGTGATCTTTCGGGCCGCACACTTGACTATGATCTATGGTAAAACGAAGAGGTTCTTACTATGCATGTTATCAAAAAATCAAACACCAGAAAAACAAATGACGCGGTTTCTCCGGTTATCGGTGTGATGCTGATGCTTGTTGTGACCATCATCATTGCCGCGTTTGTCTCAATGTTTGCCGGCACAACCTTTGCCGACACCGAGGCTGCACCGTCAACAGTACTGAATGTGAAAATTTTATCCAGCGGCGGAACGGATGGAAAGCAGGACGTCATACTCATCGAACATGTGGGAGGCAGCAGCATCCCTTCATCTGATCTGAAGATTACAACATATTACACCTCCACCGGAGACGAAAGATCTGTCATACGGGGAGAAGTGCTTGCCCAGTCGATGCCCATTTTTACCGTCACGGATTCAGCGGGAGTGAACAAAAAAATCGTGGTACCTATTTTGTCTGATGTAACTGCCGGATCATTAGGTGACTCAAAGATCAACTTCGGCAAGTATGAGTTTGCCCCAGGTACCATCGCAACTACCTACAATTCACTCGGAACATGGATAGCTCTGGGTTTTGGCACGGAAGCCCAGCTTAAAGCAAAATCAAAGGATCAGATCATCAAACAGTACGGATTTACGAAAGGCTCCAAGGTATCAGTGAACATCATTCATACCCCGAGTCAGGCGGTCCTGTACAACAAGGAGGTAATTGTACAATGAAGAAATGCAGCAGAGATGACGGTGTGTCACCGGTTGTTGGCGTAATGCTGATGCTGGTTGTGACCATCATCATCGCAGCAATGGTTGCCTCGTTTACCGGAGGTCTTGCCGGAGAACAGAAGGTTGCCCCGCAGGTAACACTGGATGTTTCCTACACCGCAAGTATCATTGATACTGACAAAATGAACAGTGAACCCAACTACAAATCCGGAAGCAAACCCAACAACGGCCTGACATTCAGACTCCTCGGCGGAGACTCGTTCAGACTGCAGGACATAGCGGTTCAGCTCAAAAACGGTGATTCGACCATCACCTTTGACTCAAATGTTTACCGGGATATCACAGCAAGCAATGTTGATACTGATAAACTGAACATCATGGTTGGATCGAACGGTGTCAGCGAGACATATTTCGCGGTTCCAAAACAGCAGGATGATGTTATCGGCCTTGGTGAGACATTTTCCATTGTTGTTGACGGTTACTTTGACAACAGTCAGGACGCAGCTGCAACAAAGAAGGGCCAGTTCCTTCGCTGGACTCCGGTCGACGGAGGAACTTTTGATGTTCAGCTGAATGTACCGATTGAGTATGTTGTCCTCGACAAAAACAGCGGCGGTCGCATGCAGGCCGGAACGATTACGATCCGGTAACCGGAGGCACTATATGCGAAAATTTATTCGAAAGCGGAATTCACACAAACCTTCTTCTTATTTTGGAAAAAAGGAAGAGGGAGTGTCTCCGGTTGTGGGAGTCATGCTGATGCTGATTGTTACCATCATCATCGCAGCAATTGTCGCAGGCTTTTCAACCGGTCTTGCCTCTTCGGCAACTCCTGCTCCTTCGGCAGGTTTTGATTACACCATTCACGCGGGCCTTGCGCAGTACGTTTCCGTGACACAGCAGCCGCCTGTTATTGTCGAGGTGACAGCCTGTACCGGACAGCTCAGTTCTAATGATCTGCAGATTGTGACTTCATATACCGTGCCTGCAACCTACAACGGAGTTGCATTAAGTAATGCGGGAAAAGTTATCACCCACACAATTGACGGCAGACTGGAAAATTACGGTATGTCACTGATTGGTGATTCTACGAATCCAAGCTGGCCAAGTGATATGGTATGGTCGAAAGACGATGATCCCTTTATTCCGAGAACTCATCTTTACACAACTGACGTTGTACCGATCTCAGGAAACGGCCTCACTGTTGGTGAAGGGATGAATGATTACCGTTTCTTCGGCGGAAAAGCTCCGATTGCAAGCGGCACCACCTGGTGGTTCAAGAACATTAATCAGTTTCTCGGATTTGATGTGGGAGACAGAATCGCTTATGGTTTCGGCGACGGATCAGTCGTTCACATAACAGTGATACATACACCAACCGGAACTGTTCTGAGTGATAAGGATGTGAGAGCAGTATGGTAATGACACAGGAAAAAGATTCTGCAGTTTCGCCGGTTGTCGGCGTTATGCTGATGCTGGTGATAACAATCATTATTGCAGCAGTGGTGAGTATGAGTGCTGCCGGGTTTCTTGACTCGACGAGTTCATCCGCCGGCAGTGCTGAGGTGAAATTCGTCGGACTGTATGCCGCAGGATACTCTCTTGGCGAGGGGTTCCCGGCCGCGACAAATCTTGGAGAGGGAGGGATGGTGTTTGAAGTCATCGGAAACACTCCGCTTGACATCACGAATCTGCGTCTCTCCGGTTCCGGCTCTGTTGGAGGAGGAGGATCATTTGCGGTATCCTACAATACTCCCGTTGCCCCCGACTGGATCAGCAGCGGTGAAGGCGGGACAGCGTCAGCCGGCAAACTGAGAAGTCGTCTGACTCAGCCGGCAAGTTCGGTTGATCATCGGATTGTGAAGTTTGGAACCGGATGGAGTGAGGAGGAAAAATACCATAATCTCGTTCAGCCCGGTGAACGGTTTGTGGTTCTTGCCGAGTACGTTATGAAGAGCGGAACTTCCTATATGATCGGATTTGCAGCCAGAAATACAGACGGCACAACTGCAATAAGTGGTGCGATCAGTTCGGACGGCAATTCGCTGATTACTCTGATGGATATGAAGACCGGCAAAGTGTACTACAGCGGCCCTCTCACAAACGATCAGGCATTCTGAGATTATTCTCCCAAAGGAAAAATTCTACTAATTTTTTCGACGGAAAAATATCCAAGGGAGGGGCAGTCATGTAGATGTGAGTTTGCAATGCAAATTTGCTTTACATAAGAAAATATTTAGTTACATCAGACTAACTATATCACCAGTACGTGATGCTGTGTGATACAAAACGATCGTGATGCCGGAATAGATATTGTCATGAATGCTCTCAAGGATACCAAATACGGCCTCTCCATTACAGAAATTTCAAGAAAATCCGGGATGAACAGGAACTCTGCGGCAAAATACCTGGCAATTCTTGTTACTCTCGGACAGGTGGAGATGCAGATCGTCGGTCCCGCACGGGTGTATCATTTGTCCTCCCGCATTCCTATGTCGTCCGCGGCTCTGAACCGTTTTCCTGATCCAATTATTTCTGTCAGCGATGATGGAACTGTTCGCAAGATAAACAAAGCATTTCAGATCTGCTGGAACATAGAAAAAAATCAGCTCGCGGGTGTTTCTCTTAAGGATGTGCCGCTTCCTGCGCTTCGCGAGATTGCAGATTTTTCAGAGTACCGGAAGGCACTTGACGGAGAGGCTGCGGAGACAAATATCTGGAAAAAAGTTTCCGGCGGATCAGTACTCTATTGGCTGTCACCGGCAGTGTTTGATGACGGGAGTCTCGGAGTTATTATCTCACTCAGAAAAAATGAGTGATAAAAAATTATTTTTCCCACCAGATATGCGCCGTCCGCGAAACGCCCGGAACCACATACCCTGACTCCTCACGAACCGCACGATCCAGAAGAAATGCATCTACAATATTTCTCTGCCATTCTTCGGAGACCGACATCCGGTTGTAGTAATCCTCCTGCATCGTGGAGAATGATGCATAATGCTGACTTTTGTCCTTTGTCTCCACCATGATGTTCGCATAGATGCCAAGCTGGCAGAGAGCATTCCACAAAATGTCCGCGTCCGCCTCACTGCAGTACGGCTCTCCGTGAAGAAGCGGCCAAAGCTCCACGTTTCCGCCCGAAGAAGAAGGCGGCGTTAAAAACCAGTAGAGATGAACAGCATGGCGTGCGGCCGCATCCATCTTCAGAAGACTGTTTCTGATATCTCCCATGATCAATGATCGTGACGCAACAACAACATCATGCACGCCTGCCTCTTCAGGAGTTACATCCTCCCAGCGTTTGCGAATTTCCCGGATTGGCGGAGCATTCATCGTTCTACGATAACGCTCCATCGCAACTCCCATCGGCTCTGATGGTTCGACTGTTGTCACCGAACAACCCGCGAGTGCGAGCGGCACCGCAAGAGTTCCGGGGCCCGCCCCGATATCAAGAACTGAAGATCCTTTGGGAATCCTCATCTCTTCTATCTGCTTTTGCATCCTTGACGGATCGCCGGAGATAACATTCTGGGAAAATCGGTCAACCACACCCTGGTCCGACCAAAACTTTCCACCGCCTTCGCCCATCTTCTCCTTCTGCGCAGTAGATCTGGCATGCTGCTCATCCCACAGACGACAGTAGTCGATGGTTGTCAGAGACGCACCGGAAACATGAGAACTCATACACTCTATAACAAGCGCTGAGATGTAATCAACTATTCCCAAGCACATCGAAAAAATCAATCAAAAATAATTTACCGATGGAGATCTTTCTCCCACCAAATGTGTGCAGTCTTCGAGACACCGGAGGTGGGTAAACCGGCAATATGATCCCGCAGATATGCAGCGGCAATCTCCTGCTGCCACTCTTCCCTGATGCACAACCTGCGGCAGTAATGAGAAATAATTTCATCCGCCTCAGCACACCGCCGCTCTTTTTTCACATGTTCAACGAAAAGATTCGGATATATCCCAAGCTGGCAGAGACATCCCCAGAGAAGATCAGCTCTCGGCTCAGTCACAAACTCGGCCCCGTGAAGCTTCGGCCACAGAGCCGCATTCACCTCAGACCATGACGGAGGGGAAAGAAACCAGAATAAATGAACTGCGTTTCGTGCCGCAGCATCCATCTTCAGAAGGGAAGGGCCGATATCATCCAATCCAAGGGACAGCGAAGCTATCACAAAATCATACGTACCAAGCTCGCTTGCGTCCACATCCTCCCACCGGCAGGGTATCTTCTGAATTTCCGGAGCATGCATTTTTTTTCGATACTCCTGCATTGCAGACCGCATCTCACCTGACGGCTCCACTGCCGTCACAAAACATCCCGCGAGAGCGAGAGGCACCGCAAGCGTGCCGGGACCCGCGCCGATATCAAGAACCGAAGATTCTTTTGGAATCCGCATCATCGCAAGCTGGTTTTCGATCCTCGCACGGTCCTTGTCAAACAAACGATCCAGAAAACGGCTGACGTTTTTAGGATCCTCCCAAAAACTTTTACCGTCACTAAAAATCTGTTTCTGGCGGTTGGCCGCCTCATGCTGGGCATTCCAGAGCGAAATGTAGTCAACCGCCATAATATTTTTCTCAGAATTTTCTTCTAACGATGAGAGCTGCAGCCGCAAGACCGGCAAGCACGCCAAAGATCGGGGCAGGAGACTTCGTCTCCGTAGGGATGGCCCCGGTTGGGGACCCGGATTTTGCATAAATCATCAGATCGTCCAGCTCAGCATCCGTCAAATCGTAGTGGAAGAACAGCGAGTAAAACTCCTTCACGCGGGTGTCGATGTCGTAATCGAACACATCAGGATACATCAGATTCCCGATCCAGATCATCGACAGCAGCCGCTGAATCGACGGCGGCCCTCCCATCCAGTTGTACGGGCCGGATGGAGCCTCATAGACATTACCATTCTGAACCGCAGAAAGCGATCTCCACATCGGGTCACTCATGATCTTCTGGTAGTAGGCATGATTGTCAGCATAAGAAACGATGATGAAATCAGGATTCAGCTGCAGAATGTCCTCCATCGTATACCCGTCTCCGGTACCACTGCTGCTTGCAGACGTTGCCGCAAGATTTCTTCCCACATAATCGATGACCTCGGCATGATACGAACCATTGCCAACCATCGAGACCGAGTTGCCGTCAATCGCAGTCACATAGATCAGAGATTTTTTGTCACTGCCAATTTTTTTCATGCCGGAATCAAACTCAGCAAGAAGATCTGATGTGTAGGTTGAGAGTCTCGCTCCCTGCTCAGGGCGTGAGAGAAGCTCACCGAGTTTTTCGTAGGAACCAGGAATATCAGCAAGTTTGTTCTGGGTCACAAATGCAAATGCGACGCCGGTTTTTCCCTGAATATCATCAAGGTCCGGCTTCATGGTCTCCTTTGCCTCGCCGATATCCAAAACCACATCGATGTTGAGGCGTTTGTTCAGCTCCATAATCGACTCAGGATTCATCGTCGAAGCCTTCGATCCATAGAACTGACCGGTAACCGGCAGAGTCAGAAGCCGTGAATCAACATACTTTTTTTGAATGTCAGTAAACTCGCTCGAAACACTGACAAACAGATCAGGGTCAAGAGAGTAGAGTACAATCTGTGCGAGCGGGCCTGAAGGCGACACCGCATCGATCTCGATTGGCAAAACTATCTGTCGGCCAACATCATCGACAAACTCCCTCGTCTCCTCAGCAGCCGCAGCACCGACAAATGCCATGGCTGCGAGAAGGATCAGGACGAAAATTATTCCACCATTTCTCATTCATACACCTCCCAAATCTGGGATGTTCAAGCAAACTCCCCGAGTTATTTGGAAAGCAGCTACAGCTACTATTTGACGGCACCCTATAAAATACAATAACTCGTTATGAGGGACAAGTAAAATAGAAAAATTTAACAAAATCAGTCATGCTTTCCAACACCGCCATCAATCGGGATGCAGAGTTTATGGCGGCGGGAGCCATATGCGTAGTCTTCGATGTGAACGTCCACGCCATAGACGTTTTTGATCAGCTGCGCGTCCAGCACTTTCTCCGGCGCTCCGTCAGCAATCACCCGTCCTCCATGGATCATCAGCGTCCGGTTCGCGTAGAGAAATGCATGATCCGGATTGTGCGTGGAAAGGATGATGAGGTAACCCTCTTTTGCGAGATCTGAGATCCGGCACATCACCCGAAACTGGTTGCCGTAATCAAGGTTCGCGGTCGGTTCATCCATGATGAGAATTTTTGCCTTCTGCACAAGTGCCCGTGCGATCAAGGCGAGCTGACGCTCGCCTCCGCTGATCTCACCATAACCCGCATTCCGAAGATGACCGATGCCGAGACTTTCCATCGCGAGATATGCTTCATCGACATGTTTCTGATTTGGCGCTGCAAGCAGATTCACCTGATTGGTCAGGCCCATCAGAACAACGTCAAGCACCGTGTAGTTGAACACCGGATGGGTTGACTGCGGAATGTAGGCGATGTGTTTTGCTATTTCTTTGTGATCGAGAGTTTTGATGTCGACACCATTCAGCCGAATGGTGCCCTGATAGTTTCTGAGAAATCCGAGAATGCACCGAAACATCGTACTTTTCCCGACACCGTTCGGGCCGAGCACGGCAAGAAGATCTCCTTCGGCAACCGAGAAGGAGATATCATTCAGCACCTGCCGCGAACTTTTGCTGTAGGCAAAGCAGAGGCCTGCAACTTCAAGCTTCATGATCGTTTTCCTCCCATCATCAAGAGATATGCGAATATTGGTGCGCCGACAAATGCCGTGAGAATTCCGAGAGGGACTTCGGTGCTGGCGATCGTTCGCGAGAAGTCGTCCACGAGTAAAAGAAATGCGGCTCCCATCACAATGGACGCAGGAATAATTCTCCGGTAATCGTAGCCGAAGACCATGCGGGAGAAATGAGGGATGACGAGGCCCACCCAGCCGATGATGCCGGAGATGGAAACCGATACGGCAGTCACGAGTGTGGCACAGATGATCACCACAAGCCGTAGCATGTTGGTGTTGATGCCCATGCTTCGTGCTTCGTCCTCACCGAGCGTCAGCACGTTCATTCTCCAGCGAAGCAGATACAGCGGGATGAGTCCGAGAAGAATGACGGTTCCTGCGAAGTAGACATCATCCATGGTGACGCTGGCAAGGCTTCCCATCAGCCAGTAGGTGATTGCTGGCAGCTGATCATTGGTGTCTGCGACGAGTTTGATGTAAGAAGTTGCAGCAGAAAAAAGACTGCCGATGAGAATGCCGGCAAGCACCATGCTCAGGGTTGCAGATCCTTTCGTAAGGCGACTTATGAGATATGCGGCACCGACCGCAATGAGGCCGCCAACAAAGGCGAGGCTGGTAATTGCTCCTGTTCCAAGATAAAAGTAAATGGCAACTGCGGCACCAAAACCAGCACCTGCCGAAGCTCCAAGGATGTCAGGCGAGACAAGCGGGTTCTGAAACATTCCCTGGTACGCAGCTCCAGCGGTTGAAAGAGCGGCACCGACAAGGAGTGCTGCAAGAATTCTCGGGAGTCTGATGTTGAAGAGAACACTGTAGGTCGCAAAGTCTACGGTCCCCGAACCCGGCAGAATCTGGGAGAGAAGTGCGAGAATCCATGAGATTATTGCAGATGATATCCAGAGAATTCCTGAAAGAGGAGAGAGCGGGGGAAGAATTGAGAGGAATGCCTCAGCATTTTCAACTGCAGTTTCTCCGGCAGAATAAAATGCGGAAAGAAAAATCAGAAGAACATCAGCGATATTGAGCGAGTACCTGCCGACAGAAAACGAGATGATGATGCAGGCGACTGCGGCAAGTATCAGGAGAACAAATCTGAGCCGGTAGTTCGGCAGTCTCCTTTCTGTTTCCTGAGGGGAGGGAACTGCATCAGCCATATGTGTGTACTGGTTGTCTTTTTAGATATGATTAAATTTCTTGAATTGTGTTGGGTTTGTTAATTATATACCATTGACGGATCACAGTATTGAAAAGGAGTAACGCAGGGATTACAAAAAAGTGAGGTGTTGTCTGTTACTTTCTGGTGCCCACGATTCGCATACCTTTGGCCTGCTCGCTGCTTCGCAGGAAAAACGATGAAACAAACGTATCAGAAAAAACCCGAAGGCTTCGAAAAAAATGTTGTATGATTGAATTCAGATTACATTGCGAAAGCAAGAATGACCGGCACGAACACCAGTGCAATCATGCTCATCAGCTTAATCAGAATGTTTAATGCAGGTCCGGAAGTGTCCTTGAACGGGTCACCAACAGTGTCACCGACAACTGCTGCCTTGTGAGCATCAGAGCCTTTGCCGCCATAGTTTCCAAGTTCAATGTACTTCTTTGCATTGTCCCATGCTCCTCCGGAGTTTGCCATGGTAAGTGCAAGAAGGACTCCGGCAACAAGTGCTCCAACAAGGAGACCGCCGAGTGCAAGAGGACCGAGAACCAGACCGACAACGATCGGTGCAAGGATTGCAATAACGCCCGGCAGAATCATCTTGTGAATTGCGGAGTCGGTTGCAATGGAGATGACGGACTTGTAGTCCGGCTCTGCGGTACCTTCCATCAGACCTTTGATCTCTTTGAACTGGCGGCGGACTTCGATCACAATCTTCTGTGCTGCCTGACCGACTGCGGTCATGGTAAGTGCAGAGAAGAGGAACGGAAGCATACCACCAATCAGCATACCGATAAACACATTGGTGTCTAAGATATCGATTGCCTCAAGACCGACTGCGGTTGCGTATGCACTGAAAAGTGCGAGAGCAGTGAGTGCGGCTGAGCCGATTGCAAATCCTTTACCGATTGCTGCAGTGGTGTTTCCAACTGCATCAAGGGTGTCGGTGATCTCACGAACCTCTTTGGGCTGGTGGGACATCTCTGCAATACCTCCGGCATTGTCTGCGACAGGGCCGTAAGCATCAACTGCAAGGGTAAGACCAAGAGTGGACAGCATACCAACCGCTGCAATACCGATACCGTACATGCCTGCGAAGTAGTAGGCAACATAGGTTGCGGCTGCAATGATCAGAACCGGCCAGACGGTGGACTCCATTCCCTTTGCAAAACCATTAATTATGTTGGTTGCTGCTCCGGTCTGACATGACTCGGAGATTGCCTTCGTTGGTTTGTAGTCAAAGGAGGTGTAGTACTCGGTGATCAGACCGATACCAAATCCTGCGACAAGACCGGCGATGGTTGCAAACCAGATACCCATACCAAAGGATCCGCCAATGAGATTGGAGGTCAGGAAGTAGGTTGCAATAACAGAGATGACCAGTGCAATGACGGTTCCCGTGTTGAATGCTTTGTGGATTGCGGAGTTCTCATTCTTCTTGGTTCGAACAAACAGAGTTCCAACTGCTGCTGCGATGATACCAAATGCGGAGATCAGCATCGGCAGGAGAATGACATTGAGTGCTTCAACGCTCTCACCAAAGAGCGTGGTGGCAAACGTTGCGCCGACAATACCAAGAGCCATGGATGCAACAATCGAACCCACATAGGACTCGAACAGGTCTGCACCCATACCTGCGACGTCACCGACGTTGTCACCGACGTTGTCTGCAACGACTGCCGGGTTGCGGGGATCATCTTCAGGGATGCCTGCTTCGACTTTGCCGACAAGGTCAGCACCAACGTCAGCTGCTTTGGTAAAGATACCGCCGCCGACACGGGCGAAGAGTGCAACAGAGGATGCACCAAAACCGAATGCCGCCATGTTGGAGACAACAGTGTTGACGGTTGCAATGTCGCCGAATCCACCGAAGATGGCGATTAAGGCGAGGAAGACAGCAGAGGTTCCAAGAAGACCAAGTCCGACCACGGTCATACCCATGACGGATCCGCTTGCAAAGGAGACTTTGACTGCTGCAGCAATACCGCGTTTTGCAGCATTGGTAGTTCGTACGTTTGCCTTGGTTGCACTGTGCATACCAACGTATCCTGCTGCTGAGGAGAGGACTGCACCGATAACGTATGCCGGTGCGGCCCAGATGCTCAGACTGTCGTCAGTCACAAAGGAAAGAGCGACAAGGATGACCGCGATAATAACAACAAAGGCTCCGATTGCACGATACTGACGGTTCAGGAAGACCATTGCGCCAAGGTGAATGGCTGCAGCGATCTTCTGCATCATCTCATCGCCTGTTCCCTCTTTCTTCACCACGGAGTAAGAGTAGAGTGCGAAGAGAAGGCCGATAACGGCACATATTGGAGCGAGATAGATCAGATCCATAAGAATCAAAAACCTCCGGTAATCCGGATTGGTTTCTCTCTATAGTAGAGGGCAGGCTACCTAATAATACTACTGTAAAAAGAGTTTCCGGTAGGGACAAAAATATTTGCGTACGAAATGGTTTCGATTATTGACGAATGAAGAGCGCGGGGTGGGGACGTTTTGATTCACGAACCTCCCACGGAAAAACGGAGCACACAGAAATCTCACAGAAAAACATCACGGAGCAGACGTGAACAGCACGGAAATGATTTATTATTTGTGTTTGCAATTTTACGAAAATATTCGGCCATGATTTTTCTGGAAAAACAAACTAAATTTTTTGTAATCACAATTATTATTTGTATTCCGTGATGTTCACGCCTCTCAGTGATGTTTTTCCGCGAAATTCAGTGTGCTCCGCTTTTCCGTGGGCGGGTCAAGAAAACGCAGGATCTCATGCTGCATCGTTGCAAGATCCACCACGACCGCCTCAGCGGGCGTCGGCGTGATGTTCATCTGTTTCTGGAACGAGGTCTGAGCCTGCCAGGTTCCTGCATTGATGCCGAGAACTCCGCGGTAGTTCACCACATCTGTAATGTGAACGTGCCCGGTGTGTAAAATATCAGGAACATCGCGAATAACTAAATTGTCTGCGGGTGTTGAGAGAAGCGGTGTGCGCTGGCCATAGATCGGGCCAAGATGGCGGCGCTTCAGCATCGCCTCCATAATATCACCAGGCTTTTCATAGCTCGAGCCCGGGATGAACTTGATGAGATCATCAATACTTCTGCCATGATACATCAGAACATTCACCGACTGAATGTTTACCATCGCAGGATTTTCAACGAACGTCACGTTGGTTGGGAACTGGGTTCTGAACTCCTCCGGAAGAGCAGGCTGGGGTTCAGCTGCCCGCACCGCATCATGGTTGCCGGGCGAGAGAATGATCTGAAGATGGGATGGCAGGGCCGAAAGCATCTCGCCTACGGCATCGTACTGTTCATAGATCGTTTTGATGTGCAGCTCCTTGTCCTGATTCGGATAAATGCCGATGCCGTCCACCACGTCTCCAGCGATCAAAAGATACCTGACCTCAGGAGTTTTGTCGAGCCATGAAGCAAAACGGTTCCATGCATCAGGAAGGAACGTGTCGCTGCCTACATGCACATCAGAGATGAACACCGCTTTGCCCGGCTCTTTGGACGGAGAGATCACATGCGTCAGCGGAATTTCAGGCCTGAACAAAGTATCAGAAAATATCATTCCTCCTCCACCTCCGCCATTGTCCCGGGAAAGTTTTCCGCGGACACCAATGACTTCGTCAGGAATAATTTTTTCCGCCTCATCAAACCCTTCGCGATTTTTGTTGAACAGAACTTTGATCGTTCCGGTAGGATCTTCGATCTCCACAATCCGGTGACCCTTCGCACTCGTAGAGCCCTCGACAACCATACCGATCGCACCAATATCAGTGTCAGAGAATCTGCTGTTCTGTTTGACCAGGGCTTCGATCGGAATCGGGCTCACACGGGGCCGCATCATTGCAGCAAGCGTATCATACCGGTCGCGGAACAGAGCAAACGACTCCTCAGGGTTTGCCGTTGGTATCGAAGAGCCTTCACGGCCCGCAAGAATTTCGGGAACTGGGCTCACGCCGACGTTGAGTTTGTCAAGCCGCGGGGCGGTCATGCCGGGAACCTCTTTGGTGGTTACAACCGAAATTCCTGAAGGAAGCGAGCTGATAATTCCTTCAATGACTCCGGAGCCGCCGCTTTCGCTGATGTACGTGACAACATCCGGATGAACCAGAAGTCCCGCCTCAAGGAATCGTGCAACAATCTCTCTCTTCTGCATGAAAAAATCGTGGGGAGCATATAAACTCCTCCACTCGAAACAAAGGGGTTAAATAGTTTAGCTGTGCAGCGACTCAACAAAGATTCCAATCCGACGTACAGCCTCGGAAAGTTTCGCCCGATCCACCGCATAACAGGTCCGCACATGACCGCGTCCGTTCTTTCCAAACGCGCTTCCGGGAACCACCGCAACATGCTGCTCACGCAGAAGACGTTCGGCAAACTCCTCATCGCTAAGTCCTGTTCCTTCAACCGAGGGAAATGCATAGAAGGCACCTTTCGGCAGATGGCAGGGGAGACCAACATCGTTGAGTCCTTTGACGAAAAGATTTCGCCGGATTCTGTACTCGGCGATCATCTCATTCTTTGCCTCCTCACCATTCTTCAATGCTTCAATGCCGGCAAACTGCGACGCAGTCGGAGCAGACATCATCACATACTGATGAATCTTCAGCGCAGCATCAGTCATCTCCTTTGGAGCACACAGATAGCCGAGCCGCCAGCCGGTCATGGCATAGGCTTTGGAAAATCCGTTCAGCGTGATCGTCCTCTCCCAGAGACCGTCAATCGCAGCGGTCGAGACATGATGACCATCATACGTCAGTTCTGCATACACTTCATCAGAGATGACCAGCAGGTCGTGATCGATGATGATATCAGCGATCGCTTGGAGATCATCCTTTCCCATCACGCCGCCAGTCGGGTTGGTCGGGAAGTTGAGCAGCAGAACTTTGGACTTCGGCGTGATTGATTCCATCAGCACATCAGGAGTTACCTTGAACCCGTCCTGTGCCGAGCAGGGTAGAGTCTTCGGCCTGCCTCCTGCCATCAGAACTTCTGCCTGATAGGAGACAAAGCATGGATCAACCACGAGGACCTCGTCTCCCGGATCAACAACTGCACGGACCGCGATGTCCAGGCCTTCAGAGACTCCGGTCGTTACAATCATCTCGGTTTCCGGGCAGTACTTCGTATGATAGCGCTGGTCAAGATCTGCTGAGAGCAGTTCCCGGAGTTCCGCAAGACCGCGGTTTGAGGTGTACATCGTCATGCCTTTCTCAATGGATGAGATGGCAACCTGCGAGATGTTCCACGGCGTATCGAAATCAGGTTCGCCAACGCCAAGGCTGATCACGTTGTCCATCGTGAGCAGCAGATCAAAAAATTTCCGGATGCCGGACGGAGGAAGCTCTCCGGCCATCCGTGACACAAAATTTCTCATGATCCCCAAGCCTTCTTAGAATGTGATGAGCTGGCGGTCGCGGCTGCCCGGCCGCATCATCTCGACGCCCTGCTCCTTGTAGGTTCTCATGACGATCTGCGTCATGGTTTCGCGGACGCCTTCAATTGAGGCGATCTGCTCGGCAACAAACCGGGAAACCTCAGACATCGACTGGCCGCGGATAATCACCTGCAGGTCATAGGTTCCTGTCAGGAGAAGAATGGACTCCACCTGCGGGAATCTGGCGATCTGGGCGGCGATGCCGTCGTAACCAAGTCCGCGTTCGGGAGTAATTTTGAGGGACAGAATGACAGCCACCTCTTCTACCCCCGCAGCACTGTAGTCGATGACTGCAGTGCAGCGCCTGAGAATGCCTGCTGCGTGGAGTGCTGCGATACGATTCTCAACTTCGTTTTCATCAACCTCCAGCATGACGGCAATATCACCTGCGGTGATACGACCGTTCTTTTGCAGTTCCCTGAGGATTACTGTATCCTTTTCGTCCATGATTTTTCACCTTTTTGTGAATTATTCCAAAAAACTTACAGGAGTGGATGTAAAATGCTGCACTCCCGAAGTCTTGGATCGTTCATTACTACTGTACGTATCTGATTAGTGGGACTGTTGAAATAGATTTCTGTTGTCCTGCCATGCCGGCCGTGTGAGACGACGCGGGCGGTCACGATACCGAGCATGTTGAGTTCATTGATGAGGTCAGAAACCCTGCGATGCGTCAGGGGTTCGACATCCATCTCTTTGGCAAGTTCGCGGTAGACGTTTATGACGCTGCCGCTCGTGAACACCTTCTGGCCTGCGGAGGAGACTAAAAGCATGGAGCAGAGCACCATCTTTCCCTGGCGCGGAAGGGTCTGGACGCACTCGCTCATGGTGTCGGTCTCAATATTTTCCTGGGCGCGGCGGACATGCACTTCAAGGACCTGTTCTGAAGACTCGCGTTCGGCAAGTTCACCGGAAACTCGGAGAAGATCCAGTGCGCGGCGTGCGTCACCATGCTCCTGAGCGGCAAGCGCCGCGCACAAGGCGATGACATCCTCGTTCACGGAGTCTGGAAGAAATGCCATCTCTGCACGCTGGTGGAGAATGTCCTGCAGCTGAATTGCGTCATAAGGAGGGAACACGAGTTCTTCTTCAGAGAGAGAGGAAAGCACGCGGGGGTCAAGGAAGTCTTTGAAGGTGAGATCGTTAGAGATGCCGATGATACTCACTCTGGCATTTTTCAGATCACTGTTGATTCTGGTCAGGTTATAGAGGGTGTCGTCACCACTTTTCTTGACCAGCTTGTCGATCTCGTCCAGCACGATGATCTGCAGACCGCCCGCCTGCTCAAGCACATTCTTGAGTTCTGAGTAGACCTGATCGGTGTGCCAGCCGGTTGCGGGGATGGTATTTTTGGCGCGGTCGCTTGGTTTCAGGTCATGACCACTGATATGATTTGCAATCTGCGCAAGTACCCGGTACTGAGTGTCGATTGTTTCGCAGTTGAGGTGAACCATTCTGCATCTGGAAAATTCCGAGCTTTCATTCTCAAGTTCGGATCCGACAAACTTGACGGTGGCAGTCTTTCCGGTACCGGTTTTTCCATAGATGAGGATGTTTGAAGGGGTTGCTCCCTGCAGTGCAGGGGCAAGAATTACTGCAATCGAGTCAATCTGATCTACCCTGTGCGGCAGTTCACGAGGGCTGTAACTGTGGCGGAGAACTTCACGATTCTGAAAAATTTTATTTTTTATTGTGTATTTTTTGAAAAGTCCTGTAGATTTGAATGGTTCCTCAGACATGACATACCAGATCCTTAGATTACCATTACGCTGTTGTTCCTATTAATATACCGCTGTTTCCACTGGAAAAAAGGGTTTGTGCCTGTCAGAGATCCCAAGAAAAAAATACTTGAATTCAGAACTCAAATACCAAGATATGGATAGTTCACAAGTAATACTCCCCCACCCCTTTGTTTCGAGTGGAAAGTCGAGTGTGTGATTCGCGAAAATTGCGCTACCCAGACATTTTCTCATCTTTCAGGCTCGCATTTTTCTTATAGTTTTTTTATTTTTATAATCAACAAAAAATTTTTACAATGTTTAAAAAGAAAAGTTTTATATTATGAGAGGTAGACTTACTAATGAATAGTGGGACTTCGTATGAAGTATCTTTTTTGCAAAGATACCTTCCATATGTTCCACTCGAAACAAAGGGGTGGGGGACTTTTCTAGAAAACATTGCAAAAATTTTGAAAAAAAGATATTCAGATGAGATCAATTTTTCAATTTCTTTGCAGTGTTAAGATGGTTTATCTTATATGTTTGATACAAACTGCCTAATATCATGGAAAGCCTATCTATTTTCATGCCAGCTGAACATCTCACAGCTATTTCCATCCAGACTGCTATCATCACAGTCTCAACCACCAGAACGGAAAAAACTGATCTGAGCGGACAGATAATTCGTGATGCTTTTACTGCTGCTGATATCCCAATTGTCTCCATGCAGATTGTGAAGGATGACATTTCTGCTATCAGAACTGCAGTTCTTTCTGCGCTCAGAATCGCAAACTGCATCGTAGTGAATGGTGGAACAGGTCTCACGCATGATGACTGCACCATTGAAGCGGTCGCTCCCCTCTTTCACAAAACGATGGACGGGTTTGGTGAACTGTTCCGAATAAAAAGTTATGAGCAGGTGAAAAATGCGGTGATTCTCTCCAGAGCAACTGCCGGCATCACAAATGGCTGCGCTATCTTCTGTATCCCAGGCTCCCCGAAAGCGGTGAAACTTGCAACCGAAGAGATCATTGTTCCGGAAATCCGCCACATCATCACGCATGCGGCCCAGTAACATGGAAGAATTTTCCCTTCATTCGGTGACAACGAGTGAGGATATCAACAGCACCGCAGAGCTTGCCGACAGCATCTGGACCGAACATTATGTTCCGATCATCGGAAGAGATCAAACCAGGTACATGATTGAAAAATTTCAGTCAGCTGATGCTATTCACAGTCAGATTGAACAAGAAAATTATCTGTACTATCTGCTTAAAGTTGGTCAAGCCAGCGCAGGCTACATCAGTCTTCACTTCGAACCTGAAAGCCATGTAATGTTTCTCAGCAAATTTTATGTTGAAAAAAGTTTCCGCGGCCGCGGTTTTTCGAGGGCAGCTTTACAGTTCATCGAAGAGATCTGTCGGCAAGAGAGTCTCACGACTATTTATCTGACGGTGAACAAACAAAATTTTTCTTCGCTTGCGGTTTATGAAAAACTTGGATTTGTCCGTGCCCGTGAGATGATAACTGACATCGGAAATGGTTACGCGATGGATGATTATGTGATGGA
This sequence comes from Methanorbis rubei, assembly GCF_032714495.1. NCBI lineage: Archaea > Methanobacteriati > Methanobacteriota > Methanomicrobia > Methanomicrobiales > Methanocorpusculaceae > Methanorbis > Methanorbis rubei. The sequence continues at coordinate 78,598 of NZ_JAWDKB010000002.1, read as the reverse complement.
AAAGTATCTCTGAACTTATTGAGTTGTACCTGATTCACATATTCACAAACTGAAATGGGATATCGAGTCAATAGGTTGATATGGATTCACGACCATAGTTTAAAAAATGTTTGATGTATTGAGTGTTAATTGCACCCCCCACCCAAGTATATCCTAATTCACTTTCTTTCAGTATTTCCTGTCCATTCCCTCCCCTCTCAAGAGGTTATGTGATGGTCTGCCCTATCTGCTCTTCAGGACAGATCACGCCTTTGTACTCTGCAATGAATGTTCCTGCATTTCAGAATAAGGCATATCCTACCGAACAAATTGCTGAATCTGTGATCTGTGGAAATGTTTCATTGTATTTTTGCGAAAATTGTGGATTTGTCTGGAATGCAACTTTTGATCCATCTCTCTTGGAATATGACGAACATTATCAGAATGAGCAGGGGTACTCTCCTATGTTTCAGTCTCATCTCCAGAATGTTTGCGATATTCTCATTCCCCATCTGTCCCAAGAGTCACATATCGTAGAAATTGGTTGTGGAAAAGCAACTTTTCTCATGAAACTGGGAGAGCTTGGATATACTGTCCATGGATATGATCCGGCATATGAGGGAATGGATCCCAGAATCATTAAGGAATATTATTCTCATGATACAGTTGCGCAGCAGCCTTTTGATAAAGCTGATCTGATTGTCTTGCGTCATGTCCTTGAACATATTTCACATCCCCTTCAATTTCTTCAGTCTATTGCAGAGGCCAATGATTATCAGGGATTACTGTATATTGAAGTCCCTGATTTTCGCTGGATTGTTGAGAAAAATGCATTTTATGATGTGTTCTTTGAGCACTGTAACTATTTTTCCCTGCCGGCCTTAACAGGCTTGTTCTCTGATGTGTTACGTACAGGAACATTTTTTGGAGATCAGTACTGTTATGTTATTGCTAAACTTGAGGACCTTCGTTCTCCAGATACAAGTTCGCATCACCTGTCTTCACCACCAGTTTTGCAGTTCTCGGAATGTGTTTCTGCATGGAAGTCTCTCGTTTCGTCAGGTTATTTTGTGATTTGGGGAGCAGGTGCGAAAGGAGCGACCTTTTTACGCGAGATTGATCCGGAACGGCAAACCATTTCCGCAGTTGTTGACATTAATCCAAAAAAACAAGGAAGATATATGCCGAAAACAGCACATCCAATTATTTCTCCTCAAAAATTACATCATATGCAGATATCCGGCATCATTGTTATGAATGATAATTATTTGGATGAAATTTCTCTGAGTGTTCAAGAAATTTGCGGTAAAATTCCAATGTATGTACTTGGAAGAAGACCGATGCCTGTATAGATCCATTTCATTTTTTTACGATAATTACTTGTACGCATCCATCATCGCAATCCGCTCAAGCACCAACTCCTCGATCCGCTCGATACCAACAACCTCGATCTCCTCCTCCGTGATTCCGAAAAGTTCCATCAGCACTGAAGCAGTTGCCGTCATCTGATGATCTTTTGGCACCGCAAGATCCAAAAGAAGATCCTTCGCCTTTGCGAAATCTCCGCCAAGCACTGCAACATACAAAAAGTTCTGCCCAGGATGCAGACCAAACTGCGGAGCAAGCGAACACTGCCGCTGGCCGGACGCATACAGCAAAATTTCCATCGATAATGTTCGTGCAACCGGCTTTCCTGAGGCAAACGACCGCTCTGCATGCATCACCGCAGAGCGGATATGATTTGGTCCGGCAATTTTTCCAGCATCAAACAGTACGATAACGGCGTCCGCGACTTTCGCTGCAGCGTTTACCTGTGTGAGGGCGGATGCAACATCACTCACCACAGCCTCTGCCTGATAAATTTCTAAATTTGTTTTCATGCCTTTACTCTCCAAAATCAAACAGGGTCTTCTGCGGTTTTGTTTCACTCGCTTTCACGGGAACCGCTTCCTCCTCGATGAGAAGAGGGACTGCGTCCAACGTTCGTCCGGTTTTTTTTGCTGCCTGTTCAAGAACACTCTTCGTAAGCACTGTGCCGAGAATTCCGACAACATCCTTCGGCTCTGCTGAGAGCAGATCCTCGGGTGTCGTAATGCCCCGGTCAAACAATCTCCTCGCACGAATTCGACCGATTCCCCTTAGGGTAATGAGGGGCAGGAGCTCCTCTTTCACACCGTTCTCGATCCGTATCTCTAAGTCCCGGACGTCCGTGTCAAACCGCGGCGCAAACTCATGTGCAATTCTGGCTGATGCATGCATCAGCCACCTGAGATTTTCCACCACCGCATGAATATCCCCCGCACCCACGCCAAAGTTCTCGCAGATAACGTCTTCCGGCACCTCCTCACACCATGCCTCGGCAACGAGCGCTGTCTTCACGGCCGCAAAAAATTCCTCGGAAAGCTCCTCGCACCACAACTCATCGCCTCGCTCAGAGAACACCTCATCCACCAACCGCTCATCAGACGCCTTCAGATAAAATCTGAACATATTAGGCGTCATGCACAACAGATGCAGCATGCCAAACGCAGAAAAGGTCTCCTGCTTTCCAAGAATATCGCGGATAAGCGATGCGGTCTCAGGATCCAGATAGAGGCGCGACGCAAGAACTCCAAACGAAGTTCCAAGGAGTTCTCCCCCGGTCTCTTCGGTGATCATGCCTGACTCGATCAGATAGGAGAGTGCCTTGCCGATATTTCTGTCAAGTCTTCGGTGTACCGCCTTCTGACTTGCATAGAAGGATTTTTCCATGAATCCGTCAAGCTCTGCACGGTTCTTTGCAAAACCTGTTGTGATCAGCGCAAGCAAGTGGTTCCGCAACTCATTCTCCTTCTGACACTGGGACGCGATGTTTTCTGCCGGTGCATCGATGAACTTTTCAAACAGCACGTCCACTGCATCGCGGTCCTTTGCTATCAGCACCGCTTCTCCGTACGGATCGAGCCTCGGCCGTCCGGCACGCCCTGCCATCTGTCGGTACTCCATCACAGGAATCGGATTCATGCCGACACCTGCCTCGTAGCGCTGGTAATCGCGGATGATCACGCGCCTTGCAGGAAGGTTCAGGCCGGCAGCAAGCGTCGGAGTTGAGGCGATGACCTGAATCTCTCCTTTCCGGAATCCCTCTTCGACTGCTTCACGGGCAGCGCGGGGGAGACCTGCATGATGAAACGCGGCTCCGTTCTTCACCGAGTTTGCCAGAACTTTTCCTGAAGGAGTTGTGTCGGCCTTGGCAATTTTTTCTGCATACAAATCAAGAGCTTCGGACTTTTTCTTCAGCACAACTGCGGCCCGTTTTGCGTAGGCTTCTGCAGAACGGCGGGATGAAACAAACACCAGACACTGGCCTCCTTCCTCAGCCGTGTCCAGTAAAAGATTCAGGTCATCATCTTTTTTCGGCGTCTGCAGAATTCGTTCCGAACCATGGAAGTGGATCGCACCATTATAGTAGACACCTTCGCGGAGGTCAACCGGCCGCCACTCGCTCGTGACGAGCGCGGCGTTCAGCCAGTTCGCCAGCTCCTCAGGGTTGCCCATCGTTGCCGAGAGGCCGATGATCTGAAGGTTCGGGTTTTGGTACCGCAGCTTTGCTATCACCATCTCAAGTGTCGCACCCCGGGAAGGGTCGCCGATCAGATGAATCTCGTCCACGACAAGTAGGGAAACGCGCTTCAGCCACTCTGCACGGTTGCGAAGCAGTGAGTCGGTCTTCTCCGACGTCGCGACAATGATGTCATAGCGGCCCAGATATTCGTCGCGCTGATCAGGATCCCCTGTCGCGATACCAACTTTTACTTCTTTTCCTGAAAAATCTTCATATTTTTCTGCGGCAAGCGCTTTCAAGGGAACGATATAGAGACACTTTCCCCCATCCGAAATCTCCTTTTGCATCGCCATTTCTGCGACAAGTGTCTTGCCGGACGCGGTAGGAATTGCCACCAGCTGGTTTTTTCGATTAAACAGACCCGCCTCTACGCATTTCGCCTGCGGCGGATACAGTTCGGTGATCCCCAGAGCCGAATACTTCGTGCGCAGGGAAATTGGAATGGGCAGTGAGTCTATTTTCATGAAATAGCCGGTGGAATATTTGAACCCCTTTGTTTCGAGTGGAACTATGGAGAAATCCCTCTTGGTAAATAAAGATTGTGAAAGATAGTTTCTCAATAGTAGTAGCTTATCACATTCATCTTTGCTTCCTTCTTCTTGCGGTCAAGGAAGTTGAAGACAGCGTTGTGATCCGAGCCGCTGATCAGCATGAGAACTGCGGTGTGGGCATCGTTGACCTGGTCCGGCATGCCGATGATGCCGATCGTTTTTCCGTAGACTGAAACGAACGTTCCGGTCATGTTCTCGATCTGTTCGCGGGCCTTTCCGTCGCGGCCGATGATTCTTCCGCGGACGCGGGCAAGCTTCTGGGGCGTGTCGGCATCGTCAGAGATGTCGATTAAGTCGAGAATCATGTCATCGTCTTCGAGAAGTTTTCTCGCACGCTCAGGAGAAAATCCTCGGCCGATTGCTTTGATGACCTCCATTGATCTGATCTCGGCAAGTGCGTCCTCTTCGTTTTCGATTACAACGATTCCGTCTTTGCTGTCCACTTCGAGGGTGACGTTCAGCATTTTTTCCAGAGTTTTTCTGGTCTCGCCATGCTTTCCGATGATTGCTCCGATACGGTCGTTGGGGATCTTGAGTTCCTGGGTCATGTTATATCTCGAAAAATTCTTCTCCGACTATGGTGCGGAAGAGTTCATGTTCATCGATTGTTTTGCATTTTGGTGCAAAAAATCTGTTGATGTTCTTAATGTCGCGGAACAGGAAATTGTAGGCTTTCGGATGTTCCGGGGTTACGGCCTGGGCCATGTCGATTACGATGAGACCGTTTGGTCCGGTCAGGATGTTGTACTCGGAGAGGTCTCCATGCACAAGGCGGGCTTTCTGGTACAGGTCGCGAATGATGCCAATCGCGTCTTCGTAGGTTTCTTCCGGAGTTTTTGGCAGAAGCTGGCGCATCTGCGGGTATGGAATAATACCTTCTCCAAGGAACTGCATGATCAGAATGTTGCGATCAAATGCGTAAGGTTCCGGGCAGGGGATGCCTGCCTCCCGGGTGCGGGAAAGGTTGCTGTACTCCTTTTTGGTCCATGCAAAGATGATGTCTTTGTGGGTTCTCCGGATATTGGAAAATCTGGGGTCGCCAATGATGTAATCGCTCATGGTGGTGAAATTGCCGGTCCGGAGACGATAAATTTTGACTGCTGCGCCGATTTCTTCTCCGGTTTCGTTCTTTTTGCTGGCAGAAAATACATTCGCCTCTTTTCCGGTGGAGATGGATCCGCCAAGCGAGGTGATGATTTTTTTGTTCACCAGTTTGTAAAGGGCAAGAAGAGTGACCTCATCAAAAACCTCGTCGGTAACTTTGCGCGAGTCTTCGTCTTTGATGCGGACGCCGAGCTCGGCAAGCTTCCGATCGAGTTTTTCGATCCGATCCTGATTTTCGTGGTGGTGATCTCGTGATTTCGGTGTTGATTTCATGATTTTTGGGGGTGATGTGTTTTTAATTATACTATATTTCTCTTATGAATTATTAGTTCTTCTGACCGTCCGAAAAATTATCGATGAAGAAGTCCGGTATTTCTGAGCAGTACCAATTTGGTATCGGATTATTCATGTTGTCAAACCACAGAAGAACATCCTGTGCAGTTTTCATCATCGTTGCGACCTCGTTGTCCCCGAAAGGGATTGCCCAGGGAACGGATCCGATCATATTTACACTAATATAGAGAAGGAAGAGTTTCCAGAAATTTTCTGGAACAGATCCCTCAAAGTAGCCGGCAATTCTCCCTGATGCGAAATATTTGCTTGCATTTGCACACCAGGTGATTCTGTTGAATTCTTCCCAGGGGTCTCCGTAGTCCATCCGGTCAAAGTCGATGATACCAAGATTTTTTTGTTCGTCCAAGACCATGTTCCCGATATGGTAGTCGCCGTGTTGGAAGCACTGGGGACGGTTTTGGATTAGATGCCGGTTGCTTCTGATGTATTCAAGAATTTTTTCATCGTTTGGCAGTCGGATGCCGCACGCAGCATACTCCGCGAGACGTTTATCGATTTTTTTGGAGAACCATTCATCCCAACGAGGAATATCCAAAGGCGCAGGAATCGTGTGAAGTTGTGCAAGAATTTCTCCGGCCCGAACGCCGAGCCTGTACTGATCTTCTGGTGAAAGTTCGTGAATTGCCTCCTCCAGTTCTCGGCCCGGCACCCAGCCGAGAAGCATCAGAACTGTTTCTCCGTCTTCGTTAACTTTGAGGTCTACTGGTTTTGGAATCGGCAGTTCAAATTTTTCAAGAGTTTTGAGTGCTGCAAACTCCTGTATTTTATACGGCAGTTTTTTTGCGGACGTTGTTATGCGGAGAAGATATTTTTCTTTGCGGATGGATTCAGCGAGATATTTTTTGTCTGAGGACCAGCCTCTGTTGATCTCTTCAATGGCGGTGAAATGATAATCTGAAAAATATTTTTCCAGAAATTTTTGTGGGTCTGGTGTTGATTTCATGATTTTTTTTCTTGGGGTGCTGTGTCTAGAGTTATAGTATGTTTTGTCTTTGGGTTATTTGTTGTGCTGATCCTTTCGGCCTTTTTCTCCCTCACAAAAAATATATGGCATATAAGCAGACTTCTCATACATATCACAGTCTCTGCACAGAAGGAACACGCAAGATGGAGATCGATGAAATTTTTGAAAACCGAAAAATAATTCCTGAGCGACTCCTCTCCTTTGGATTTGTCCGGCAGAATGAAGGCTACAGCTATGCGGCCCCTCTTCTTGACGGACGATTTCAGATGTCCGTCATCATATCTGAACAGGGAAAAGTTTTCACCGAAGTTATCGATACCATCTCAGAGTACGCGTACGTTCTGCATCGTGTCGCTGATGCGGAAGGCGAGTTCGTCGGACGGGTGCGGGACGAGTACGAGTGTGTGCTCGCCACTATCAATAATGCCTGTTTTGAGCGTGACGTGTTCAAAAGTAGCATGACAAAGGAAGTCATCAGCCATGTCCGCGAGACCTATGGCGATGAGCTTGAGTTTTTATGGAACAGGTTTCCGGAGAATGCCGTGTTCCGAAGGCAGGACACCGCGAAATGGTACGCTGCCCTGCTCAGAATACCGAAAAGAAAACTGGGAATTGATGATGACGAGCTGATTGAGATCATCGACCTGCGGATAATTTCTGAGGAAATTTCCTCTCTCATCGATAACAAAAAATATTTTCCCGGATATCATATGAACAAAAAACACTGGTTCACGATATGTCTTGACGGCTCTGTTTCTGCCGAAGAAATATTTTCTAGGATAGAAGAAAGTTACCAGTTAGCGAAAAAATAGTTGGAAAAATTTTTCAAAAAAAAATTATGCTTTGTTTTTGTAGCTCTGCACATATGCATACGCATCAGCGAGTAACTCTGTTAAGGAGTCGCCGCATGCGGCTTTAAGATCCATCGGGTGAATTTTTCCTGCAGCATATGCTGCTTCAAGTTCTGCATAGCTCTGGTACTCAGAGTTTCCGCCGAACTTTTCCGGGCGGCGGATGACAACCTCAGACATCCGCGGGAAAATATTGTACTGGAACACCTGGAGAATCGGGTTTCCTTCCGTCTCCGGCGGGCAGAATGCCTTCTTCATCTTCTTCTTGATCTCCTCAGGAGAGTCTGCGACCGAGACGACATTTCCTTTTGAAGAGGACATCTTCTGACCATCGAGTCCGTTCACAATCGGTGTGTGGATACAGACTGGAGGTTTGTAACCAAGGCTTGGCAGGTGTTCGCGTGCAAGCATGTGGATTTTTCTCTGATCAATCCCGCCAACAGCCGCATCAACGTTGAGGGTCGGGATGTCAACGACCTGCATAACAGGATACACCATCTGCGAAACCATTGGATTATCCATTGCCCGACCGACCTCATCCATACTTCGGGTCGCACGGTTCAGGGTTATCTCCTGACAAAGTGTGAGAACTTCGGTCTGATATTTGGGCGTCAGCTGAACATCCGTCCCAAGCACAAACTCAGCACCCTTCAGACCGCATGCCTCAATGCATGCCTTGTTGTACTCGGCAAGCTCTTTTATCTGTTCAAAGGTTCCCTTCCGGTTCAGATATGCGTGCAGGTTTGCGATCAAGACCACGACGTCAAACCCTGCTTCTTTCATATCCATCAGTTTATTGATGGTCACCAGGTGACCGAGGTGAATCTCGCCGCTGGGTTCATACCCGGTATAGACCCGCTTTGTTGGTTTGTTCAACAATTGCCGGAGTTCGTCTTCGGTGACGATCTCCGCCGTGTTACGGGTGACGAGTTCGTATGCGTCCATATCCTACTACATTGGAAGCACTATGAGATAAAGGATGTGTGATACAGTGTAGACAGGTTGAAAAAAATAAAAGAGAATTTTTTTATCCGATTTTCTCGATGAGAGTAGCTGCCGCATGCAGCAGTTCCCGTCCCCTTGACGTGATCGCGTAATCCTTACGTTCTCCCTTCTGCAGGATCATGCCGGATGCTGTCAGCTTCTCCAGATGAAACAGCAGATTTCCTCCGCGAAGTCCGGTGAGCTTTGAAAGATCAACAAAGGCTTTCGGCTCGCTTGCAAGGGACTTGAGAATTTTTACGCGGACGACATTTGCGAGCGGCTCACCAATCCATGCAACGACTGCGTCATCGGACAGCTCCTGAATCTGTTCGGCGACACTGTCTCCTGCATACACGCCGGCACTTTTCAGCAGTTTTGTCTGGGCTGCAAACAGTCTGTCTGCTTCTGTAAGGCAGCCGGTACAGTTTTCGCTGCTGCACAGCTTCTGGACATTTTCGTACTCGTGGCGGATCTTTGTCATCTCTTCAGCAGAGATCGAGCCGGTCTTCAGACTTTTCAGAAGTGTTTCATAAGTTCTGGAAAACTGGGGCAGACATTTATCTTTTGCAGGACAGTTTTCCGCCTGGGCCTCAAGAATTTTTTTCGCATGCTCAAGTTCAACCTTGATTAGTATCTCAGCAGAATTTTTCCGAAACGCTTCCAGTGCTGCGGTGTTGTCAGAATTTGCTGTAATGTATCTGCGAAGTTCGGCTCTGAGCGATCTGATCTCTTCGCGAAGTTCGGCAGCCAAAACGTCTTCCATTGTTCAGTAGATAATTTCCTTTGTGATCAGATGAAGATATAGTTCAAAAAAATTGAGATTTCAAAGACGGTAGGTCTTTGGCGGGTTGCCGGAGAAGTCTGCGATGACTGCGGTTGCATCCGCAAGAGTGAAGATTGCAAAATCCGGGTTCTCGGCGGTCTGATAGATGCCTTTGACGAGTGGGCTTGATGCAATAACTGCTTTTTTGATCTCAAGATCGTTTGAAAACGAAATCTTTGCAGAGATTCTGATCCAGGCAAACTCCGGGGACGCTGTTGTTATCTCAACGTTTGGATGATTTTTCATCTGTGCGTACATCGGTTTTTTGTTCGAGGTGCAGAAGTAGGGCTTTCCGTCCTTCTCAAGCATGAACATGAACGGTCTGATTTTCGGGTTGCCGGATTCGTCAACAGTTGCAAGATAGAGGACCGGATTGTTTTTCATAAATTCCATTGCTTCGTTTGTCATGATGTTTTTTCCTTCGAGTCTGTGCGGACTCTCTACCACTCTATTGATCCTTTATGTTTATAAAAATAACCTTTTTGTATATTTTTATAACTTGAAAAATATGACCTCATACGCAGGTTAATGAATGCTCCCCGCTAATTTTCACAACAGGATAGTGCAATGGATAAACAGGATCTTTCCTCCGGGCAATCCTGGTACTCCCTGTCTGTTTCGGATACCGAGAGCCGTCTTGCAACTTCTCTTGAGCAGGGTCTCTCGTTCCCCGAGGTAGAGGAGCGCAGGAAAACATTTGGCGGCAATGTACTGCAAAATGAGGAGAAGCCAAGTTTCATCAGGGTTTTTCTTCGCCAGTACCGCGACTACATGCAGATAATTCTGCTTGCAGCTGCGGCCCTGAGTCTGTATGTCGGTACCTTCAGCACCGCATTACTTTTGTTTGCCTTAACACTGCTGAACGCCATTCTTGGCATTCGTTCCGAACGCCAGGCCGCAGACAGTGTTGCGGCGCTGAAAAAAATGATGAAGACCACCACCCGCTGCCTTCGTGACGGCGAGTTGATAACGCTCCCAATCGAAGAGCTCGTTCCGGGAGACGTGGTGGAGTTTGAAAGCGGCGACATTGTTCCTGCCGACGGCAGAATTGTTTACTCTGCAAGCCTTGAGATCGAAGAGTCGGCCCTGACCGGTGAGAGCCAGCCGGTTCCAAAGGAGATAACCGTTCTTCCGACAGGCGATATGCCGATTGGTGATCAGGCCAACATGGGATTCATGAACACGGTCGTGACCCGCGGCAAAGGAAAAATGATCGTGACCGGCACCGGCATGAATACCGAGGTCGGAAAAATTGCCGGTATGCTTCGCGAGGTCAAGGAAGAGAAGACCCCACTGACAAAAAAGATCGATCAGCTCAGCATCGCGATTGCAATTATTGCAGCCATTGCCCTCATTCTTCTGATCAGTATCGGCCTTTATCACGGCGAGTCGTTTGATGATCTCTTCACGCTCGGCATTGCGCTTGCGGTCGCGGCAGTACCGACCGGCCTTCCTGTCGTGATGACGATGATGCTCTCGGTCGGCACGATGGACCTCGCCAAACGCGGAGCAATTGTGAAGCGGCTCCCGTCTGTTGAGACGCTCGGCTCAACCTCTGCCATATGTTCGGACAAAACAGGAACCCTGACGATGAACCAGATGACTGCAAGAGAAATTGTTGTCGCGGGCCGCACTCTCACGGTTACCGGAGAGGGATACTATCCGAACGGTCAGATTCAGCATGTTGGCGGCGCCCCGATCGCTTCACTTGACCCGATTCTTCTGCCGATGGTTCTCTGTTCTGACGCGACAGTATCGGACGGAAAGCTCGTCGGTGATCCAACCGAAGGGGCTCTTGTGATTCTTGCGGAGAAGGGAGGCCTCAACACTGCGGCGACGCGGGCAGAGTACCCGCGAATTGCTGAAGTTCCCTTTGACTCCGAGTACAAGTTCATGGCAACGTTTCATGCAATGACCGACCCGAACTCCGGCAAAAAAATTGTCCGATGTTATGTGAAAGGTGCGCCTGACGTTCTCGTCTCCCGCGGTGTTTCGTATATTGATACGAACAAAACCGTCTCTCCCCTTGCCGGATCCGAGTCCGCGATTCTTGCGGCAAACGATGATCTTGCGAAAAAAGGTCTGCGAGTGATGATGATAGCCTACCGCGACTTTGAGCCGATCACATTTGATTCTTCTTCAGTTACGCCTGAAAGTATCAAAGATCTCACGATCGTTGCGATGGTCGGCATTATTGATCCGCCGCGTCCTGAGGTGAAGGAGGCAATTACCACCTGTAAGACCGCCGGCATCCGGGTCAGGATGATCACTGGGGATCATGGAACAACTGCCGGAGCAATTGCCGATCAGCTTGGCATCTCCGGAAAAGTGATCACAGGTGCTGAGATGTCTGCGATGTCGGATGAACAGCTTCGCTCTTTGATCGATGATATCGGCGTTGTTGCCCGCGTCGCGCCTGAACACAAAGTACGGCTTGTGCAGACTCTGAAGGAAAAAGGCGATATCGTTGCGATGACAGGAGACGGTGTCAACGATGCTCCGGCATTGAAGGCCGCAGACATCGGTGTTGCGATGGGAATTACCGGAACCGAGGTGTCAAAGGAGTCTGCCGAGATGATTCTGACCGACGACAACTTTGCCACAATTGTAACAGCTGTTCGTCAGGGGCGTGTTCTCTACGACAACATGCTGAAGTTCATCAGGTTCCAGATGGCGAACCTGATGGCCTACATTCTTCTGTTCCTGTTCGCCGCACTTTTTGTCGGCGCCTACACAGGAATTTTTGCGCCGGTCCAGACGCTTTTTATCAGCTACTTTGTTACGGTCCCTGTCGGCATAGCGCTGTGTTATGATACGGCATCGCCCGGCATTATGACGAAGAAGCCGCGACCGAAGAATGAGCGGATCATGTCAGGGTGGTTTACGGTGAGGATGATTCTCGTCGGTATTTACTGGGGGGCAGCACCTCTCGCCGGCTACATCTGGATTGAAGCTACCGGTGGAACGCCCGAACAGGCGATTGCGATGACGATGATTACGTTTATCCTGCTCCATATTCCGTTCACGGCAAACCTGCGGTTCCCGGACACGAGCATCTTCACCCGTGAGTTCCTGACGAACCGTGCCCTCTTCATCATGTTTCTGGTGGTGATTGCCTGGGCGGTGATTCTCACCGAGATCGGATTCATGCAGAGTCTGTTCGGCACTGCGGCGTTGGGCGAACAGGCATGGTTTGTTGCTATTATGATAGCAGTCATTGCTCTGTTTCTGGGCGAGGCAGGAAAGGCGATCGCGAGGAAAGTGTTGAAAAGATCTCCTGCCGGGGCTGCGGTTCCGGCATGAATTTTTTCTCTCAATTTTTTTTGAATAGGAGTTACGCGGTGATGAGTTTCATTGTTTGAGATTTTTCGGGCTTTGCTCTCACTCGGAGTAACCACGGAATGCACAGAGCACACGGAGCTTCACTGAAAAAATGCACGGAGAATACCTGCGGCGCCGGAATGCACGGAAGAATATTTTTTTCATTTTTTGATTTTGTAAACGTAAAATAAAAATAAAAAAATTTTCGGAAATTTTTCCGTGCATTCCGGCGCCGCAGGTATTCTCCGTGCATTTTTTCTGTGAAGCTCCGTGATATTTCTGTGTGATCCGTGGTTACTCCAAGTGAGTCCACATACTAAAATCCCGAAAAAGAAAAATAATTTTTTTCAAAAAAATTTCACCGAGCTATCGGATACTCTCTTCCCCGCCACCACAGGAAATATTTCCCGTCACGCCGCATCAGAATGCAGCCGTCCAGAAAGTCGGGCCAGTCATTCGTAAAATCATAGCCGGTTAGGAGGGAAACGAAAGGAACAATCCATGCATCATGCGTGACGCAGACGGAAATTTCTCCGTCGGCAAGCGTGTCTGAAACAAAATCAAACATCCGGCGGGTACCGACATCCGCAGGATAATGCCCGGGCAGGGTTTCGCCTGCGACATAGCGGAGGCTCATCGTCTTAACCGGATTTACCACATAAAACTCCCGGACCAGTTCATCGTCTGCAACATACGCGCTCGGCGTTCCAAGCATCAGACTCTCTTCTGTTGTTCCGGATGCTTTTGCTCCTGCAAGAATTTCATTGCCGGTCTGCACGCATCGAACCATCGGGCTTGCGTATGTGCAGACAGGCACATCAGGAAGTGCAGCTCCAAACTCCCGCGCCTGCCTTCTTCCACGTGCGGTCAGAACTTTTGTTGAGCCGGGCTCTCCTTTGATGAACGGCTGGCGTTCTCCATGCCGCATCAGAACTGCTGCCGCGTCCCAGTCTGAGGTTTGCAAAACTTTGGGGATCTGGTTTTCCGAAAGAACGCGGCGGACGTTTCCGTGGACGGGAAATATATCTACAGGCTTTTTGGCCTGGCCAAGGACTGTTCCTGCCGGATCAATCATCAGCCAGCCGTTTTCATCCCGAACTTCGGCGACTCCTTCTTTGAAAGGCCGGGCATCAAAGTACCAGTCTCCGTAAAGCAGCTCGCCTGCGGTGGTGATGTGGGTCGCCCCGAATGTTTCATGATACACAACCGCAGAACCAGCGACAAAATCCGTCGCATACAGATACGTGTCGTAAGCGATCGGTTTTCCGTTCTGATCGATGTGAAAGTAGCGGCCGTTTGCGTCCCTAACTGCGGCAACTCCTTCGGCAAAGTCTCCGGTCCAGTCGTATCGCTCAGCATACGCAGGCTCTCCGGAGAATGTTATGTGACATGCCCCTGCCGCATCGCAGGCAACCGCGAGTCCCGGAAATTTGAACGGCCCGATATCTTTGAATCTTCGTTCATAGATCGGTATCCCTTCGTAGAGATGATGCGTCCTGTCTGAGCTTGGGATCAGATCATCGAAGTTCATAAAAAAAGAAAATTATCTGATGGCGGTAAGGCCGACCGCTTTGTTGGTGATCGCAATCGATTCGGATGCGGTCTTCACGCTGCCAGCCATCGCACGGATGCAGTCAACAGTTTCGACAACAACGTCTGCCTCCTGATGAATCGCCTGGAACAGATAGAGATCCGTTCCTTCGAGAACCGAGATGGAGTCTTTGAAGATGCCGTTCTCCCAGAGATCGCCTCTCGGGCGAAGCAGGTCGCAGGCATACTCCTTGAGTTCTGCGGTGCTGATAATTCCAGTGCTCTTCTCAATAAGACCGAGTCTTGAGTGCGCTTTGATAAGTTCGATGACCTGCTCTTTGGTTGCAGGATTCTTCAGCTCCATGTTGAGGAAGTGCATGTGCATCAAGGTTGTCGGCACAATCATTGCAGAGGTGACGATGTTGATGTTTGGCAGAATGCTCTGCACATCAGGGCCGTGATGGGAGGGAATGGTCACCGGATTGAGAACAATTGCATCGATCGGCCCGCGTTTGACATCGCCCGGGTCGCCTCCGCGGCGAACCATGGTGGCCCGTACTTTTTTGACGCCAAAGGCTGTGTCGATCAGGTTGATGATCCGGCATAAACCGGTGGTGTTGCAGGATACCACGCGGGCAAACTGTTTTCCGATCGCTTCTGCGTAATTGCAGGAGGAGTTGAAGGAAAATCCTGCGACTTCGTGGTCCTCGCCGCCCTGCCAGATTGCTTTTTTGCCGTATTTTTCGTACAGGGCTTTGTTGCCTTCGCCAACTCCTCCGGGAGTTGCGTCAACGATGATGTCAGCCTTCTGGATCATGTCCGAGACACTGCCGGCAACCTGAATGCCTGCTTTCTCGAAGCTTTCCTTTTTGGTGATGTCTGCGATATAGAGCGGGTACCCGCGTTCTTTTGCGACGAATGCTTCTGCACCGGGTTTGGTTTTGGAGACGCCGATGATCTCCATGTCAGGCTGTGCGGCTACTGCATCAGCCACACGTTTTCCGATGGTTCCGTATCCGTTGACTGCGACCTTGATCATACTACTGTATGCTTTTCTCTTGGTATGATAAAAGCATATGCTGTGGTGTTTGGGGAAAGCAGTTCGCGGTCAGATGATTGGGGGTAGCTGACGCAAACTGACGTTTTGTTCGTATTTTTTTGGCGCGGATTTTTTTCCGAAGCCAGAATATTTTTTCTCAATTTGTTGTAGAATGAATGCTTTTTATGATATTTCCATGCAGTTGCCCTGATTTATTTTTTGTTCCCTGCTTTCCAAAAATTTCTCAAATAATCTGGTATTCGGGCAAACCTAATTTATGTCCAAGAGATTTATCTTCTCAGAATGAGAGATTGCTAAATTGTACTACTTGATGGAGTTATGTATCCCCCGCGTCCGAGAAATGTTTGAAGCAGGTTTCAAAATTTCTTCTGCCGCTGGTGATGCTTGTTGTTGGCACAAATCTCTCCATCAGGTATTACCGCAAAAATGTCAAGACAGTTGATGATTTTACGGGTGATTTTCCACACGACTTTCGCTTTGGGATCTATCAAATACTCTGGTCAGAGCCTAACTCCCCGGCCGGTTGTTCTGGTCAGGCTTTGACTGAGTGCCTGTTTTGGTCATTTATGTTTGGTTGTTCTGTTTTGCATCTCTTTATGCACATCGAGGTACTCAGGTCGTATCATATAATGGTTCATCTTCTTCTCCCGCGTCTGTTCTATGACAGCGTCCAAAACCATTCGTGTCAGATGCCATTGTACGGTTGAGACCGACAGTTTTGTTGCTTTTGCTATCTCTTTCTGGGTAATCCCGGGATGATTCCGCACTGCTTCAAAAATCTGTGAAGGTTTTTCTTTTCTGAGAATGTCTGAGAGGTACTCGTCAAGAGTGTTCGTCTCTGCATGCGAGGAGTAGTAGCGGACGACACCGTGACGGGTGATTTTTTGTATCCGTCCTGCGGCTCTAAGCCTGTGAAGATTGTAGGAAACAGAACCTCTGGAAAATCCGGTGTTGGTGATGATGTCACTCATGGAGCAGCCGGGATGCGTTTTGATGTACTCGGCAATCTGCATCACACGAGACGCCGGGTCATCTGAGATCTTTCTTCTGGTGCAGGCGAAGAGAAAGAGTCCTGTTCCAAGTACTGCGGCCGCTCCGAGCATGATGCCTGAGACGACGAATGACTGGTAGAGGGTACCGTTCCATTCGATGATAACTCCTTCTTGAAAGTAGATCGCCAGATTGTTGTACTCTTCCTGACTCAGCTGTACGGTGGTGAAGGGAGCGTTTGCGATGAATATTTTTCCAAGTGCAGGATGACTGCGGAAGTCTTCGTCGGTGATTTTGATCACAGTCTTCATCTCGCTGATCTTCAGCGTGTCTGAGGTGATGGGCCGAACGTCTGCGAGATAAAAGATGCCGAGCTTTGTGTTGGTATATTTTTCCGGATACTTTTGTGCGAGGTACTCGGGGTAGGTTGCGTCAAGTCCGTAATAGACCGAGTTCTGGTAGGCACGGTACTCGTCGTCTGAATATGATCCAGAATTTTCTCCGGTGATTGAGATGAGAAGAAGACAGCATATTGCTGCGAGCAGAAGAAGATTAAGTAGAAGTGAAATTCGAAGGCGCGTTTTTGAATCCGTTTTTACACCTCCTGTTCCCACAGCCGGTAGGTTTTGTTGTGCCAGAGTACATAGGTGTTGTTGGCGGTGAAGGGTTCAACCGCTTCCAGTTCGTACCGGTACGCCTGTTTTAGGGAGAAGGGAGTGTCTGCGATGAAGAGGTCGTCAAGCAGAGGATAGAGGGCGAGTTCGTCTCCGGTCAGATCTTTTATGACCGCTTCAGGATTTTTGTCAATCTCATCCTTTGTCACCTCGCGCAAATGGAGGAAGCTGATTTTTTGTCCCTGTTCCTTCCAGTCGATAAAGTTGACAGGATATTTTTTCTGAAGATAGGTTTCATAGCTCATGAAAAACCCTGCATCGAGTGAGGACTGGTATGCTTCGTAGTCTTCTTTTGGATACTCTCCCCGCATCATCTGATCCCGCAGCAGCTGATCAGGCGTTGTGCCAAGAGCGGTGAATGCGAGGAGGCAGAGAGCTGCTATGAGAAGTATGTTGAGTGCGAGTGAGAGATCGTATCTTCTGCTGGGCTTCATGAAACTGGTATATGGAATGAATAGTTTTTTTGAATATATTAAGGGTGTGAGCAGTTTTTCGGTTTGAACAAAACCGAAAAACTGCTCACGGACTATAAATATCAGAACAACTCAGGTATCAGTACAGGACTTCAGATGATCCGCATACATCGCTATATGATAGTTTTGCTCCTTGTGATCGTTTTTGCATCATCCGGATGTATCGGGACGCCAACCGAAACAGATTACTCAGAAGTTCCTTTCGCAATTTTTGGACACAGTACCATTCTTCCGCAGGAGAATCTGACCTCTGATCAATATCTGAAAAAATACAATGAAACCTATGGCCCGCTTTCTCCTCCGACGAATGTGCAGGATTTCACGCTGATGTTTTTTGACAATCCTTATCTTTTGGATCCGCCGGAAACCATTCAGCTCACCTTTCTGATCTACGGAGACCCGTACACCTGCATTCTGAAAAACAGTGTTCCCAATCAAAGCAGATATTATGGAATCTACTGGGGGCAGCTCACCGAAGATCCTGCAACATTGTTTAATATTCGGCTCGGTTATGGAAACGCTGTTTCAGCGAGCATTCCCTGGCAGGAAAAACGCATCGAGATACATCCCATTCAATCAGAAAAATATGTGTCACAGATTCCAACCACCAAAGAGGGAGTAGGATCTTTTCATCGGGTGCATATCGTCTATATGCGTGATGATCCGGATGTTGTGTTCCACTCGCCTGTGTATCCTGCAGAAAAAACCGGATCACTTCTGGTGAAAGCCGTGCCGCCGGACGCGTATGTCATTATTGATGATGTGGTTATCGGGTACGCTGACGGTCATCATCCATGGACCAACATTCCGACTGGAAACCATATGGTGAAAGTTGCGAAGGCAGGGTATGATGAGTACTGCATGGAGGTGAACATCTCTGATGAATCGAACGCTAAGATCGCTGCTGTTCTGAACAGATCAGTCTCTTCGGCAGGACTTGTGGTGAATGCAGTTCCGCTCGAGTCCGAGGTGTATGTGGATAAAAAACATTTCTTCGGCAGTGTGTACTATCCGGATATTCACATCACGGGCATCAGCCCGGGAGTACATACTGTTCGCATTGAGGCTGAAGGATATGATTCACTCACTCTCGAAAACTTCAGTTTCACCAAAGGTTATGTCTATCATATCAAAAACATCAGACTTGCCAAGTCCGGCTCCGGCCAGATGATCGATTTGCAGGATCTGGAGATAACTCTGGAAAAAATGTAAACCGAGAAACTGCTCACACTCTATAAATACCGGTTTCTCCTACTTTGTAGTATGAACCGTCACGGTGGGGCATTTGCTCTCTTCTGCATTCTGTTGTTCAGTTTTTTTGTGACAGGATTTGCCGCTGGAGAAACTGTTGACGGAAATGATACCGTCTCTGATGACGGACTTTCCTACGGATACTCTGTCTCCCGATACAGTGAGAGTGACGACTCTCTTCAGGTCGTGGTCATCGACATTGATACAGAAAATCGTTTTTCCTATGGAGAAAGGGGTCTGGTACTTGCAGACAGCTTTGATCCAACCTCCATTCCACAGACCTATGATCGCGCCGCGGCCCGCGAGGCACTGGGGTATGATCTCTATATGTCAAATCTTTCGCTTCACTCAGAAATTGTG
The DNA here is from genome assembly GCF_032714495.1 of Methanorbis rubei. Classification (NCBI taxonomy): domain Archaea; kingdom Methanobacteriati; phylum Methanobacteriota; class Methanomicrobia; order Methanomicrobiales; family Methanocorpusculaceae; genus Methanorbis; species Methanorbis rubei. The sequence goes on along the minus strand of NZ_JAWDKB010000002.1, from coordinate 59,725 downwards.
ATGGCATATCAGGCCCGCTATCCTGAACTTCCTTATGGAGATGCCAAATATATCTATCATTACGGCAACCGGCTGACTCTTGAGTTCAGGCCTGACGGGTCGTTTGGAAAAGGAACTTTTTCCACTGAGTACACCGACACTCCGCCCGCGTCACTCGAGTTACCCTATACCAACTCCAACTCTTTCCAAAGACCGGGCTCTCTTAAGGAACTCAAGGATGCATGGAAGGAGATCATGAGCCTCATTCATGGAGAGGATTTTGATGTGTATCATATGGGCAACTCTTCAAACCGAAGAATTGCTCACTCTCTATAAATATCCGGCTGTGTGCTGCGACGTGACAAAAACAAAGGAGGACTCAAGTATGAATCCAAATACTTTCTTTGCAGAACAGTCGAACAATTACTGAACAGGGCGGATTACCATGGAGGCAAAAAATATTCTTGGCATCACCACAAGAGAGGCATTTCGGGAGTGGTTAGCAGAAAATCATGACAAGGAAACGGAATGCTGGATGATCGCAAAGAAAGGAAAAATACCGCCTGAAGATTTTGTCTGGTATCTTGATTCAGTGGAAGAAGTCCTTTGTTTTGGATGGATAGATACAACACATAAAAACATCGATGGCGTGGATATGCAGAAGTTCACTCCCCGGGCACCGAGGAGCCCGTGGTCGGAATTAAATAAGGAACGTTGCCGCAGATTAGAAAAACTGGGGCTTGTGACGGACGCAGGGCGTGCGGTTTTGCCGGATATGTCGGAGAAGAGCTTTGTCATAGATGATGAGATCATGCTGGCGTTCAAAGAAAATCCGGCGGCATGGGATAATTTCAAAAGTTTTCCTTCTCTCTATCAGCGTGTCCGTATCGATTCCATACAGCGTGACAAAAAGAAAGACAGAGCTGTGTTTGAAAAAAGAGTGAAAAAACTGATTGAGCAGTCTGCGGCAGGAAAGATGTTCGGAGACTGGAATGATTATGGACGTCTGACTGAATATTAGATACATGGTATGGAGAGAATTTTGATTATAATAGGACTTACTCGGTGATGAGTTTCATCGTTTGGGATTTTTTGTAGGTGGTCTCGCTATGTGATAACACGAAAAAATTTAGTCCGTTTTTTTTCTGAAAAATGTAAGCGGGTTAGTGGTGAGTGGGCATGATGAGAAAAAGAAACCGCAAATCCACGCAAATCTCGCCCTTCGGGCTCCACAAATCGCATTTGCGAACCGTCGCTCTCCTTCCCGCCCAAGATTGGGCGGGTGGAGCACCTAATCGGTGACGCGACTGCAAATGCTGGACGGCGCCAGTCGGGCGCCGCCATGGGTTGAATGGATCGCCGACGTGAGGACGATCTGAAAGTTTTCGACGCAACGACTTTTCACGCAGTGCCACACCATGAATATTATCGATAAACAATAGACGGCGCCCGACTGGCGCCGTCCAGCGTTTGCCGTCGCGGTTGCGATAGCAACGAGCCCGCCGGAACCCGGCGGGATGAGAGCGACGAAATAGCAAACGCGATTTGCGGAGCGAGCATCAGCGAGCGAGATTTGCGTGGATTTGCGGTTTTCTTTCAAGCGAAACCCCACTCACCACTAACCCGCTTACATTTTTCAGAAAAAATCGACTAAATCTTTTTGTGAGAGTACACTCCAAATAAAACCGAGGACAGAGAAACCCTTTTTTCTTATGCTATTTCATACCGCGTAAGTCCTAATCATTTGAGCAACTCTTCAAACCGAAGAATTGCTCACTCTCTATAAATATCCGGCTGACGTTTATTCAAACATGCAGCCCAGAACTTTTTGCCTCTGCCTTCTTTTGATTTTTTCACTCTGTCTTGCCGCGTCTCCGGCAGCCGCCGCAGTCATTGAAACGCAGTACAATCAGAGCGATCATGTCCTGTATGATGAACACGCAGCACTGCCGCTGAAAACAGTCTTCGATCCATCCGAGATTCCGTCATCCAAAAATCTCACTCTCCTCAGAGAAGAGCTGGGCCGCACTCTCTACACAACCGCTCCCGCTCTTCACGAAGAAATTATTTCAGCATATCAGGCCCGGTATCCGAATCTGTCTGGTCCCGACGGCAGCACCCGCATTGACATCTACGGCTGCCGTTTACAGATCACCTTTTCGCCTGATGGAATCATCACCGCAGAAACAAGTTCAGTGTATGATCTCTTCTCCCTTCATGGAGAAAAACTGCGTACTGCATCAAAAGAAGAGTCCTCCTCTGACAAAGGAGCTTTCTTTGGCAGACCATCGACGAACCTCAGCATCGTCATGGTCTTTGAGTACGACGGCGTGAATCCTCCAATTCCCCATCCGGTCCTACGAGAGCATGCGACCGGTTTTACCAACTGGACCGAAGAAGGAGTGTGGTCAACCAGAAATTTCATCTCGGAAAAAATTCTCTCAGACAACAGTACCACATACGCAGAGATCTCTCTTGAATGGAACCGCGACAAAAAACCAAAAGATCTGATCGCTCACATCGTCAGATTCACGTGTACTCCTGAAGGTCACGTGAGTTCGTTCGCGGAAAAAATGTTCATCACGCTTGATGATGACGCAACCGATGAGTCACTCTCAGCTCTCATGGAATTTTTTTCCTGAAAAAATATTTTTTCACTGATATATTTCGTACGCTTCTCTAAACATATCCGCAGTCCGATATTTTTTCAATCCCAAAACCTCTTCTCCAACAACTGCACCAAACATCTCCAGCCTCGAGAGATGCCAGCCGACCCGCACTCCGGACAGCCCGGTCCGCTTTGCAATCTCTTCTGCTGAAGCTCCCGGTCTCTCGAAAATTTCTGAAAATATCCGGTGAAGAACATCACGGCCCATGATCTCCTGCAAAATTTTTTCCTCGGCACATTTTGGTTCCCGCCGCACCCAGTAGGTAGAGACCCCGTCTCTCATGATTACCAGAATGAGTGATCGTCTCTTCAGTTTTCGGACTGCATGATCTGTCCAGAACTGCGGGATGCCGGTTTTTTGCGCTATTGCATCTGATGATATCCCGGGATTTTCCCGGATACATGCGGCAACTCTCGCCATCTCACCCGTTGCCGCAGAATCAATACTCATCATCTTTGTGTACTTCTGTCATTGATCCTTCACAGTATATGAGTACTGTGGACAAATACTCGTTTTATCGTTCTGCTTACTTATGTTTCGCTCACTTATGTTCCGCTCCGCTTTTCCGTGGGTGGAGCAAAACGTAAACAAAAAAAAAAGAAATGCGGAGTTTGATCCGCGTTCAGGTACTTCGGTCGCCAATCTCTGCAACGTACTCATCGTACAAATCCGTGATCTCCTTCTCCGGCTCTGCCGTAAGCTTTGAGACCACATAAATTGCAATCAGACTCGCGATAACTCCGGGCACCATCTCATACAGACCGGTCGGGCCTGCGAGATACGTACCCCAGCCAAGAGACACCACTCCTCCGACAATGATACCAGCAAGTGCCCCCTGCCAGTTCATTCTCTTCCAGAACAGTCCAAGCAGAATTACCGTACCAAACGTACAGCCGAAACCTGCCCAGGCATTTGCCACAATATTGAACACCGTGCTTGCCTGATTTAAGGCAAGGATGATTGCAATTGCAGAAACTGCCAGCACCGTCACACGAGAGATCATCAGAAGTCTTCTGTCAGGTGCAGACTTATTGATCAGATTCTTGTAGATATCCTGCGAGATCGAAGAGGATGCAACAAGAAGCTGGGACGAAGCAGTACTCATCACTGCCCCGAGGATACCACAGTAGATGATACCTGCAATAAACGGCAGAGCACCAAACACCGATCCCGTCATCTGGATGAAAACCTCCTCAGGGTTTCCGCCGAGAGTTGCCGGATCCGGGAACATCAGCTGACCGATCAGACCAACAAAGATTGCCGCAGACAAAGACAGAATAACCCAGACCATTGCAGCCATACGTGCCTTTGGCACCTCTTCGGGATTCTCGATTGCCATAAATCTTGGCAGAATGTGGGGCTGGCCAAAGTAACCGAATCCCCATGCAAGTCCTGATACAATCGTAAACACCGACACGAACTCAAACACACCGCTTGCCGCATCATACTGATGGAACAGCGAGAACATCTCAGGATCAATTCCTGCGCTTGCAAACGTAATGCCGTCGCCGAAGAGAACAATGCAGGCAATGACCGGCACAAGAATCAGAGCGAACAGCATCAGAAGACCCTGAATGGTATCGGTGATACACACTGCACGGAATCCTCCGGTGAAGGTATAACAGACCACAATCAGTGCACAGACAAGAACGCCTGCGACATAGAGTGTGGAAACATCCGTGATACCGATTGCGCTTAAGTCAACGCCGTAGATCGTCATCAGGGAGCTGAACAGAACTCCTCCTGCCTTGAACTGGGCAGAGGTGTAGACGATGAAGAAGATCAGAATGAAAACTGATGCAATTGCAGTGATGAATCCTCTCTTCTCATTGAAACGGTTCGTGATGAACTCAGGAATGGTCAGAGAATCCTTTGCCTTGTGGGTATAGATTCTCAGGCGTTTTGCAATGAACTTCCAGTTCAGGTAGGTACCGATTGCAAGACCGATTGCAGTCCAGCCTGCCGCAGACATGCCGGTTGCATAGGCAAGACCCGGCAGACCAAGCAGGAGCCATCCGCTCATATCTGATGCTTCGGCAGACATTGCCGCAACAAACGGGTGCAGCTTACGGCCTCCGAGAACGTAGTCACTTGTGGTTTTGGTCTTCTTAAAATAGAAGAACCCGATGTAGATCATTACGGCAAAATAAATTATGAATGCCGCTCCGATACCAATTAAGTTCCAATCTAACACAAAATATTCCCCCGGCAGTGGTATTTTCCTTCAGCCCCACACCGGGCTTTCGGGCACAAATACGCGAACTTACTGCAACTTACTTAGTTTGTCAACATGCTATTTATGTGCTCTTAGGCTTTGCTTGGAGTAACCACGGAATGCACAGACCACACGGAGCTTCACTGAATGCACGGAGAACGCCTGCGGCGCCGGAATGCACGGAATATATTTTTCATATTTTGAGAGTGTACTCTCACAAAAAAATTTAGTCCGTTTTTTTCTGGAAAAGTAAGCGGGTAAGTGGTGAGTGGGCATGATGAGAAAAGGAAACCGCAAATCCACGCTCACCACTTACCCTCTTACTTTTCCCAGAAAAAATCGACTAAATCTTTTCGTGGTGTCACATTCATATTTTGAGAGAGTAAAAGAGAATAAATTGTCTTGGAGATCTTTCCGTGCATTCCGGCGCCGCAGGCGTTCTCCGTGCATTTTCTTTTTCCGTGAAGCTCTGTGTGCTCAGTGCATTCCGTGGTTACTCCATGTATTTCGGATTTTCATGGACGACCCATCAGATAAAGACACAAAATCCGAATAAAGTTTTTCCAAATCAAACCTGATTTTTTGCCGACAACTGAACCCTTATTCTCTTACAGATGCAAAAGACAGATCAGGTGAAACAAAAAAATGTGCGACGACCAGACTTGTACATGCGACTCATTTGACAACGAGTGCGACTGCGTTGACTACTACCACGAGATGCCCCGTCTCGGTGAACCGGCTCCGGAGTTTGTCGCGGAAACTACGCACGGCCAGATCAAACTCTCCGACTACAAAGACAAGAAATGGGTCGTGCTGTTTTCCCATCCGGCAGACTTCACTCCTGTCTGCACGACCGAGTTTGCGGCATTTTCCAAAGTCTACCCAGAGTTTGAGAAGAGAAACGTTGCATTAATCGGTCTTTCGATTGACAGCGCCTCTTCGCATCTCGCCTGGATAAAAGACATCAAGGAAAAGCTCGGAGTTGCCGTTCCCTTCCCGGTCATTGCTGATCTGGATACGAGAGTTGCCTCACTCTACGGCATGATCCAGCCGGCAATGAGCACAACCGCCGCGTGCCGTGCGGTGTTCTTCATTGATCCACATGGCGTTCTTCGTGCGATGATCTATTACCCGCTGACGACCGGCCGGTATGTGCCTGAGATTCTGCGGGTGATTGATGCACTGCAGGTGAATGAGAAGTATCATGTGGCAACGCCTGCAAACTGGCAGCCGGGAGACAAGGTTATTGTTCCTGCGCCAAGGACTCAGGCCGAGATGGAGGAACGCGAGAAGATTTCGAGTCCTGACAAGAAGACCTGGTATCTTCTGATGAAGGATCTTTGAAATCCTTCCCGAACATTTTTCTTCTTTTACTGCGGAGGTTATACTATGGCTGATGAGATGACGACGGAACGGGCATATGCAATCCTTGGTGTTCCGGCAGGCTCGGATTTTTCGACGACAGCAAAAGCGTTTCGTGATCTCCGCGATAAGTATGATCCATCAGTAAATCCGTACAGAAGAAAGGAGTACGCAGAAGTTCTGTCGGCGTTTGAGTTTTTACAGCGTCAGTTCTGAGTGCGGTGAAATTTTTTATCTTTTATTTATAATTCTCAGGTGTTTTGGTATGAGCAAAAAAATTCTGATTCTCAACGGCAGCCCGCGACCGAAAGGCAATACTGCGGTGCTGATTGATTCGTTTGTGAAGGGAGCGGTCGCTTCCGGAAATTCTGTTACGCGGTTTGATCTGGAGAAGATGGATATTCATCCGTGTCTTGGATGTCTGTCCGGCGGAAAGGATCCAAAAAGTCCGTGCGTTCAGAAGGATGCGATGGATGAGATTTATCCGGTCTTTCAGGAGGCGGAGGTTGTGGTGTTTGCATGCCCGATGTACTTCTGGAGTTTTACTGCGCAGTTGAAGGCATGTGTTGATCGCTTGTTTGCGGTGATGGAGAGCGATCTTCAAAGCTCGAGTGGAAAGGAGTGTATTCTTCTGATGCCTGCCGAGGAGGATTCTGAGAAAAATTTTGCTCCGGTAGTGAGTTATTATCAGACTCTTGCGGAAAATCTTGGATGGAAAGATGTAGGAATGATTCTTGCGGGAGGCGTGATGGAGGTCGGGGATATTTCCGGCAAGCCTGTTCTTCTTGAGGCTGAGGCGCTCGGGAGGTCGGTTGTATGAAGGTTCTGTTGATCAACGGAAGTCCGAATAAGGAGGGCTGTACGTTTACGGCGTTGTCTGAGGTTGCGTCAAGTCTGAATCGTCATGATGTCGATACTGAGATTTTGTATCTTGGGAAGAAACCGATTGCGGGTTGTATTGCCTGTATGAAGTGTCGGGAGATGGGGAAGTGCGCCTTTAAGGATCAGGTGAATGAGGTTGCGGCCCGCCTTGATGAGTTTGATGCGATTGTTTTTGGATCACCTGTGTATTATGCGGGTCCTTCGGGCCAGCTGACTGCGTTTTTGGACCGGTTGTTTTTTTCAACCAGCGGCAAAATGGCAGGAAAACTTGGTGCATCGGTTGTGTCCTGCCGCAGAGGCGGTGCGTCTGCTGCGTTTGATCGGCTGAACAAGTATTTTACGATCAGTAATATGCCGATTGTTTCTTCGCAGTACTGGAATCAGGTTCACGGGTTTACGCCTGAGGATGTGCGAAAGGATGCGGAGGGTCTTCAGACGATGCGAACGCTTGCGGAAAATATGGCGTGGCTTCTTCGATGTATTGAGGCTGGGAGGAAGGCGGGCGTTCCGGGGCCTGTGTACGAGGAACATCTTATGACGAATTTTATTGAGTGAATTTTTTTCAATATTTTTTCAATTCGGAGTTACGCGGTGATGAGTTTCATTGTGGAATTCCGTGTGTTCAGTGTGTTCCGTGGTTACCTCAAACAAAACCAAGGACAGAAAATCCCTTTTTCCTTATACTATTTCATACCGCGTAAGTTCTATTGAAAAAAAGAACTAAGATCTTTTTTACCACATCACACCACGTATCTCCTGATATCAAATTTTTCATAACGCAAAATAATTCGTAGATCGCGAACAAAATAGTAAACAGCTATGCGTAAACTACTCTGGGCGGTCGTTCTGATAATTGGTGTCGTTCTGATTTCCGGATGCATTCAGCCTGAAGATCAGCCGGAGGTGTTGGAACCGGTTTCCTCGTTTTACGAAACACCTGAGGCAATCCCTGAGTATTATACACTGTACCGCCAGAATGATTCGCTGGAAAATTTTAACAAATATTTTATGACGAGCCAAGATGAGGAGAAACAGCGTCAGATGTACAGCGAGCAACGTCTGAAAGAACATCAGGAATATCTTGAGTATCTCAACCAGACGCCGGAAGGATCATTTGCCGACTATCTTCCCCTACGGTATTCAATCGATTATGACAGATATCTTGAGACCCAGCCTCAGGTGACATTTGCTGAGTACCTTCTTCGGCACAATCTCGGCTATGGACGTCAGATTCTTGGAGCGCAAGAAGAGCACTGGTTACGTCTTGTCCCAGTTTCTGAGAAAGAGTATTCTTTGTATCCCAATGCTCACGCATTTCATGAAGAAGAACTCTTGGAAATTCCGGTGTTGTATGAGATTTTCCTCTGTAATCTGACGGATGAAGGCAGTTCGGTTCGTGTCTTTGAACCTGAACTGGAGGCATTGCAGCCATACAACAGATACGGTGGCTACCCGTTTATCTGGAATGAATCCTATTACTACGCCCGCTTTACCGTGACATAGCCATATTTTTTTCCGTGAAATTCTGTGTGCTCTGTACACTCCGTGGTTATTTCAAGCAAAACCACATATCACAGAACCACACCGCGTAACTCCTATCTGAAAATATTTTTTCCACGCTGGTGTATTTTTTACCGCCCCTTCCTCTCTCGAAACACCACATGCTCAAGCACCATCACCGCGATAGTTCCCGCGACAAATCCGTTTGCAAGCACGGGCCGGATGACCGCAGGAATTGCCGCAACCGCTGCTTCAGGCAGAAACGAAAACGTCGCCGCAATAATTATCGCAAATCCTATCACGACCCCGTTGTCGAACGTGAACGGCGTTGACTCTGTACGATCGATCAGAATACCCAGAGCCGCAGACAGCTGGCTCGTCATAATAAAGATCAGAAGACAGCCGGTGACAACTGTTGGAATCGAAGAAATCAACGCAATCACCTGCGGAATTGCGGCGCAGATGATCATCACGACTCCTGCGATCAGCAGAGGATACCGGCTCGCATTCTTCGTATCCTGAATCATTCCTGTCGAGATGGAGTAGTTTACTCCGCCGATTACTTCTGCCCCGCCCGACAAAATATTTGCAATGCCGGTGATCGTAATTCCGCGGCGGAGCTGACCCTTGATTTCCGTTACCGGCGACTTCGCCACCGCCGCAACGCCGCGGATACTTCCCACATCATTCACAATCAACGCCACATAACAGATGAATACCGAGATGATAACGCCCGGAGCAACAAGCGGCGAAAGCAGCAGCCCCTCGGTCAGGGGAACAACTCCTTGTGTTCCAAACGAAAGCATCGTTCCCGGGAAACAGACGAGAGCCGCAACCGTTCCAAAAATCAGCATCCACAGCATCAGCGTCGCCCGCCAGAATCCTCTCAGCCGATGATTTGCTGCAAAGATTACAATCAGCAGAACAAATGCGAAGATGACTTTTCCGGTCAGGCTCCCTGGCTGACTTGGATTTGCGATAAGACTCACAAATGTCGGCACGAGCGTGAGAGGAATCAGCGTCAGCACTGTCCCGATTACTCTGGGTGTGAACAGTTTTGCAAGCATGCCAAGCAGTCCTGTCTGCGCAATCACAATACCGAGAACACCGCAGAGAACAAGGGCTGTTGAAAATGCCGCGGGTGCAAAGTCGGTCGCGGCAACTGCGGCGGTCAGAAGAATTGCGGACGGCCCGAACACCACCGGAAGTTTGTGACCGAACATCACCTGCAAAATTACCGCAGCTCCGGTGATCACTAAAAGTTTCTGGGCGTACCAGACGGTTTCCGCAGGGCTTGCCTGATAAAGTCCTGCTACAACGTTTGCAAAGATGATGACAAATGCCGCGGAACAGATCGTCCACATGAGGCCGGACGTTGCCATCTCTTTTGCGGGGACTTTGTCATTGACGTTGTAGCGAAAGGACATTCGTTATGATCTCTTTGTGTTTGAATGGTATAAGGTGTGGGTGACTTTGGCTTTGATCGCTCCGCCCACGGAAAAACGGAACGCACAGAAAATTTCACGGAAAAAAACATCACGGAGCAGACGTGAACACCACGGAAATATCACGTTGAATGTGAGTTCCGTGCTGTTCACGTCTGTTCCGTGATGTTTTTCAAAGATATTCAGTGTGCTCCGTTTTTCCGTGGGCGGAGCAGATCAATCTTTGAAACGAGATCGAAAAAAGAAAAAATTATTCTGTTTTCTCTCTCGCGATACGGAAAGTCCACGAGAACAGAATGATCGAAATAATTACCGTGATTCCGTATCCTGCGGCGGCCGGCGTCTGCATGACGATGTGCCATCCTGTTTCAATCCCTCCCTCGGTAAGGAAGATCACGAGAATCGAGTGTACCAGAACAACGATTACTCCGATAACTGCGGCGAGCCAGATGGACGGACGTTCGCGGAAGTAGTATCCTGCAGCTGCGGCAATGCATCCTGCGAAGAATGTTCCAAGACTGCAGGGGATCATCGTAACGCCCCCTTGCGTTACGCGGAAAAGTGCACTCAGTGCTGCAGCCCCGATACCGATTACCGGTCCGAAGTAGAGACCGCCGGAAACCGGCCCGCTGTCCCGGTTATTCAGAACTGTGCCGTTCACATCGATTGCAGACAGAGTTCCAATAATTGAGATTGCCCCAAAAATCACAATTCCGCAGAGGTTGCGGGCCCAGCCGGTCAGTTTGCCTCCTTCAATATCCAACAGCTTCGTCTTCCCAAGGTAATAACCGGACAATGCCGCAAGACCGAGGTTTATAATTAAAAAACAGGCGAGAATCACAATATCCATAGTTACTCAGATAAGTTATTTCCGTTAATTACCTAATAAATTATGCGTGAATATCAGGTAAAATTTTTCAGTTTTCGGGCATTAAAGATACACTATCGCGTCAACTCTCTATCTCCGCCATGTGGGGGTATTGAGATGGTAAGATCTCTCTAAATTTGTTAAAATTTTCATCTTTTTATTCTGCTCGGATACTTGTCTCATCTCTGACCTCTATAAACGCCTTTTAAGCCACTTTATATAGTGCCATGGAGTAATCCATCCTTCTGAAAATGAGGGTTTGTGTTGTAATAGTCCTCAAAAACCTGAAAATTCGAATATATGAGGGTTTTTTGGCATGCCTTTCGATCCTTTCAGACAGCTATTCTGTTTTCTGGCTCTGCCTTTTTGGGAGAGTCGTATTTCGTTCGAAAATTCGTGGGGCACTTTCAGTACGCGCGGTCCGGGGTTTATATGCTGATATGTCGTATTGTATTTTGTAACACCCCTCGAGACAGTGGCCCTCTGACAGTACCCTTGGTTTTGGTCCTTCATGAGTCCCTGCCTCTTCTACTCTTTTCGCAGGAATTTGTGACTGATGATCAAAATATTTTGGACATCGGAGTTTTTCGTTTTCGAGGGTGTTATTTCTGTTATGTTTTTTTGGTTCGAGCATGAATATTGAGCACTTTCAGTACGCGCGGTCCGGGGTTTATATGCTGATATGTCGTATTTTATTTTGTAACACCACATGAACTGAAAAACAGATGACAGTACCCGTTGTTTTGGTCCTTCACAAATTTTTTTGGTTCTCCCCAACTCTTTTCATGATCTGTTTTATCCTATCCTCTGCAATTTTCTGATATTTTGATAGATCTGAGAGAGTTTTCTTATATCCTGTAATGCCCAGTTTGCTGTATGTCAGGAATATTCCTGATAGAACAGGTGAATTATCATGAAACAATCCTATAAAATTGCAGGTATTCTCGGAGTTGTCGTCGTAATTCTGCTGCTTGCATTTGCAGCAGTTCCGATGAGTGCTTCTGAGGAACCCGCCAACCAGCCGATGAGTTCGGCAGAGTACCTTGCTACGTACTGGCCGGACGTGTACTCCCAGATCACGCCTGAAAACAAAGATATTCTCTCTTCCATTCCTCACGTCTGGGAGTACAAAGAAATTAAGAAAACCGAAGGTGGTCATGGTCTTGACATGACGCTTGAGGATCCGCAGGCTGTGGAGAGATATGCTCTGATGGATGCCGTCTCAGATCTTGACATCTCTGAAGCTGTCTATATGCAGATTGTATGGCCAGAGTTGTATGCAGATATGAGCGAGGCAAATCGTGAACAGCTTGCCCACATGCCGAATATGCACCGTCCAAAAGAGACCACAATCTCTCAACCGGTTGTTGTTTCCGAGGAGGAACGTGATCGCCTTGCTGCCAGACTTGTAGATGATCTGACCGGTAAAAAACGGTTTGCTCTTATTGAGGAACTGAGCGGAACAGCCATGACGTCTGCTGAGTTTCTGGAAAAAGTCTGGCCGGATGTGTATTCGATGATTGCGCCGGAACACAAAGAGAAGCTTTCGACGTTTTCCCATGTGTGGGAACTGGTACCTCTGAATGTTACGGAGGGCGGTCGCGGAATCGGTCTGACACTCAATGATCCGCAGGGACCGGAGCGGTTCGCGATTCAGGATGCTGTTGAGAAGCTGAATATCTCCGAGGCTGAGTATATGCAGATCGTCAATCCTGAGTTGTATCTGGATATGGATGATAGTACACGTGAAAATCTTGCCCGCATACCAAACATGCGGAAAAATATCTGATTAGAAAAATGATCTGATAATTTTCCCTTTCTTTTTTTGAAATATTTTTTTGAATTTTTTTTGTGCTGACCTTTTGACGGAACTGCGAGAGAACATAAATATGTCTTGCAGCAAAAACAGCCGCATGGTAAAAATTGTTTTTCTTCCCCTCGTTCTCCTGATAACGATCATCTGTACCGCGTCTGCCGCAGCTGTTCCAATTACTATTGTTGGAGAGCCACAGACGATCTACGAGTTTCAGGAAGGTTATTTCTTTAACAATGTGGCAACAGACGGGAACTACGTCCTTATCGCGGAAAGAAAACCCAATGATGCCCAAAAAACCGGTAAGCCCATTGAAGGATATCGATGGCTCGGCTCATTGTATCTGTATGATATCGAACGAGGAATACTGGAAAAAATTCCCGGAGAAATTCCTTCTGAATGGGCGATCATGGAAAGCGGAACGGTGTACTGGATAGATGGTTCCTATGGAAAGAAAGTTACTGCCCCCGATGGTTTTGAGTATCTGGAGTACACCACTCACTACTATCAGTACACACCTGGTGATCCTGCCCCTGTTGAGATTGCAATTCCGCAAAACTGTCATTTGAGTCGTTTTGCGACTGATGGAGTACATCTTGCCATGATACGAAGTGAAGTACTGCGTGAGGGAGTACTTGAACGAACTCTCACACTATTTGATCTGAGAACAGGCGAATGGGAACGTCTTCCTATCGCAAATCAACCGGATTCATATCATTTTGGCGTGTCCGGAGATTATGTGGTTTATGCTGATGATGGGCGGGACCGCCCTGTTTCAACAGACCGGTACATTCATGTTTACACCATCAGCTCCAAGGAAACCTATGACATTGAGCGTCCGGACGGATATGTTCAGTCGATTGACTGCATCTGGGGAGAAACACTTCTGTATAATCAGGTGCCGGTAAAGGGTGATGCGAATGGAAATTATTTCGGAGAATATTATCTCATCAATCTGAGAACGAAGGAAACCAAACCGGTGACGTTTTCCAAGCATCTTAGTCCTTTGAATATTTATCCTCCGTACGCTACATTCTGGAAAAAGGATGAATCTACCGGCAGACTTGTGGTACAACTCGCCACACTTGACATGCCTTTGGCCATACAATCCACGACTCATCCAACAATAGAAGAAGCTCTGCCTCCGCAGCCTACACAAACCGGAACACCACTTGGCATGATCGTCGGCCTGATTACATTTGCTTTGGCATGTGTGCTTGCCGTTCTCTGGAGAAAAAAATAATTTTTCAAATTTTTTTCACATTCATTTTGACACAACTGCCAGAGATATTATATACGCCTCCCTGCGAATGAAAGCATATCGAACGATGGAGGTGCTACCAATTAAGAAAATATCTCAAACCATTCTTCTGGCAGGTTTCCTGTTTTTATTGCTGACAATCCCCGCTCTCGCCATGGATCCAGCAGAGGTAAATTATTTGCAGATTCAAAAAAGTCTTGATCTGATGGAACAGTACAACGGGACCGAGATGACCACCGCTGAATATCTGGAAATTATCTGGCCTCAGGTGTATGCAAAAATCTCTCCCGAACACAAGAAAAAACTCGCTGCTTTCACTCATATCTGGGAGCTGAAAGAGCTTGATCGAACTGATGGCGGAACAGGTATTGGATTTACTCTCAATGAAGCGATCGGCAGAGAGCGTTTTGCTCTGATGGATGCCATTGAGAAACTGGAGATCACCGAAGGTGAGTATCAGGCAATTGCTCAGACTGAGATTTATTTAGATCTCTCTGATGATCTCAGAAAACATATGAGTGGTATGGTGCGTGCCCAGCGTGGTCCGGATGCCGGCGTTCGCGGTGGTGCCTCCATCACCGAAGGTGAGACACAATGGTTCTCCAAAAATGTCACCGCAAATGTGACCCGAATTTCTGTTGATCTCCAGTGGGAAAATCCCGCCAACGTCCAAAACAATCTCAGCATCACCATTTATTCACCGGACAGATGTGTGTTTGGTCCGTTCATCGAAGCAGAATCGTTTTACAGTAATCCGCAAAAAATGCAGATTCACACCTACATTGTCCGTCCCGACAACGTTGCCGAAGGCGAATGGTGGTACTGCATTCAGGGAGTGAAAGTCGATGGAGTTCAGAACTACACTATTTAATCTGGTTGCCGCCGTCCTCATCATCTGTCTCTGCTTCATACCCGCAGCGGCCGCAGATGACGAGACCGCCGCGAGTAACGAAGTTTCCCGCAGTTTTGCTGATGTTCCCTCATGGATCATCGGAGGACTTGGAGTAAAAACTCCTTCTGAAGGAGGCTACTATGTCAATGAAAATCCTCCCGAACATCCGGGAGGTTTTTCAGACATCAATCGTGCCGACTCTGCCCGCCCCGAGTCCGAAGTTCCCTCATGGATTCTTGCAGCCGCCGGCATCTCCGGTATTGCCGTAATCGTCTTCGCCTCCCTTCACTTTCTCCCGATTATGATCGGCAAAACCCGCGAGGCTCCGCCAAGTCCGGTGCGCGACAGAATCTTTTCCGAGATTCGCGAAGCACCCGGCAGCTCCGCATCAGCTCTCAGGGAAAAAACCGGCATCCATCACGCAACACTCAGATATCATCTCGCAGTTCTGGAAAGAGAACAACGGATTGTCTCAAGAAAAGCAGGACACACCTACTACTACTTCCCCAACGGTTCAACACTGAGTTATCATGACACTGTCAAAATGACGCTGTGCAAAAATCCCACCACCGAAAAAATTCTGGAGATCATCGAACAAGATCCCGGCATCTCCGGAACCGTACTTGCCTCATGTGCGGGCATCACCTCAGGAACACTCACGTGGCATCTGGGCAGGCTTGAGAAGAATGATCTTGTCACGGTCGAGCGGGCAGGCCGCGGTATGCGAATATTTCCGCATGAGTGACTTCTCATTATTTTTTTCGTAGTTCCGGCACTTTCGGTTTTTTCTCGTAGCTCCGCCCACGGAAAAGCCGAAAACACGGAGCTTCACAGAAAAACATCACGGAGCAGACGTGAACAGCACGGAATCCAAAAACAATCTAAAATAATCAATTTCCGTGTGTTCCGTTTTTCCGTGGGCGGAGCTGCGATCAATACCAAATATTGGCTGCCAACAAACGAACTTATAATCAAAGCCTATAGTTCCAGTACTTCCCGAGGACCTATATATTCTCCATACAAATACATCAATTAGAACCCGCACAAACTACTGTCGGGGAAATTTCGATGCTTGAAATCTACCGAACCACAGATAACTCCGCGACCCCTTCCCGCGTAAGCGAGATCACCAGCGGATGCTGGGTTCGCCTGATTCAGCCGACCGAAGAAGAGATCACCCGCGTCTGTACCACCCTGTCAATACCCCGCGACGACATCATCACACTTCTCGATGATGAGGAAAGCCCCCGCATTGAACATGACGAAGGCAGGACCCTCATCATTGTTGACACACCTTATATCGACACCGACGATCTTGATGAAAATTCCGCCCGCACAACGAATGGTGTTGCAAGCTACGCCACCATACCTTCCGGCTTCATAGTTATGGAAGACATCATCCTCACCGTCTCTCTTCGGCAAAACCCCGTAATTCAGTCGTTCATCGAAGGAAAAGTGAAAAATTTTTCCACCGTGAAAAAAACGCGTTTCCTTCTTCAGTTCTTATACAAAAATGCCAAACTCTTCATCATGCATCTGCGTCAAATCGACCGGCTTACGGTCGACATAGAACACAGACTCTACAAGGCTACGAGAAACGAGGAGCTGTATGACATGCTCCGCGTCTCAAAATCCCTCGTCTACATCACCAACGCTCTCAAGGCGAATGGTGCCGTGCTGGACAAACTCTCCCGGTTTCCCACACCCGAGGTCCGCATGTACGAAGAGGACGAGGATCTCCTTGATGACACCATCATTGAAAACCGTCAGGCACTCGAGATGGCGCAGACCTACAGCAGTACCCTTGGCAGCATCATGGATACGTGTGCCTCTATCATTAACAACAATGTCAACAGCATCATGAAGCTGTTCACTGTTGTGACAATCGTTCTCACTATCCCCACCATGATCGCGAGCTTTTTTGGCATGAACGTCATCATCCCTGATCTTTTCTCCGACAATCCGTTTGCATTCCTGCTGCTGATTGCAGGATCCCTCAGTGTCTCGGCGATTCTGTTGTGGCTTTTGTTCCACAAGCGGGTCATCTGACTTTTTGGATGAAACGCGAATAGCGCGAATAAAAAAAATCGCCAATGGCGATTTTTGAAAATTTACTAAAATTACTTATTTTTAGATACAGTTCTATGTTGCGAAAGTCACAAATAATTTTATTTTGAAAAATCGCCATTGGCGATTTTTTATTCGCGCTATTTGCGCTATTCGCGTTTCAAAATTTCATCATCAGATTTCCGAAATATCACATGTTCCAGAATCATCACCGCAACCGTTCCTGCCACAAACCCGTTTGCAACCACCGGCCGCAGCACTGCCGGAATCGTATCCACTAACTCCGCAGGAAGGAACGCAACGGTTGCCGCTATCAGTAAGGAAAATCCGATAATAACTCCGCCGTTGAAGGTCATCGGAGGAGCATCGTCTCGTCCGGCAAGAACACCGAACGCTGCGGCAAGCTGACTGGTCATAATAAAAATCAGCAGGCAGCCGGTGACGACCGTTGGAATGGAATCGATGAGAAGTATCAGCGTTGGAATACAGGCGCAGACAATCATCAGAACTCCGCCTGCAATCAGTGGATACCGGCTCGCATTCTTCGTGTCAAGCACCATCCCTGAAGAAATAGAATAGTTGACACCGCCAATAAGACCGAACGCTCCCGAGATAATATTCATCATGCCGGTAATCGAAAGAGCACGCCGCAGACGCGGCTCGGTCTGGGCCTGATCGGCTCCGGTAACCTCAACCACACTTTTGATACTCCCGATGTCATTTACCATCACCGCAAGATAGCAGATGAACACCGACAGAAACACTCCGGGAGCAAACCCGGGCGTGATGAACAGGCCTGAAAAGGCCTGGGTCTGCTCTGACACGTCCACAAACGGTATTGTTGTTCCCGGAAAACAGAAAAGTGCCGCAACCGTTCCAACAACCAGCATCCACAACATCAACGTCGCCCGCCAGAATCCTTTCAGCCGATGGTTCAGGGCAATGATACAGACGAGAAGCACAAACGCAAACACAAGTTTCGCCGCAGTCCCTCCCGGTTGATCCATATTTACCAGAAGGCGGACAAATGTCGGAACAAGCGTGATCGACAAAAGCATCAGAACGGTCGCAATAACCCTCACCGTAAACAGCCGTGCCACGAACTCAAGAACTCGTGTCCTCGCAATAATAATTCCTGCGACACTGCAGAGAATGATGGATGTTGCAAGAACATCCACGGAAAAATCAGCCGACGCGGCAACAGCTGTCAGAAATATCACGGACGGCCCGAACACCACCGGCAGTTTGTGGCCGAACAGCACCTGCAAAATTACGGCGACTCCTGAGATGATGAGCATCTTCTGGGTGTACCAGATGGTATCTGCGAGGGTGAAACCGTAGAGGTTTCCGACCACACTCGCGACAATTATGACGAAAATTGAGGAACAGATCGACCACATGATGCCGGATGTTATCAACTCCTTGAGGGGAACCCGGTCATCAATCTGGTAACGGAACAACATGGGACAGTTACTAAATGTATGTGTCGAAGATTAATAACATAATTCCCGAGCCCAAGAATATTTTTATCACCCTTGAGTCGATATAAAAAATCATGAATGAATTCTCATTATCAGAGATGAGAAACTACACCACTGCGGCAGGGTTTCTCGTTCTGGCATTTATTCTTCTGGAGTTTTTTATCTGCCAGATAGTACCTGCGGCCTCGATGGGAAATATTTCTTTATTCTCTGCTCTTGCGCTGATAATTTTTGGAACAATTCTTGCGATTGAGGGAAAGCGCGACATCACCGCAATTGTATTTCTCATGACCGGACTGGTAGCCGCGTTTCCGGCACTTCAGACGGTGACGAATGCCTTTCCTGACGTAGCCACCCTCATTACCGGAGTGTTCCTTCTCATTTTAGCCCTGGTTATTCTCACTGCAAAGGATAAAACAAAATACCTGTTATCTATTCCTCTCATTCTTATCGCCGTCTACTGGATCCTGATGTCGATTCTTGGAGAGAGCATTTTCACTGCGATTCTTTCCGTTGTTGCCGCAGTAATTCTGAGCTACTATGCCTTCGCTTCTGTGAGTGATTTAATTGAACTGCCTGGCTCAGACATACTCAGAACAGATACCGAGACCGACTTCAAAGCCAGTGCCTCGGTTCTGGGATATCTCTTGCTTGGCATGATCTTTGCGATGTGGGCAGTCCTGCACATTACCGGCTGGACAATTATCGCATCCGAAAACGTCGTGGCACTTGAGATTGCGACCGGTCTTATGCTGATGTTTGTCGGTATCCTTCTCTGGGCGATTGCAAAAATGAAGTTCACGCCGATCATGTTCTTTCTTCTCGGATTTTTCTTCGCTCTCGGTTCGCAGACGAGTTCAATCGAAATGCTTGTCCCTATCGGTATGATGGTTATCTTCGTCGGACTTTTCCTGGCACTCAGAGATGATGAAAGAATTCTTCCTGCGATAATGGTCGTACTGTCAGGATCCTGCGTACTGCTGTTTTCGATCCTCGGCAGCGACGAAAACGCGCTTTTTCTCTGTTCCATGAATGTGATTCAGCTGATAATTGCGGTTTATCTCGCGTTCGCCGTTTTCAGTCAGAACAAAAAACTTCCTTTGTTCTGATCTCCCCATATTTTTTTTATCCGGAATACTGTAATGCCATGATTTTTTTGAAACGCGAAGAACGCGAATCGCATGCCTTCGGCCTGCTCACTGCTTCGCAGCTTCGCGGAATAAAAAACCGCCAATGGCGATTTTTCAAAAAAAAATTATTCGTGTTTCAAAACATTCATCATCGTGATACTTCTGTTTTCGTAAATCTTCAAAAATCGCCATTGGCGATTTTTTATTTGCGCTATTCGCGCTATTCGCGTTTCGAAACCTCATCATCGCTCGTCCATATCTTAACACTCATTCTGAACTGACGTTGACATATCTATAACAGATGTATGGCGCGGACGGAAATTTTTCCTGATTTGGGCCTTTCATCTTCGGCCGCCGTACTCAAAACCCTTCGAAAAGAGCGAGGGCGGGTTCGTCCTCCCCCAAATTATATATGGTCTCCTTTTCAACATAAACTCGAAAACGAACGATGAGTGAAACCTCTCTACTGCACAAGTTCAAAAAATGGTTCCGGGAAAACTTCGTGTTTTTCGGTCCAGGTCTCCTTCTTGCAATCACCGCAGCAGGTGAAGCAGGAGTAACCGAGGCCACCGAGATTGGTGCGCACTACGGTCTCGCACTTATCTGGGTTGTTTTGTTTACACTCATCTTCAAATACGCATTCACGAACGGCATCGCCCGCTACACTCTTGCGACCGGCCACACAATATTTGATGCCCTCAACCGTATTCCGGGTCCCAAGTACTGGGGTTCTGTTCTTGTCATCATCGTCTACTTAGTCGAAATGCTTGCCATCGGCGGCATGCTCATGTTCGCCGCATACTTCCTCGACTACCTGCTGCCCGGAGTCTACAATGCGGTACTGATAGCCCTCTTCTTACTCGTCGTTGCCCTTGCAATGCTTCGGACCAACTCGTATGAAATACTCGAACTGTTCATCGCAGTCCTCGTCGGCGTTCTCTCGCTTGCAATCGTCATCTCCTTAGTTGAGTTTCCGATTCCGCTCAACCTTTTCCTCGAAGGAGTCATTCCCACAATTCCCGCAGGCTCCGAGATGGCAATCCTTGCAATTATCGGAGTGGTTGGCTCTGGTCTCAACCTCATGCTCTACTCTGTCTGGCTGCATGAAAAAGCCAGCCGCCATGCAGTGATCGACAAATCCTGCGACCTCTTGAACGAGACCCACTTCCGCCGCTACATCCGCAGCGTCAATGTTGACGTTCTGATCGGTTTCTTCTTCGTCGCCCTCATCACCATCAGCTTCCTCTTCCTCGGCTACTCAGGCTACACCGTCTCCTTCATGGGTCACGGTGCAACCCTCAGCCTTGACACCCTCATCACCCAGGTACTCTACATCGTCGGCAGTATCCCCTACGGTGCCTACGTGTTCCTCGCACTTGTCGCCTTCATCTTCTTTGGAGCGGTCGTTGTCGGAATGGACGGCCGTGCCCGTGCAATAGCAAAAGTCATCGGCAGAGTCGGCGAGGACACCGGCAGACAACTTCCTTCCGAACACACGCTCTACCAGATAATGCTCCTCGTCTTTTCAGGAATCATCATCGCCTCCTTTGTTATCAGCGACCCGATGCTGATCATCCGAAGAATTGCCGCGTTCTCTGCGATCGTGTTTGGTATTTTCGGATTCATCGTCATCTATCTGGATCTTAAACTCCCGAAGTACGCCCGCGGCAACCGACTGTGGCTGATGATCATGGGAATCGGGAGCGTCATCTCGATTTACGTCGCTCTCCTGCTGGAGTCCGCGTTCCTCACCTACGGCGTCCCCTTAATCGAACGGATGCTGGTCGTTGCGTTCGTGCTCTTCATCTTCTCGAAAACCCAGCTGTTCAAAAAGATGCTGAACGGAACCGCCAACCTTCTTGACAAATTCTGGACGGTGATCTTGTTTGGCGCCATCTCCATCTACGGAACGGTCCGCGGCATTCCGGTTGATGTTGGCGGCATCATCATCAACTTCCGCGATGTAGGCCCCATGATTGCGGGTCTGATCGGCGGTCCCTTTATCGGAGCTGCGGCTGGAGCTATCGGCGGCATCCACCGCTATCTCGAAGGAGGGCCGACCGCACTGCCGTGTTTTGCCGCGACCGTTCTTGCCGGAATTGTCGCCGGACTGATGATTCATTACTGGAAGGGACGACTCTCGATGTTCCGGGCAGTGGTCCTCGCCATCTTTGTTGAATGTCTGCACCTGCTGGTTGTTCTTCCGACCCTTACCATTCCGTTTGGAACAATGACCGCGGAAGGTGTTCTCAGTGTCATTACGATTACCATTCTTCCGATGTGTATGGTCAACATCGCAGGTCTTTTGATCTTTGCCTACTTTGTGCGAACATATGACGCCTTCGCCTCAGGAACTGCCCGGCTCTTTGATCTGCAAAAATTCCGCAATGATCTGCGTGAGCTGATGAATCCGCCGGAAGAAGAGGAAGAGGAAAAAGAAACAGAAACGGAGGACAACAATGTCAGGTAGCCATCACAGTAAACCGCCGCGTACGAAATGGACGAATCTTATCGACGTACTGCTGATTGCGATAATGATCATTTTGTTCGTCATCGTGTTTCATCCGTTCGGGACAACACTCTCAGAGCCGTTCCCTGAGGATGAAGTGGTGATTGCCGCGATGCTTCCTTTGGAAGGTCCTCTGCATGATTTCGGTGTTGAGTACCAGCACGGTATCGAGATGGCGGTGGAGGATGTGAATGCGGCGGGTGGTATCCGCGGCGTTCCTTTGAGGGTTGAGTACTTTAACGATAAGGGCGATGTGAACATCTCGGTTGAACAGATGTATGAGATACGGGACAGGGAAATTCCGATAATGATTGGTGCGATCGGCAGCGGAAACTCGATTGCGATCGCTCCGTACGCGCAGGCCTATGATATTCTGATGCTGTCTCCGGGCTCAACCGCGGCGGCCCTGACCAACTTCCAGGATGCATACCGGACGGTCTCTTCTGATGTGTATCAGGGAGGCGGCATGACCAAAATCCTCGGCGGCGTTGAGGATATGGATTCCGTGGTTGTTTTTTACTTGGGAAATCAGTACGGAAAGAGTCTGCTTCACTCGTTTGAGGAGGAGACCGGCTATTATCTGCCGATGACCTCAGTTACCACGGTCGAGATTGATGAAAACAAACCGATCGACACGGCAGCGGTGACGGCTGTGATGCAAGAGGCTGATCCTGATGCAGTCGTGTTGATCGTGTATCCTGATCAGGGCATTGACATCATGCAGGCCGCGGAAGCTGCGGGTCTTGATCCTATCTGGTTTGGTTCGGATACGATGACCTCGCATGATGTTCCAATCGAGGTCGGTGAGTATGCGGAGGGAATGATCGGATTCACGCAGGCTCACCGCTTGACGACTCCGTCTTTTGGTGAGCGGTATCAGGAGATCTATAACGAGACGACGTCTATCTCGTTCCCGGTTTCGTACGGTTATGATGCGGTGATACTTCTTGCGACCTGCATTGCGGATGGCGGGTACACGTATGAGGGAGTGAAGGAGTCACTCGATAAGATCAGACACGTCGGCATTGTGGGCCCCAGAGTGTTTGATGATAACGGCGATGTGCAGCCTGCGTACGATCTGATGGTTATTCGTGATGGTTCCTGGCAGTCGTTAAAATGGAATGAGATTCTGACCTACGATTATAATTTATCACACTAATTTTTTTTGAAAAGAAAAACGAATGAGTGATGGGCTGGCGGGGATTCAGAAACGCGAATAGCACGAATAGCGCGAATAAAAAAATCGCCATTGGCGATTTTTCATTAGAAAAATATTTTTTTTGTTTTTTTTTCTGAACGAATGGATCTGTCTAAAAATAAATTATTTTGATAATTTCTTAAAAATCGCCATTGGCGATTTTTTATTCGCGCGATTCGCGTTTGTTTCAGAATCTCAGTTCACTGCCGCAGGACAAACAGTCCCCATCCCATAAACTCGCGGCCGTAGGCGAGGTACTCATTCTGTATCTGTTCAAGGTAGAGCGCCACCTCTTCCGCTGCGGGATCGCGGCCTCGTACATCGATGAACTCAAGGGCATTTTTCCAGATTGCTGATTCGTACGCATCCCATTCTTCAGTTGATGCGGTTATCATGCTGGCAAGCGTAAACCCGAGATCTCGTGCGGTCGTGGCAATTTCGTAGGCTGTCGGAACCTCGGTCCACTCCCGTGCGAACTCTGCCGGCACTCTGTCGGTGTGCCAGAACCGGTCGCCGAGAACAATTGTACTGCCGTTTTCGTCCGCATGTTCGGCAAGATATGCGAGGGCTTTTTCAGCTCCCCCGAAGATGAAGGATGTGCCAAGAGCCGCAACTGTGTTGTAATACTCTTTTGGAACAACTGTTGTGGCATCAACGCAGCGGATTTCAATCGAGGTTCCGGCAAGAATGTTTCTCGCCTTCGCCGCAGAGCTCTGCCGCAACTCAATGCCGGTTCCAGTGATGCCAAAGGTTTTGTGCCAGAGGGAAAGCGTGGTTCCATTGCCGCAGCCGATGTCAAGCACCCGCTTTCCGGGAGCGAGTCCTGCCATATTTCCTGCCCGGATGAGTTTCTCTTCGGAAATCGGATTCATGATTGGGAGCGTTCCTTGGGTTATTGTTTCAATCTCCGAGAAGTCCATAATACTCAATAGATCTTTTCTTCTGCTAAAGTAGTTTTTCCCATTTTTAGTTGTTCGATTATCAAGTAAATCTGTGTTACAAAAAATAAATACATAATTATTATAGGATTCTTCACCCACTATACCTCAGATTGGTATGGATCTGAAAAAACTTTCCAATTCAGTGGTGTTGTGCTCAGTCCTCGTGCTGCTTGCCGCCTGCTGTTACGGTATTTTATCAACGATCGTAAAGATCGCTCTTGGAAACGGTGTGGGAATCCCGGTAATTCTGGTTGGCAAATTCTTCTACGGATGGGTCATCCTTCTGGCTCTTGTGATTGTGGTTCACTTCCTGTTTCCGCGAACTGATAAGCCGGCAAAAAGCACGCTGCCGCCGTGGAAACGCGGTGTTGTTCTCTTCTTCACCGGAATTGTGATGTGTCTGGTGACGGTCTGCTACTTCTACTCGGTAAGTTATCTGCCGGTTTCGGTTGCCGTGATTCTTCTGTTCCAGTTCTCATGGATGGGTGTGGTCATTGAGGCTGTGGCAAACCACAAGATGCCGTCACGCAATCAGCTTATTGCGGTGCTGATTATCTTTGTCGGTACGATCTTTGCCGGAGGAACAATCGGATTTGGTATGGACATCAATCCGTTCGGTGTTGTGCTTGGTCTTCTTGCAGCATTCTTCTACGCACTCTTCGTGTTCCTGAGCGGACGTGTTGAGCCTTCGATGCGGCCGATGAACCGGAGTTTCTTCATTGCGACTGCCGGATTCATTTTTGTCTGTGCTCTTATTGCCTGCATCGACAGCCCGGCGGCAATTCCTGCTGGAATCTTCGGCAGTGATGCGATTGTTTATGGTATTGCCCTTGGTCTGTTTGGTGTTGCGCTGCCAATTCTTTTCCTTGCAATTGGTGCTCCGAGAATCAGTACCGGTATGGCGACGATCTTAAACTCTATCGAGCTTCCTGTTGAGGTGCTTGCCGCAGCGATCGTTCTTGTTGAAGCGGTGTCCGCATGGCAGTGGCTTGGTGTGTTGATCATTCTTGCAGGTATTGCGTTCCCGCATCTGATGGAGAGAAAAATTTCCAGCGGTCTTGGTGAGGATGCTGCATAATTTTTTTAAAATTTTTTTTCGGCGTTGTTGTCATTTCATTTTGCAAAAAAGTTTTGTGATGGTTTCTCATCAGCTCATCCACAAAGTTTCATCGCAGTATTTTTCTGAAAATATTTGTAAAAATTTCAGGGTGATATTTTCACTCCGCACTCTCCACAAAATTTAGCGCCGCTACTGATCTTTGCACCTCAGTTTGTGCAGAATCGCGTCTGTTGCTCTCCCTTTCCCTCTCTCTCCTGAGTTTCGTCTTCACGTACGGATGAGAAATATTTTTCCATCTCTTTCTTCCACTTATCCTGACTTGAGTGAATCACGCGTCCGACAAAACATTTCCGCATCAACTGCAGCGAAGGCGTTCGGTGAATCAACATGGCTTCAGTCCTGTGCCCGGATTTTACAAGCTCCTCATTCGACAATGTGAACAGTTCTCTTTGGAACTTCGTTGCCTCCATCCCGCGGTTCAACATCATCGCAAATCTTTCTGGTTCTCCCTGCACATCGTAAAGATAGGTTGCGGCCGCCTCATTACCCGGCAGTGCCAGTTCCACTGCTGCCCTTGTACCGGAACGACTCACACCTATCAGCCAGATGAGCTGACCGACTACTTTCTCTCCGGCAGAAAGTTCCGTTAGCATCGACTGCGTTTTTTCTTCTTTTGTGGAACTCTTTATACCAAGGAATAGCCGATCATTTCCGCACAAACTTTTCAGTACCTGGTAACTGTCTGAAATTCTGCTCTCCTGAATTAGATGTTCGAACGTTGTCATCAGTGTGGGAACTGCCAAGGAAAGTTTTTCGACTGCAGCATGTACACCTTCAGGCATCAGCTTTGCCGCTATCGATGCCTGCATCGAACCAAGAGAATCATCCATATCCCGCAGTTGTTTCATTGACCGCTCTCGAAGTGATCGAAGTGCCGCAGCAAGTTTTTCGATAAAGAAATCGGTCTCAGATCCCATCATCGAGAACATGTACCGCTCTCCGGTTGCAAGGGAAAGAGTCACACGAAGTCTGTCCTTCTCCATCCCGGAAACAAAACAGAGAGGAAGCCTACGGCCGTGATCATCTGCCGGAAGAATACAGACGCAGTCCTTGTAAAGTCGGAAAAACGCCTCTCCACGAATGATCTCGCCGTTCTCTTCAGCTTCAAATACTCCTCTGACCTCTGCCTCATGACTGCCCTCTACCAGCAGTGCCTTCAGCACCGCCGCATTATAGGCAGCATACAGATGATCATACAACCACTGCCCGGACTGCCCCATTCGTGAGATTGTGATCGTTCCGTGAACGGTCACAATCTCCAACCGGTAGTTTGTGAACACAAAGCTGATGATCTCATCGTATGGGATTGGCAGCTGATCAAGCACTGCGGAGATCAGGACCCCCTCTTCATCAACGGTTATTTTCGTAGTTTCGGAAAACAGCAGACACTCTGTAAACCCCTCGAACTCTGATTTTTTCGGTTTTTCCTCTTTGGTCTTCTCTTCTCCCTCCGGAGACATACCTTTCATCAGCTGATCAAACATCAGGATCCCCTGCCCGATTGTTACTCAGAGTTTTGTTCCGCATTCTCCGCAGAACTTGGTTCCCGGAGAATTTTCTGCTCCGCAGGAAAGACATGTACCCGGTTTCGGTGCCGGTACTGCGGCTTCAGCAAGATTGGTACCGCAGTTGTTACAGAACCGAACTGTCAGAGCATTCTTCGCTCCGCAGTTTGGACAGGCCTTCAGCTCCATTGAAGTTCCGCAGTTGTTGCAGAATTTTCCATTTCCGGCAGGCTTTCCGCAGACCGGACATATGGTGGTTTTGCTCTCAATCGTTCCCTGCCAGACCGTTGCTGTCTCGCCTGCCGAATCGATGTTACGCTTCATCGCACCCGCACGGGTTTTTGCCGCATAAATTTCCTGACGCGGGGCGCAGTCAGTACAGAGACCTTCATCCTCGTTCCAGCAGGCATCGCAGACGTACTTGTTGCAGGACGGACAGCGGTGGAAGTGCTGCCTTGATTCATTCTGTGCCATCTCAAAGGCACGTTCATGCTCTTTCTGCCACTCAGGGCTCTTTCCGTCAAATCGTTCGGAAAGAACACTTCCTCCTCGTTGTGCGGCGTTGCCGACAGAACCTGCCACTCCCCCGAATAGACTTCCTACAATCCCTATGCCCTGACCCAGTCCTTTCAGGCCGCTTTTCTTCTTGTAGGTCTCACTCTCGATAAAGGAACTTTTGTATCCGTCACTGCAGATGTCGCAGTAAAAGGTAAATTGGAATCCGGCATCTGTTGAGTTGTCCTCAAAGTTCCGGGTAAATGATTTCAGCATACTCTCTCAACCTCATTTTTTGTCAAGCTTTGGTTTGATCTTTTTTCCGCAGGCGGTACATTTGGTGTTTTCAAAAAACTGCAGAACACCACAGCGTTTGTTCTCGCACGTCACCATCATGCTCTCGCGGCAGCGTTCGCATGTATCCTGTACAAAGGTCTGTTCTCCGCAGTGCGGGCAGATAACATAGAGCGGCCTGCCGCATCCGGAACATCGTGCCTGGCCTTTTGCAATCGGCAGAAGACATGAGGGACACTGATATCCGAATGGACTTTGACTCCCGCATGACGGGCAAAATCGAACGTCCCGATCAACCAGCGTTCCACAATGAATACAGGGTTGTTTGTAACTTGCCATTTTGGTATTTTCCTTGGTTTCACACACATGTTTTTTTTCTGTCGCAGCAGTCCGAGCCGTGAGATTCTGACTTAATTGCCGGATAACCGCAACCTCTGCTCTGATACCGATATCCGAAGGAAGGCTGTGTTCATCAACATGACTTTCGCAATAAAATCATGTTCTGTCCAAACTCAAGGCAGACTCCACGATTATCGGATGTTTTTCAGATCAAATTGATTTTCTCGTGATTATTCGATAAATCAATTATTTTCTACGACAAATGTGGTTTTTTTAGCGGGTAAAAATCCTCCGATAATAGTATATTCAGTATAACCTATTATAAAAGTAACTCCAATCGTGACTTTGTACATTTATTTGTGAATTCACCGCGGAATCACGAAGTATTGAGAGGGTTTTCTCTCGGTAAACGAATTTAGGCTCAGTCCCAACAGTTCTCAGAGATTGATGTGTTTTGCCAAATCCTTTTACAAGGTATACTCCGACTTGACTCTTTGCAAAATATATAGTTACAAAACCCCGATCCGAAACGCCGCCGCAGCCGCCCCTATCAACGGGGCTCTCCCCTCAAGTTTTGTCAGCCTGATTTCAGGCCTCCGCAAATACCCTTCAACCTGCGTTGCCATCTTTCCCGCAACAAGGGACGGATAATTTCTGACAACCGGACCGTCAAGGATCACGAGATCAGGATTGTATGCAGCAATCACTGTTGAGAGTCCCCGTCCGTTCACCACCGCGAGCTCTTCGGTGAACTCAAGAAACATCTTGCTTCCAAGATTTGCAGACTGTAAAACCTGCCCGGTCGAAAGATCTGCCTTTGCCACGCAGCGGCCTTCGCACTTTTTTTCGTACCATGAGCGGAAAAATTTCGGAATGCCGGTCCCGCTCGCATACGCCTCCCAGTGGCCGAAACCTCCGCAGCCGCACCGGACATGATAGCTCGTATCAACAAGAACATGCCCAACCTCTCCGGCATTTCCATCAACCCCGGTCAGAAGCGATCCGTTTGCAATCACGCCGCAGCCAATCCCGGTTGAAAATGTCAGGTAAACTACGGTGTGAGCTGATGCGGCGTCGCCGTAAAAGTACTCGCCAAGAACTCCTGCCTTACAGTCAGAGAGCATCACTGCCGGAACCTCGAACAGATCAGCGAGCGGTTCACGGAGAAAAATTTCCGAACACTGCATATTTGGCGACTGAATAACCGACCCTGCCTTCTGATCAACCGGCCCTGCTGTACTGATGCCGACCGCATCAGGAGTGATGCCGGTTTCTTTTACCATGGACGAGATCATGGATGCGATCCTCTCAGTCACGAAACTGCCGTTCTCACAGGAATTTTTCGGAACACCTTCCACGGAAAATGCAACAATCGTCCCGTCTTTACGAATAATTCCCGCACGAATGTTCGTTGCGCCAAGATCAACCGCCGCAACATGCGTGTCTTCGCTCATGGCCCTTCTGATACTCTATTGACCTCTCTCTTACATGAACCATTCCTTTCCGAACTACTTGGTGTTTGTCAGATATTATTTATCGTTAAACGATAATTTATTAACGTATGCTAACGCATAGGTATGTGATGACGTTCAACATGAATGCATCTTCAACAAAACAGAACAACAGCTCCCTGAACAAATCGACCCGCAACCCCCGGAGAAACTTCTGATGGAAACCCACGAGATCAAACATGTCGGCGTATTTTCCGTCGCAAAATTTTGTGCCGCAATCAGCCTCATCTTTTCGCTGATCAGTGCAGCCTTCTCTGCCATCTTCCTCTACTTCGGCATCAACATGGTTGACGCATACACCACCACGCTCACTCTCTCAGGCGGCCTCGCCACGCTGGCCTTCACCATGCTCATTATTGCCGTCACCGGAATAATCGTCGGCTTCATCTCAGGTGCTATTGCCGCCTTCGTCTACAACATCGCCGCCGGAATTTTTGGCGGCATCAAAGTTGATCTCGACTAACCCCAAACACAACCAAGAAAACCATGACAACAGCAAAATCCGAGTACCTTTACCGGCTGACTCTTGCCGCCGCCATAACTGCGGCGGCATTCACTGTGTTCCTTATCCTCCTTGGATGGGCGGTACTCTCCGGCATTCACCTTGTATCGATCTCTGTATTTCTTTCCATTGCCGCTGTTGTCATACTCACCTCCGGCATCATGTACCTCCTTCTCTGGATGACACTGTTGTACCGCTCAATCTCCATGTACCTGCATACCACCCGCAAAATTCAGAAACGTGGAGCCCTTGCGGCTCCCATAACCGGTTGTGCTGGCGGCTTGCAGAAGGAACTCTAACATGAACCAATCTGTATTCAAAATAATTTGACTCACCAAAGTCTACGACAAAAAAAAGTACTCAACTCCGTCTCTGATGGAGAATTTTTATCGTTTCACGATAATTTCGTATAGAACAAAGACCAAATTTATATGTAGAAAAACGTGTATCTCTATGAATACCATTCAAGTAAATATTGAAAAAAGTGCGCGAATTGCCGACATTGCCGTGAAGATCGCATGGATCCTTTTGTGGATCATCATTGTGATCTTTGGCGGAGTGTTTCTGCTGACGCTTCTGATCTATGCGGCTGCAGGGCCGGAAGGATTCTCCGTGTTTATCACCACTGAAAATGTTATGGAAGTTTTCGGTCCGGGAATTGTTCTTCCAGCAGGAGTTACTCCCCTTGATATGTTTGTACGGACCGGCGCGGTGTTTCTTGTTTCCGCAATTGTTTATGTGGGACTGCTTGCAGGAATGCTTCGCTCGATGGGGCAGATATTTTCCGAAGTCAGAAAAACCCTGCTGCCGTTTACCGCTGCAAACGCTCAGCGGCTGAAGAAGGCTGCCATCTATATGGCTCTCGTTGCGATTGTTCCGTACCTGATCGGTGTTGTCGGAAGTCTCATCATAGGCGTCTACATTGAGCTGATACCACTGGGTATTGAGCTTCTGATTGCCTCGGCAGTTATTTACAGCCTCGCCCATATATTTGAGTACGGTGTTCTCCTGCAGCAGCAGGCAGACGAGACCCTGTGAGGTAGTATGTCCATCATTTTAAGACTTGACCGCGTTATGGCCGACCGAAAGATGTCGTTGAACGAGCTTTCAGAAAAAGTCGGCGTGACCAATGTCAATCTTTCGAAGATCAAGACCGGAAAAATTAGTGCGATACGATTCTCGACGCTTGAGGCGATCTGCAAGGCGCTCAACTGCCAGCCGGGCGATATTCTTGAGTATCAGCCTGATGAAGAGAGTCAGTGATGCGGCTCTTCCGCCAGCTGCTGCCAGACGTCAAGAGCTTCTGGCGTTAGTGTACTTCCCTCCTTTGTCTTCATGACAATGCCTGCGTCGGCAAACCTGCCAAGATGCCAGGCAAGCGTTGTTTTGGCAACGCTAATTTTTTCTGCGAGCTCGGCGTCACTGATCCCGGGACTTTCTGCAATCGCACGAAGTACGCGTGCAGGTTTTTCCTGATCAAGGATGGTGTGAAACATTCTCTCCATCGCCGACGTGTTCGCTTCCCGCGAAAAGTAGCGAATGGTTCCATAGTATGTGTCCTCCTGCACGATTTTTTTCTGTTTTAGCAGTTTGAGATTGTAGAGAACCGAGCCCCGCGAGTAGCCGGTGGCATCGATGATCTCTTTTTGCGAACAGCCCGGATGTGCTTCGATGAATTTTGCAATTCTCTGCGGCCGCGACTCAGGGTCGCTTGGGAGTTCAAGAATCCGGAAAAATCCTACCACCGCAACCACAGCGGTCAGGAGGATGAGAAGAAATGATTTGAGATGATTTTGCTGCGGCCGCGTTCGGACGATGGAATCTTTTTCCGCAGTAAGCGTCAACCCTGACGTGAGATGACCGGTGATGTAGACAGTGTAGTTCTCGGAACCTGCAATGAACTTTTCTCCGTACTTGAACTGAACAGGAATTCCCCAGAGTCCTTCTTTGGCCATTGATCGATTTATTTTTTCATAGACCTGATCCATCTCCGTAAGCGAGATCGGATCAGTCCAGACGGTAATCGTCCAGCCGTACTCAATCCGGTTTATCGGACTTTTTTTGACATCTCCATAATAGTTTTCCACACTCTCCCAGAACTCTCCCTGATAGTTGGTGTTATTGTAGTACCAGCTCCAGACCCGTCCGTAATCATACTCCTTTCCTTCCCGCTCCCATATCTCCTCCCACGTTGCCCCATAAGTCTGGATAACAGTATTGTACTCAGGGGTTCGCACCACTGTCGGGGCAGGCCCGATCATGAGTTTCCCGAAGTACCGGAACTTTGCCGGAATACGCCATAATCCTGCTTCACTTGCTGACTCATTCAGCCATTCGTAGATCATGTCCATCTCTTCTACAGTGGTGGACGGATACACTCCGAACCCAATTGACTCTCCGTAAAAGATCACATGTATGGGGCTGTTATTTCCGTAATGGTTCTGAACTTTCACGTCAAATGTCGTATCATTATTGAACCATTCCCACATCAGGTACACATCATAGTCATGATCATAGCGGTCCCCTCTCTCGTTCCATGTTGTCCCGTAGGATTTAATCACGGTTTTGGTGTCAATCATCTGCTGTGGAATCTCTGCCGGAGCAGGTACGACAATCTCCTCAGGAGTCTGCGGAATTTCCGACGGAACAAAGATCAGAACGGCAGCAAAAATTCCAAGGAATAGTATCAGAAGAACCGCCGTCTGCTTCGTTGACATGAGTAAAATAAAATCTGCTCTCCTCGATTAAATCAAGTGTGATCAAAGCATCGAAAACGCCCCTCTACATAATCCTTAACTACGTAAACTCTGATATTTAGTAATATGATCACCGTTGGTCTGCTTGGATGCGGAAATATCGGCCGCGTTATCGCCGCAGGTCAGGAAAACTTCAAAATAACCGCCGTGTATGACGTAGTTCCGGCGCGGGTAGAGGCATTCGGTAAAGAGTTCGACGCAAAACCATTCTCAGACTTCACCGCCTTCCTTGCCGAACCAACCGATATCATCGTCGAAGCAGCGTCAGTTCTCGCCGCCACCGAACATGCGCAGGAGGTACTCGAGGCCGGAAAAGACATCGTCATCATGAGTGTCGGGGCACTTGCAGATATTGAGTACCGCTCCAGACTTATCGAGACCGCACGGCAGCTGAAGCGCAAGATCCATATCCCGTCCGGCGCCATCATGGGCCTTGACAACATCAGCATCGGCCAGATCAGCCGCATCGACAAATTTGTTCTGAGAACAACCAAGAACCCGGCATCCCTCGCCCGCGAAGCAACCGAGCGGACCCAGCTGTTCTCAGGAAAAGCTCATGACTGTGTCCGTCAGTATCCGAAGAACACCAACGTTGCCGAGTCGCTGTCGATCGCCTGCGGCCGCGACGTTGACGTCGAACTGTGGATGGACCCAAACGAAGACCGCAACATGCATGAAATATTCTTCGAAGGAGAGTTCGGCGAAGCATACATCAGAGTGAGAAACCTCCCTTCGCCCGACAACCCGGCAACCAGCTACCTTGCGGCCTTATCGATTCTCACACTCCTGAAAAATCTTGACAACCCTCTGGTGATAGGCGCATGAACTACGAACAGCAGATCAAAAAACTTGCCGCAGAAAAAAATGCGGTGATCCTTGCCCACAACTATCAGCCGCCTGAGATTCAGGATGCTGCCGACATCACGGGCGACTCACTCGAGCTTGCCCGGCTTGCCAAGGAAGCAAAGGAGTCAACACTTGTTCTCTGCGGCGTCTACTTCATGGCAGAGACGGCAAAAATTCTCTCGCCGGAAAAGACCGTCCTCATCCCGCGTCCTGACGCGGGATGCCCGCTGGCTGATCAGCTGACTCCGGAAATCGTGCGTGCGGCAAAGGCCGCTCATCCCGGCTCGCCGTTTGTGGTGTATGTGAACTCAAACGCAGCAACAAAAGCTGAATGTGACATCACCTGCACCTCAGCAAACGCGGCGGCTGTCGCAGCATCCCTGCCCGAGAAAAAAATTCTGTTCGGCCCTGATGCAAATCTTGCTGCGTGGGTGCAGGCCCAGCTGCCGGACAAAGAGATCATCCCGGTTCCACCGAACGGCGGCTGCCCGACGCATCACAACTTTTCGGTGCGGGATGTTGAGATCGCCCGCCGTGAGTATCCTGATGCAACGATCATCTGCCATCCAGAATGCAGCAGAGAGGTTCAGCTGGCAAGCGACATGGTTGGCTCGACCGGCTACATGATCCGCAACTGCGGAACAGAAAAGGAGTGGGTTATTTTCACTGAGGAAGGCATCGCTCACCCGTTACGGAAAAAATATCCTGACACAATTTTTCACGTGATGGCGTCTGCGGTCTGCCCGAACATGAAGCTGATTGATCTCTCTGATCTCTATGTGACGCTTCGCGACGGTGTGTATCCTGTGCAGGTGTCTGATCACATCGCCGCAAAGGCTCGGACCGCGATCGAGCGGATGATTGAGGTCTCGAAGTGATGCTGCCAACTGATCAACTTCTCTCTTTTTTTGCCGAGGATGTTCCCTTCGGAGATATCACGACACTTGCTCTTGTCGAGGACAAGGTTGTCGCGGCCCGCGTTGAGGCGCGGAGTGACATGGTTCTCGCAGGTGTTGAGGAGTGTGTCTGGCTCTTTGAACACTTCGGTGTCGGGGCAACGGTTCACGCTGATGACGGCGAAAAAATTTCTGCGGGAACAAAAATTCTCTCGCTCGCAGGATCGGTTCATGCGATTTTGTCGCTTGAGCGTACCTGTCTGAATCTTCTTGGAAGAATGAGCGGGATTGCGACCGCGACCGCTGCTGCGCAAATGCTTGTGGCCGCAGTGAATGATCATGTGAAGGTTGCGGGAACGAGAAAAACTGCTCCGGGCCTTCGTTACTTTGACAAGAAAGCGATTCGTCTCGGCGGCGGTGAGCCGCACCGCGACAGTTTATCGGATGCGTTTTTGATCAAGGATACCCACCGTGCACTCCTTCCGGTCGCCGAAGCCGTTCGCCGTGCGAAGGCGTACTCGGTCTACCACAAGGTGGAGTGCGAGGTGGAAAATCTGATCGATGCGGTCGCGGCAGCAGAAGCAGGCGCTGATATTATTATGTTTGATAACATGACGCCTTCTGCGGTGCATGGATCTATTGCCGCACTTGCTTCCCGGGGTTTCCGGGAGCGTGTGGTGCTTGAGGTCTCGGGAGGCATCACTGCGGAGAATGTGCAGAAGTGGGCGGGGGTTGATGTGGATGTTATCAGCATGGGCTCTCTTACGCACTCGGTGAAGTACGCCGACGTGAGTCTTGAGATCGAATAATTTTTTCCATTACATCTGCTCCGTGATCTTTTTTCCGTGAAGCTCCGTGTCTTCTGTTTTTCCTGCGAAGCAGTGAGCAGGCCGAAGGCATGCGAATCGTGGGCGGCAAATCCATCCACGTCTAAAAAAAGAAAAAAAATTTCAGATGCCGGGAATGTACATCTTATTCATCTGATAGTACGGCACATACACAATCCGTGCCTCATCAACCGCATACTCATACCGCAGCACCTGCAACACACCAGGCTTTTCCGCCTCATATCTGAGGAACAAAAACTCTGTCAGTTCCCGTGCCGTGTTCTGATTGATAACGATCGGCTGGAGTTCAACCTCCTGATCCAGCGGCAGTTCGGCAATTACTGGATTGCGGATGGTGAGATCCACCTCCCACTTTTCCGCAAGATAGCGGGGAGTGTTTGCCGCACAGATGTAGTAGCTGCGTTTTCCTGCAATTTCCGGAAGACCTGTCTCGGTTGATCCGCCTGCGAGTTTGTCGGTCACCGAAATATCCACATCAAACTTCCAGAACGGAATATGTTCTGGTTCGTCCTCCATCGCAGTTCTTGCAAGAATATCAGCCTCCGCAATATCGTACGGCACAATTTTTACTTCGTCTGCTGTTACATTCAGGAGCCTGCTGCACTTCTTACAGACCGAGATGACCTCTCCCCAGGGCTGCTCAACTGCCTCTCCGCACTTCGGGCAGACAAGAATGGTTGAGTCGCGTTTGAGAATCTCATGATCAGTCAGCTGTTTTGGCACGCGGGTTGCAGGCCTGAGAGCATTGATGTTTTTCATCGTGCCGGAAGTCACAAACGTTCGTCCTTCCTTAAATGCCGGATACGCAGCCATCGACATCGCAATACCGAGCAGCAGCAAAATTACCTGAAACAGCTCGGATATCTGATGGGTCCCTGTGTGCAGCAGCATCGCAACAGAAGATCCAATCATGATACCTCCCGCAGCAAGAGCGAGAATCATCATTCTTGATCTCGCCGTCAGATTCATGGGGGCGGTCCCTCCCAGAACCTCTCCACGCACCGCATCAACGATTGCTGTGTAGTCTCCGTCCAGATACTCGTAGTGCGCAACCCAGATAGGTGCATACACCAGCTCGAACACTTTCGGCAGCAGGAACGACTTCTCGAGAGTCAGCGTCTCGATACGCTTTGCTGCCGCATCATCGATCATCTGCCGGACAGCCGTCCGCCCTTTCTTGCTTGCCTCAATGGCTGAACCTCCCGGCTCCATCGAAACAACTTTTCCCGGAGTGAACGGAACTTCATTCCCGGGGTCCAGCCAGAGTGTTGTTATGCCGTACTTTCCGGTATCACACGCCGCCTCAGTCCACACAAACTCATCATCGATGATCTCCTCAAAGATGTTGCGGATCACATTGCCGGTTTTTTCCTCAAACTCAGAGTACCCGCATGCGATCGCTTTCCCCTGAGCAATAAACCGCCAGAACGGAATGTAAACCATATACAGTTCGTTCATGTTCGCTTTAGCCGGAAGGTCAGGTGCCTTGATTCCCTTCGTGAACCAGTCGCGCACGGTACGGTCTGCGACTCCCTTTGTTATCTTCGGACGGTACATCACCTCGGCGATGCGGTCCTCAATCGAACGTTCAAGGCCCATGTGCTTCCTCCTTCTCCTTCTTGGTAATTATTCCGAGCATCTCACTCTGGTAGAGGAAGATGAACAGAAGAATCACCACAATAATGAAAACCCATGGGTTGAGATAGATCGCAATAAGACTGAGGGCGAACATCGGAATAAATGCGGTGAGTGCTGTCTTCTTCCAGTTTATCGGTTCTTTGATCGGGTGCCACTCAGGATACACCGAGCCTGAGTTCGCATCCACCTTGATCATGTAGACATTGCTCTTCACTTTGTAGCTGATCAGCCACAGCGGAATACCGATCAGCTCCTCTCCGCGAGCAATTCCGTGAAGGTCTGGCAGATACACGGAAGAATCCACAGTTGCCGGAAGAATGACGGCATCACTCGGAGTTTCAATGAGACCCGTCTCCTCATAGTACCTGATGTTCTGCAGTCCGGTCAGCAGTGTGCCTGCGGCTGGCCGGTAGAGAGTCTTGTCTTCTCCGCCGTCCTCACGCCGGTATCGCCAGAACGGATAGTATACCATCACGGCTTTTCCAAAACGAACCTTGTCCATCGAAATGAAGGGAGTCGTATCTGACCCCAGCCATTTGCGGACAATTGCTGTAGCCTCCTCTTCCCCTATTTTTGGAGGAATCACCCATGCGCAGACCTGCTGCTCATGTGCTATCATCCCCTCTGGTGCATCTGCCATAGATACGTGAATATATGCGTGTTTTCGCACATAGATGTTTTGTCAGTGACGAAACCATTTTTCTGTGAAATCTCGCTTTCTGAAGAATTATTTTTCTCATGAAATAATTTCGCGGGGACGCCCTCAGACACTCCCGCTAAATCTATCACATTTATATCTATGATGAACATAATTATACATCAACGTCTGTATGTTGTGATGTATGATGCTGAATATAACCACGTTCCTTGATGCCAATGCCTGCCGTCTTGCAAAGCCGGTGTTCTATTGTCCTGAGAGGAACACCTCCTACACCTCATCCGAAGTTCTTGGAATCAGTTCAGAGATTGCCCGCACCCTCAAATCCTTTGGCGTTGCCAAAGGTGACCGGGTACTTCTCTACCTGAACAGCAGCCCCGAATATCTGTTCTCGTACCTTGCCGTCTGGAGAGTTGGTGCGGTCGCTGTTCCGACAAACCGCGTCTACACCGCAACCGAACTCAGCTATATGATCAAAGATGCCGGGGCAAACGTCTTCATTACTGATCCCGAGGGCACCGCGATCGCAAAAGATCTGGGTGTGATTGTTTTCGTTCCGGAAAATATCGAGTTTTATCGGACTGCTCCCATACTTCTTCCCGAACCGACTGAGTCAGATGACCTCTGCCAGCTCCAGTACACTTCCGGCACAACCGGCAAACCAAAAGGTGCCATGCTCACCCACGGCAACTGGCTTACCGCAGTTCACAACGAATGCGATGTGCTCACCCTCAAGCA
The DNA here is from genome assembly GCF_032714495.1 of Methanorbis rubei. Lineage (NCBI taxonomy): Archaea > Methanobacteriati > Methanobacteriota > Methanomicrobia > Methanomicrobiales > Methanocorpusculaceae > Methanorbis > Methanorbis rubei. The sequence goes on along the minus strand of NZ_JAWDKB010000002.1, from coordinate 21,367 downwards.
GGACGACGTGTATCTCGGCATCTACCCGATGGGTCACGTCGGTCTCTCATGGGGAGTTGCTGCAATGCGTGCGGGCGCACTCTACATCATGATGGAGAGGTATGACCCTGATACCTATCTTTCCCTCTGCAAAATACATCATGTCACCGTTCTCTCAGGCATGCCGCCGGTCATTCACTTTCTGGAAGGGGCGCCCGCAGGAACCGAAGAGATGCTTGCAACCACCCGCGAAATAATTTCAGGCGGAGGGCCTCTGCACCATGAAACCTGGAAAAATTTCCATTACCGGTACAACATTCCGGTCATCAACGCCTACGGCCTTTCAGAGACCGTCGTCATTGGTACCGGAACCGTGATCCGGCCGGAAGACTATGCTTCCGCCGACCGGTTCCAGAGTGTGGGGCATCCGGTCTGCTTCTCAGAAGTAAAAATTGTTGACGAAGCTGACGCGTCCAAAGTAATGCCTCCCGAAACCCCGGGCGAGATTGCGCTTCGGGGGCCCGCCGTTGCCAAAGGATACTGGGGACTGCCGGAAGAAACCGCACGGGCATTTCTTCCGGACGGATGGTTCCTCACCGGCGACATCGGCTACCTTGACAAAGACCAGAGGCTCTGCTTAACTGACCGCAAAAAGGACATGATCGTCATGTCAGGCTGGAAAATTTATCCGACCGAGGTCGAAGAGACCCTTCTTCAGTATCAGGAAGTTGCCGAGATTGCGGTCTTCGGTATCCCGCACCCGCATCGCGGTGAAGTTCCGGCAGCCGCTGTTGTTTGGCGGGCGGGCCGGGACGGCTCGGGCAATGAAGCCGGTCTCCTTGCATTTGCCAAGGAGCATCTGGCAGGGTACAAAGTTCCCAGAAAAATTTACACGGTGGACGCTCTTCCCCGCGTAAACGGATGGAAGCTCCTCAGACGCGAGCTTCGTGAAAAATTCTCATAATTCATAATATCAATATCTGGAAGTCACCTTCATGAAATCACGCGATATTGCACTGGTCGGCATACTGCTTGCTGCCGGTGCCATCGCCCGGTACATCTCCCTGTTTGTCCCGGGAGCAATCGTTGCAAACCTAACGATTGCCTTCTACTGTCTTGCGATCATCCTTGTAGTTCCGAAGTTTCGGGAAGCACTCGGCATCGGCCTTGTGGCCGGTATCATCTGTGCGGTCTTTTCGCACTCCATATTTCCTCTCGGAAACCTCATCTCCGAACCCATCGGTGCGGTCGTGTGTCTTGCGGTCTATAAACTAATCAAAGATCACACCAGACTTGCTCCGGCAATTGCGACCGCAATTGCAACACCTGCAAGCGGCTTTACCTTCATCGGCATCACCTGCTGCGTCATGCTGGCAACAGCTCCGGACGCAACTGTTGGAACCGTGCTTGCGTTTGCCATCGCCATGATCCCAATCGTTGCGAGCGCCGCAGTTGTCAACATAATCATTGCCCAGATAATCGCAATGCCGGCAACAGCCGTCATGCAAAAAACCCGCAATGTTACCGCCTCCCCGCACACAACGCCTGCCCCGACCAATGCTCCGATAGTTCTCGATCATGTCGGCTTCACCTATCAGGCATCAGACGTTCCTTCGCTTCGCGACATCTCCCTCTCCTTTGCGAAGGGTGAGTTCGTCGTGGTTACCGGCCCATCAGGTGCCGGCAAGACTACGTTCGCCCGTGCGGTCTCAGGAGTTCTCATCCATGCCTACGGCGGTGACCTTACCGGTTCAATTGCGATCGCCGGAAAGTACGCAGACGAGTACGAGGATGTGACAGCTCTCTCAAAAGAGGTCGGCATGGTCTTCGATGACGCTGACGCACAGCTGATCTTCACAACAGTCGAGGAAGAAATTCTCACCGCTCTTGAGACCCGCGGACTCTCCGCAGATGAGGTCGCACAAAAGCTGGATGAGATCTACAAAGTCACCTGCACCGGCCATCTCAAAGACCGGGCACCACACGCCCTCTCCGGCGGTCAGAAGCAGCGTGTCGCAATGGCTGCTGCTCTCTCCCGCGAAACCCCAATCCTCGTACTTGACGAGGCAACGTCTGAGCTCGACAAAAATGCACGCCGTCAGGTCTACACCCTCCTTCGGAGCCTGACCGACCGCGGCCACACGATCATTCTTGTCGAGCACATGACCGATGAGACGCTTGACTTTGCCACCAGAATGATCCGGCTTGATGCAGGAAAAATTGTCTACGATGGAAAGCCCGTAGCCGACAACCTCTCCTTCGCGAAAATTCCGAAGACCCCTGCCGGCACAGAAACCGTCCTTGCGGCAGAGTCCCTGACCCACCGCTTCGGTGACGTGCTTGCGCTTGACAACGTCTCTGTCACCTTTGCCAAAGGTGAGATTGTTGCAGTCCTTGGCGAGAACGGTTCAGGCAAGACGACTCTTGTCAAACACTTGAACGGACTTCTTCGTCCTGACTCAGGCAGAGTTCTTCTGAATGGCGAGGATATCATCCAGAAGTCCGTCTCCGAGATTGCAAAAACCGTCGGCCTTGTGTTCCAGAATCCTGACACTATGCTGTTTGAAAACACTTGCGAGAAAGAGATCCTCTTTGGTCTCAAAAATGTCGGCAACCCTGACCCTGCCGCAGCGCTTTCAGCACTCGCGACGGTCGGCCTCGCCGGAAAAGCGCAGGTCAACCCCCGCCACTTAAGCCGCGGCGAGCGGCAGAGACTCGCTCTTGCCTGTGTGCTTGCGATGAATCAACAGATCGTCATTATGGATGAGCCGACCACGGGTCTTGACATGCAGGAGTCATACGAGATTATGCAGGTCTTGACCGGCATGAGAAACAATGGCAAAACCATTCTGATGGTTACGCACAACCCCCCGCTTGCCGAGATGTTTGCCGACAGAATTGTTGAGATGGAAGTTGGGCATGTGACAAAAGTTCGTGCATCCGCAAATGGAGGTGCGTGAAAATGGAAGACATTATGCAGTATATCCCAGGCAACCGGTTTGTTCACCGCTTGTCGCCGATGACGAAGATTATCTTCGCGGTCGGCATGATGTTTGCCGCAATCTTCACCACGAACCTTGCGATCCTCGCAGGACTGATTGCAGTCGTGCTGATAATTGCCGCAGCCGGTGGTCTCTTCAAGGTTCTGCTTCGTCAGGTTCCGCTGCTGTTCATTCTCGGTCTCGCACTGGTCGTGCTGACGGTTCTCACGAACGCCACCGGGGAAGTCATCGTCTATCTGCTGCCGAACAATCTTCTGCCAATTACAACGGGAGCAATTTTGTTCGCGGTGCAGATGGCTCTGCGGTTCGCGGTGCTGATATTTGCCTTCCAGCTGCTGGTCATCTCGACACAACCGCGTGATCTGGTGAATGCCCTCTACACTCTGCGGATTCCGGGCGACTATGCACTGATGTTCCTGATTGCCATCCGGTTCATTCCGACGCTTCAGAGAGAAGGCGCAAGAATCAACGAGGCCCAGCTCTCCCGCGGCTACTTCCCTGGCGGAGGAATTGTCGGAAAACTCAAGCAGCTTGGACCCGTCATGCTTCCTTTGATGCTGAACTCGCTTGCAAAAGCTGACACCCTTGGATTAACGATCGATATGCGTGGTTACCGCCTGGCTTCTGAGTACCGGAGAAAACTGGAGTATCATCTCGCAGATGCAGGCGTGATCATTCTGGTGATCGCAGTCCTCGCGGGCGTTGCTGCGGTAACCTTCTTCTAACTTTTTTTATGATTCGCCAGTTCCGCTCTTCAGATACCGATGTGGTGATGAAAATATGGCTTGACGCGAGTATTGTTGCGCATGATTTTATTTCTCCTTCCTACTGGCAGGAGCAGTTTTCGGTTGTACGAGATCAGTACCTTCCAATCTCGGAGACTTATGTTTTTGTCGAGGATGATCTCATTCGCGGTTTTGTCAGCATCCTTGATCGAAATATTATCGGCGCACTTTTTGTCGCGCCAAATTTTCAGCGACAGAGCATCGGCTCTGCACTGATTCGTTATGTGCAGGAGATCGCAAAAGATCTTACGTTGTGTGTGTATGTGGAAAATTCTGCGGCAAAAATATTTTATGAAAAATTTGGTTTTGTAATTATGTTGCGTCGGTCGACCGAGACCGGTCATGATGAGTACATGATGCGGTTCGGTGAATAATTTTTTTTGGCTTGAATTTTTATTTGTGATTCATGAAAAAAAACTCACTCGATTTTTTTTTGAAATTTTTTTCAATAGGAATTATGAAATGTGATGCTGAAAAAAATTTCGTTTATTTTTTTCTGAAAAAAATTGCGAGTGACAGATGTCAACGTCCTATAACTCAGCCCTGACGTTCTTCACCGCTTCGCACATATTCGCGAGCTTCGCAAACGCCACCTCTGGTGTCAGCATCCGCAGCCCGCAGTCCGGATCGATCAGAATATTTTCAGCTCCGAACGACTCCACACAGAACCGCACGCGTTTCTCGATCTCTTCGACCGACTCCACCTGTGTCTCCGAACTTTTCACACAACCGCATCCGATTTTTTTGTTCCGCAGATCATGACGCGAGATGTCGGAGAGATTCTCAGGGCTCACCGAGTACTCAAAATCAATCACATCCACCGGCAGCCGCGTCCACTCTGACGAGACCGTATTCAGCCGGCCGCAGGTGTGAATACATGTCGGTGTTTCAATACCGCGGAAAATAATTTTCAGTGCTTCCTTTGCCGTCTCAATATCCATCGCGCCTGTTGAGAGAATCGGCTCATCCACCTGAATCATGTATGCTCCGGTTGCCGCAAGAAATTTCGCTTCAGAGTGCAGGGCTGATGCAAGATCCAGCACCAGCTCCTCGCGGTCGCGGTAGGAAGGAGTCTCAATCTTCAGCGCATACGCGAGAGTACACGGCCCGGTCAAAATTCCCTTCACATACTTTGTCTGCGTCAGAGCATATCTGGTGTCTGCGACCGTGATCGGTTTTTCCGAAATGCCGATCGGCCCTATCACTGTATTTCCGTTGATGCCCGGGAGCTTTGAGACAAATGCCTGCACCATATCGGCCCGCACCTGTCCATCCGAGATGATATCAACGCCTGCTCTCAGCTGTTCGGCAACCGCAAACTTCACTGCATGTTTGTAGGGATCAACCAGACCGAAAAAGCCGGAACCTTTCACGCACGGAAAGGAACCGACAACTGTTGTCGGAAGAAGTTTCGGAAGCTGCATATCTACAGCATATGGGAGGGAACGTAAAAAAAGTTTGGGTTTGGTCATCCTTGTGCATTACGTTCTGCTCCGCCCACGGAGCACACAGAACACACGGAAATCTCACAGAAAAACATCACGGAGCAGACGTGAACATCACGGAAATGAATTATTTTAGATTTCCATACGATGTCATCAAATATTTCGTGATATTTTTTTCAAAAAACGAATTAGATTTTTTTGTTGTATCAATGTTTTAGAGTTCCGTGCTGTTCCCGTCTGCTCCGTGATGTTTTTCTTCCGAGAATATTCAGTGTGTTCCGTTTTTCCGTGGGCGGAGCTACAAAAAAAATTGCGGAGGGAAATCCCTCAACTATAAACCAGCATCTTCACAAACATCCACGGCTGCAGCGAGACGTAGAGAAGCAGAAGCGACACAACAATGGTCACAACAAACACCACCACATTCCAGCGGAGAATCTTTCTGCCGTCAAGCGGGCCCACCGGCAGCATGTTGAAGAATGCCAGCATCGCATTTACCTGAAAACCAATCATTCCCAGATAGAACAGGAACCCGGGAAGCGTGAACTGACTAACCTCTGCCCCTCCTATAAGAATTCCTGCAATCATGCAGATAAAGAACGGAACTGCAAGAATCAGATTTATTGCTGGTCCCGCAAGAGAGATGATACCATTCTCTTTTTTCGTCATCTCGCGGCCGGCAGTATTGATCAGCGTTGCTCCGGGCGCGGCAAACACAATGCCGGTCACCACCGCAATGACGACTGCGAGCAGCAGCATCTGCGTATTTTTGCGAAACTCTGCCCAGTATCCGTACCGGATTGCCGCAAACTTGTGCGCCATCTCATGCAGAACAAAAGACAGCCCGACCGTTATGATTGCCACAACAAACGTCAGCGCAAGCGTGTCGATCGAAATTTTCGTAAAGTCGGTGACAAATGCAATGCCTCCTGAGATACCAAGCGTGAATGCGACCGCAAGACAGAACCACGCAATCAGCAGGTCCCGCTTTTCAAACGGAGAGATCTTTTCAAGAAGACTCAAGTTACTCACCGCACCCGACACGCACACACTCTTCGAGTGTTCCCATTCTTGGAGTCACGCCGCACATTCCAGGCAAATAGGAAAACGCCTTGCCTGAGTTGGTCATGACGCTTCCTGTGTGATCCATTAACGGTGACACCACCATACAGGTGTCAGGCACAACTTTTGCCCCTGACTTCTCGATTATCCCGAGCTCTGCAGAACAGGATGCCCGCATCTCTTCGGCGATGAACACATAAAACGGCATCACCGTTTTTTTGCCGGAAAGCAGCTGGGCAACGCGTGTCACTTCCTCCTTTGAAAGATGCGGACAGCCGATGGCAACCGCCGTGACTTCAAGTTCAGCGAACACATTCAGCACTTCGGCAACTTCGATTGTGACGACTTCAAGATCGTCCTCGGCGAAGTGTTTCTTGAAGAACGGGAACCTTGACTCAGGTGTAATTCCGTTTACATGATAGAGTGCGACCGCTCCGGACGCGGCCATTGCAGCGCCAAGACTCTTCAGCATATCGCGGTTCGGCCGAATATCCATGAACAGAGGAATTTTGTTGCCGGCAACTGCACCTGCAACAACACCGAGCGCACCGTACTCAGCATTCGTCCAGTTTTTTGTGGCTTCAGGATCATCTAAGCGGAACTCAATCTTTGGCAACCGGTTCTTCACAATGTGCAGACCGTACTCAGGCGTCTTGCCGGTCAGGGCAGCCGCGAGAGCGGAAGGTCCGCCCTCGCGGTTCGTTCGTGCGCCAAGCACTGAGTTTGCGTAGCTGACAGCCGAAGACTCGGACCATGCAAGATGGTCGCCGCGCTCAACAATGCTGAAATAATACGGCGTGCACGTACAGGTCGGCCGGATGCCGAGCCTGATGTATGCCTCGTTTACCTGTTTCTGTTTCTCGGCAAAACTTCCCGGAATGCCGAGCTCTTCCCAACCTTCGCGAGGCATGCCGATCGGATTTAAAAATGCCGGCACGACTGCCTTTGCATCAATGCTTGACAGCCACTCAAGACCTGCGTCGCCAATCGTTTTGAACGAAGCTCCGGAAACCTGCACACTCTTTACCGGAATAAAGCGTTCGGCATCGAAAATTTTGCCGAGAGCAAGCAGTATCTCCATCATCTTCTGACGGCTCTCGCCATGTTCGCCGTTTAGCAGTGCCTGATCGTATGTATCCAGTTCCATTTTTCACTCCTTACTTATTCATCCCATCCGGCACGGATAAACTCATCCTCATGCCCGAGATTCATCGTCGCGTCGATACCCATCTTCACATTCATGCCGTCACCGATTCTGCACGGGTCAAGTGAACTGCCGCGAACGCCTGCGATGATCATCACATCCTGATCCGCACGCACGCGTGTTGCGATAGCAAACTCCACATCGTTCGGGTCATAGATGTTGATGTCCTCGTCAACGACGACGACATGCTTCAGTGAGGTGTGGGCGGCGAACGCTGCCATGATCACATTCTTGCCGTCGCCGTTGGTCATCTTCTTTACCTGCACTACCGCATGGAAGTATCCTGCTCCTCCGGGCGTCAGGTACACGTCGCGAACGTTCGTCACGTTTGCTGCGGCCTGATAAATCCTCGGCTCATAAGGCGCACCCATCAGCATCTTGTGTTCTGCGCCTGCCGGCACAATGCCGTGATAGATGAAGTCAGGCTTGCATGCCATGCCTTCGAGTTCGATCACTGGCTGCATGCGGATAGGGTCATACGTTCCGCTGATGTCAACGAACGGACCTTCTTCATGCAGGTCCGCGGTCATGTAGCCGTAGAGAACAATCTCTGCGTCCGGTACGCGGATGCCGTTCGGGCATTCATAGAGCGGCATGTCCTCACCAAGAATTTCTGCTGCGTACGCCATCTCCTTTCCTTCCGGCACGCGGGTGCATGCGGCAAACGTTACCGCAGGATGTGTTCCGACAGTTATTGCGATCGGGAGTTTTTTGCCGGCAGCCTTTGCCTGCTGAAGCAGCTTGTAGGTGTGGCGGCCTTCCACAATTCTTCCGATCAGATGCGTGTCGTCCAGCACTTCCAACCGGTGAATCGAAGCGTTCTCCACTCCGTCCAGTGCAGAGAAGACCACGCCCGACGTCAGGTATCTGCCTGCGTCTTTGGGGAAGTGTTTCATGATTGGCAGTGCCGAAAGCTTTGCCGGAACAAACGTCAGTTTTCCTGCGTTATGGGTTTTCCCTGAGTAGGTGCAGGAGGCAAGCGTCTTCACGAGTTTGTCTTCAGGAATATTCAGCGCAACCGAGAGACTCCTGCGGTCGAAGATCGTGTTCATCACACATTCGTGTCCGTCGCAGTTGTGGAAGTAGAGCATCTTCTTACTGTTGTAGTAGGCCTGCTTCGGTGCTTCGTATATGGAAGAGACCGGCTCAGATATCTCCTCGACCAGTCCGTTGGCAATCATTCGTTTGATAAATTCTCTCATTCTTTCCACCGTGATCCAAGTGTGTGGGAAATTCCGCAGTGATCCAGTACGCGGGCGGCGATCATGTCGGCAAGATCATTGATCGTCTCCGGATGCGTGTAGAGCGGAGGGGAGGCAGGCATGATGACCGCTCCCGCGTCGTGTGCGGCAAGCATATTGGTTAAATGCACGCGGGAGTACGGGGTCTCCCGGGGTACAAGAATCAGTTTTCTGCGCTCTTTGAGGCAGACGTCTGCGGCGCGGGAGATCAGTGTTGCTCCGTAACCGCCCGCAATTGAGGCGAGGCTCTTCATACTGCAGGGTATGACAACCATTGCATCAAACAAAAACGAGCCGCTTGCAATGCCTGCGGCAAGGTCGCAGTTCTCTTCATAGTGAACCGGATAGCCGGAAAGATCAACTTCCTCGAGGCGAGCCACGGTTCTTGCGGTGTCGGAGATTATCAGATACACTTCGACGCCGTCCGTTTTCGTGAGGGCTTCAATGAGCCGTTTTGCGTACAGCGTACCGGAAGCTCCGGTAACTCCGACAACGATCCGCTTCATCTCTCTTATATTATACCTGTGAGTTTATGTTGTTTTGTTGCGTGACGCAGGGAGAGTACTTCGCGGGCGGCTTCCCCGACCCGGTCGCGAAGTTCGGCAGGTGCATACACACCAAGCCGCCACTGGCCGTGACGGGTTGCGTTCATCATCTCAAGCATGGGAACAATTTCATTGAACGGCACAAGGTCATGATGCCTTCTGACCAGAACGTCCATGCGAATTTCCTTACGAAGCGGCGGGATGTCAAGGATGACGTCTTCGTCTCTGACGCTTGCGGTCTCCACAATCGCCTGGTGCATGCGGTTGACGCTTTCTTTGGTCTGCGGCAGATGGTCGATGTCCACGAGTTCGCGGCCAGCGTAGACCGAACGTTTGTAGAGCCGCCGCGTTCTGATGCGGTCGATCAGGTCCCGCGTCGTTGCCGAAGGCGAGTTCAGCAGAACTGCGGCTGCTGTCACGTCGTCAAGATGCATGAACTGTTCAACTCCTGTGGCATCACTGCCGAAGTGGGAGCGGCCTGCAAGAAGAAACATCTCTTCGGCGATTCTGCATGCATGATGATAGTAGACGGTCGGTCCCATCAGAGTTCGTGCGATCAAAAGCGACTCGGCTGCTGAGATGCCGGACTGGTTGAGCACCAGTTTGCCAGAAACGATCTCAAGCGACTGGATGAGTCTTCCTGTGTCAAAGTTTCCGTACGGTGCTCCGGTATAGTGGGCGTCCCTGAGCAGGTAGTCCATCCGGTCGACGTCGAGATCTCCATGGATGATGCCTGAGTGAGGATGTCCGCCTGCAACAAGTGCCGCCACTTCATCAGGACTGACGGATATTTTTTTGAGCTGGGCATCTATTGCAGGATCCGCCAGATGAATACTGATGTCGTCGTGAGAAAAGTGTTCGTACTCCTGCATGAGCCGTTCGCTTGCATGGGAGTACGGGCCGTGCCCGATATCGTGAAGAAGTGCTGCGGCACAGATGGTTTTTGTCTCGGATTCTCCGAGTCCGAGTCTGCCGCAGAGAAGCGAAGCAAGATGCATCGCTCCAAGAGAGTGTTCAAATCTGCTGTGGTTTGCTCCGGGATATACCAAGTATGCAAATCCCAGCTGACGGATATGATGCAGACGCTGCACAATCGTGGTATCCACGAGCGGCACAAGATCTGCAGGTACTTCGATATATCCGTGTACTGGGTCTTTGATATGTTTTGGCATATTGGGTTTTATGTCTGAGCTGCTGTTGCGAGATTGATCAGCTGTTTTCCCATTGCGGTATTCAGGAGTCCTGCTGCATGGTTGAAGGTGATCGGGGCACTCTGTTCGCCAACGATTGTTCCATCCACAACATTATAGACGATTACGCTGTCGGTGTTGCCGTTGTATGCGCTGATGAGGGATTTTGCATCGATGTAGGCCCCGCCCGGAATCTGGAATACTGCTACCTGATCCACATCATAGTCTGCCGGTGCTACAACCGTTGTCAGGGTGGTTCCTGTTTTTTGTGCAAATGTGTCTGCATATGTGGAACCTGTGTCCTGAATCATGAACCCTCCAAAGCCTGCGGCGATTCCTGCGAATACTACCATTACTGCTATTACTACTGCGACAATTTCCGCGCTGTTCTTTCCCATAATAATAAGTATATGCGAGTGGTTGTTAAATAATCTTTACACTGTGTTCTGATTTATCACTGGCCTCCCTGATTAATTGGGCGTCGTAGTTTATCATGGAGAAAATTCCAAGTACTGAAGTAAGGTGGTTATCATCTCTGAGGAGTTGCCAGTACATTCTGAGATCTGTTTTTGTCCGCTGCATGGGCTGCTTGATACGATCAGTAAGAAATGGGCTCTGATGATCATTGCGGTTATCGGCAATCACGGGTCTGCGGGATTTAATGAGCTGAAACGTTATCTCTGCAACATCAGTTCGAAGACGCTGTCAAACACACTGAAGGATCTTGAGGAGGCCGGACTTATCAGCCGTCAGGTGGTGGATCAGACGCCTCCTGTTGTGCGGTACTATCTGACGGTTCCGGGATGGGAACTGCGTGAGCTGCTTATTCCCCTGCTTACCTGGGTGATGCGAAACGGTGGTCATGCGGATGAGGGGTGCCCGATTCATGTGCACTGCGAGATGCCGGAGAAGTGATTTTTGTTTTTTTGACATTTTGTGTGTGGCTTACTTGGAGTAACCACGGAATGCACTGAAATTTCACGGAACTTCACTGAAAATCGCATACCTTTGGTCTGCTCACCGCTTCGCGGGAATGCACGGAGAACACCTGCGGCGCAGGCGTTCTCTGTGCATTTTTTCCGTGAAACTTCGTATGCTCCGTGCATTCCGTGGTTATTCCGAGAAATGTTTCCTACTAAGACTCCCCAAACACGGAAATTATTTTTTTCACTCGAAAAACTTTCGCCAAAATCTGCGACAGGTTGATGTTCTCCTCCTTCTAATATATTATCCGTCTTTTTGCGAGGGTATCCAAGTGGCCAACGGAGGCTGACTCAAGATCTGCTCTCAAGGAGTTCGCGGGTTCGAATCCCTCCCCTCGCACTGTTTTTTCCGGTCGTTCCGAAAATATTTGCATATTCCATTGAGTTTATCATTCATCCTGTCGATATACTCAATCATGTCTGCGCATATTCTTGCCATAACAACCTCTCCCCGCCGCCACGGCAACTCCGAGTCTGCGCTTGATATGGTTCTCGAAGAGGTTGGCGACCGCTTCACGAAGGAGAAAGTTGTCTTGTCCGACCTCTCGGTTGCTCCCTGTAAAGGATGCGGGGCATGTGAAAAGCTCGGCCGCTGCATTCAGGAGGATGACTTTCAGGGTCTTTCCGAAAAAATCCTCGCAGCAGATGTGCTGATCTTTGCTTCCCCCGTTTACTCAATGTCGGTCTGTTCGCAGGCAAAAGCTTTGATCGACCGATGCCAGGTTTTCTGGTCACGGAAGTACGTGCTGCACACCTTTGAAGAACCAAAGGGAAAAAAGGTCGGCCTTTTCATCGCAACCGCAGGTCAGACCCGTGAGAATATCTTTGAACACACTGTGCCTGTGGCAAGATTTCTGTTTGATGTGTCAGGCATCAAACCGAAACACACAATGCTTCTCCTTCTCAATGGTCTTGATAAGAAGACCGACTTTGTGAACAGCCAGGTGTCGGTCACCAGAACAAAAGAAACCGCCGCAGTTCTTGCGGCAGCTATTGAGGAATTATGACCCGTATTCTTGCTATCAACGGAAGTCCGCGCAAACGCGGCAATACTGAAACGGTTCTCGACGCGTTTCTTCGTGGTGCGGAGAGTGCGGGTGCCGAAATCTCGAAGATAACTCTCGTGGATATTGATCATAAAAACTGTCGGGGCTGTAATGCATGCCACAAGAAAGGAGTCTGCATCCTGACCGATGATCTGACACCGATCTTTGAAGAGGTGATGTCTTCAGACATCCTCGTGCTCGCATCTCCCATCTACTCTATGACGGTCACCGCCGAGATGAAGTCCTTCATCGACCGCGGTCAGTTTCTCTGGGCGCAGAAGTTTGTTACGAAGACGTTGTCGTTTTCGCCAGAACACCTTGCAAACCATATCGGTGTGTATCTGGGGACATCAGGCCAGGATATTCTCCACATCTTTGACGGGGCGTTTCCTGTGGTGTGTGCGTTCTTCAATGATGCCGGATTTTCCTATACGGAAAATGTTCTTTTCCCGGGGATGGATCAGCACGGCGGGGTAAAGGGCTGGCCCGAATCAGTGGCAAAGGCCGAGTCCGAAGGGCGGCGGATTGCAGGCCTGCTCAACTCTTCCTGATATCAGGATACTCACGCGCAAGCCTCAGCCGCCACATCTCCTCTGGTGTTTCATCCATAAGTGCCTCGGTCATCATCGCCTGCATCCGCGCAGCAGCGGACGCCCGTCCGAGCATCCGTGCCGTCTCCCGTGCCTGCCGCATCGGCTGAAACACAACTCCGCACTCAGCATCCCAGAATATCAGCGCCTTGGCGGGTGCGGGATGCACACGGTGGCCAGTTTCGCTCAACAGCTCATCAACTACCGCAGGTTCTGCAATCCCGGCACCAATCAATGCCAGAACGCCTGCCATCCCTCTCACCATATTCCAGAGAAAACTTTTCGCCGACACCTCAAAGACCGGACGCCCGTCAGTTCCCGCAAACACCGAAGCACTCGTCACCGTCCGGTTCGGATCTCGTCCCTCCTCCATCTTGGAAAACCGCGTGAAGTCGTGGACGCCAACAAACTTCTCCGTCGCCTCGTTCATTGCGGAAATATTCGCCGGATAGGGAAAATAGTACCGATAGGTCCGGTTCGTAACCGCATAGCGGGGATAAAAATTTGGATCCACCTCAGCTGAGCCCAGACACCAGATATCATCAGGCAGCCAGAAGTTCAGCGCGTCAACAGCCTTCTCCGGATAATCCGTAGTGATGGATGCAACCTGCCGTCGTGCGGAAACCCCTCGGTCTGTCCTGCCGGCAATTCGGAAATGCGCATCCTTTGCATCAGAAAAAATGCCGAGGCCTACGCCTGCTGCAACAAACTCTCCTTCGACCGTTCGCTTGTTCGGCTGAAACTGCGAGCCGGCAAACTCGTCACCCTTGTATCCGAGAAGAAATGCCAGCTTCATTTCTTCCTGTGAACCATCCGCCGCCGTGGCCGGTGCCGGAACTTTGGCACGCGTCTGCGAACCTTTCGGACCGTGTTGTCCCATGACTGGCGGGTATAGGTGCGGAGCGGCGTTTTTTTGCAGGTGCAGGTTATCCTTCCTGCTCGCATCGCCGCAAGAATTGCCTCAACTGATCTCTCCTCAGCATCGATCTCGGTTACCCCGAAACCGACATACTTGCAGTTGTGGGCGTCAGAGCCAGCCGTAACCGGCAGCTGATACTTTTTCGCGACTTTTGCCGCCTTCTGATTTGCCGTGCCGATAATGTATCTGCTGTTGAACGCCTCGACCGCATCCACATCTTTCAGTGCGATCCGGCACTTGAGGCCGACACCGTGCCGCCATCGATGGAACGGATGCGGAATGACCGTTACCGCTCCAAGGGCTTTTGCCTCGGCTATTGTTTTGAGCACATCCTGTTTTGGCGCAAGAACCTGTGCCGTGCCAAGCACCAGAAGATGTCCCTGTTTTGTGGAGACCTCAATTCCCGGAATGATCATAATTCCCGGATTTTTCAGGGTGAGGGCATGGATGGCTCCTTCTGTTGTGTCGTGATCGGTGATGGCAACCGCGTCAAGTCCTGCGGCAATCGCTGATGCGATGACCTCTTCGACCGAACTCTCGCCGTCTCGCGACGCGTTTGTGTGAACATGCAGATCACATTTGAGAAGGACCATTTTGATGATTAGGGAGTTCTCTCTTATTCCTGATTAACATTGCTACTGTGTTTCTACGAACTGGGCAAATGTAGCCGCATGTGCGACTACAAAATTTTCAATTATTTCGGGTAATTTTTGAAATAAGTGGGTTTCTTTTGTTTTTCAAAAATTTTGTAGCCGATGTAGCCGAGTTTTTGCTATTCTGTTTATGAGTAATATTTTACCAAAGATCACAATGTCGATTTAGCGGCTACAAGATTCTTATCTTCTGCATACTCAGGTATTTTTCCAAAATGCTTCGCAAACACTGGTTATTTTGTAGCCGCATCCTCCGGCTACACCCAACCCCAACTATTTCGATGTTGGAGCACAATAAAATAAATCATCTATGCACGTCCTCTTCCCTACCGGCCATCAGAGCGAGGCGTCACTGCGTGCCGCTCTCGCTGATGTTGATGCGTTTACCTTTGATATCGTGCCGATTGGGGAAATTGCATCCTTTCTTTCTCCGGGAGTTCTCACCCGCCTCATCGAAGCAGGAGTCTACGACTGCGTCGTCGTCTCCGGCATGTGTACGGCATCCTTTGACTCGGTTGAGCAGCAGTCAGGAGTTCCGGTGCGAAAAGGAACCCGCCATGCCGCAGACATGCGGCTCTCTGTTCCTTTGATTCTGGAAGGAAAACTTTCGAAAACAATTCCCGCTGATGATCTCCTCGCGGACGTCCGGCGAAAACTTGCCGCGTCCCGACTTGCCGAATCAGAGGACACGGCAACGCCTGAGTTTACCATTCGCGGCGTGAAGTTCGGGGGAACTTCCCGCATCAAAGTCATCCATGAGATCATGGACGCCCACCGCCATCCTGCCCTGCGGGACGTAGTTCTCGCCGCCATCTCCTGCGGTGCTGACGTCGTGGATATCGGGTTCGGATTTGACGCGACCGCTGACGACGTCGTCCGCTGTTTTTCCGCGATCGCAGACATCGACATCCCGCTCTCGGTCGATACCCTCGACCCTGAGCTTATCAGAGCCGCCTTGTTCCGGTGCGATCTGATCTTTTCCCTGACCAAGGAAACCATCCCCCTCCTTGCTGATGCAGTCCGAGAGTGCGGAGCCGCAGCGGTTCTCATCCCCCGCAATGCAACGCTTGAAGAGACCGTTGCCGCCGCAAAGGCTGCAGGCTTATCGAAAATTCTCGCCGACCCGCTTCTTCAGCCGCCGCTTTCCGGTCTCGTCCCCTCGCTTGCCGGCTACCTGCCTGAGTTCGGCTGCCCCAAAGTTCTCGGCTGCGTGAACGTGATTGAGATGGTTGACGCCGACAGCCCGGGTATCTGTGCCCTGCTTGCCTCAGCCGCCGCAGAGTGCGGTGTTGCTGCCGTGCTTGTCTCCGAACACTCCGATAAAACCCATGGCGCAACTGCTGAGATGCGGCGTGCCGCAGAGATGATGGTGTTATCAGAAGGCCGCCCTTACCCGAAAGACGTCGGCGTTGATCTTCTGATCCTCAAAGAAAAACGATGCAGAAGAGAACCTCCTCTCGTGTATGAAAAAATCTCTGACGCGCCAGCGGCATCAGACGATCTCGCCCAGTACGACCCCTGCGGCAATTTCCGCATCGGCATTGAAGGCGGCATGATCGTTGCGGTGCGAAACGGCCGTGCCGTTCGCGGCACAAACTGGTATGATGTCTTCTCGACAATCCTCGCCGAGAACGGTGTCTCGCTCCTTGACCATGCCGGATATCTCGGTAAGGAACTCTACAAAGCAGAGCTTGCGATTCGGTTCGGCAGAAGTTTCGAACAGGACGGGGATTTCTGATCAAGAATTAAAAAAACGCGAATAAAAAAATCGCCAATGGCGATTTTTCAAAAAATAACTGATGTTTTTTGAAATTGAGAGTTTTGTCTGAAAAATAAGTAATTATAGTAAACCTTTGAAAAATCACCATTGGCGATTTTTATTCGCGCTATTCGCGCCATTCGCGTTTTTCAAAAAAATCATACAGTACTCACAGGATTGTTCTTATATCAGATTCATCCCAATAACTGTATAGTACCATGAATATTACCATCCGTCCCTATGAATCCGCAGACCTCTACCATGTCATGACCGTCTGGAACTCCATCATCGCCGAAGGAGACGCATTCCTCGAAGAAACCGCTCTCATCCCCGAAGAGATGCAAAAGTTTCTGGACCAGTACCGCGTTTACTGCGCAAAAATCGGCAGCGAAGTTGCCGGCGTCTACCTGCTCCGCAAACTCAACCTCGGCAAAGGCTCCCACATCGCCGAAGTCCTCTACGCCGTCAAATTCTCCTTCCGCAACCTTGGCGTTGGGAAAACCATGAGCGAACACTCGAGCAAAACCGCCCGTGAACTCGGCTTTGCCGCACTCGTCTGCCCCCGCATCTCAGGCATGAACCCTGCCGCAATGAACTTCCTCACCAAATCCGGTTTCGTCCCGGCAGGCGAAATCTCCCGCGGCTACCGCCACGTCAAAACAGTCATGGTCGACCCGAACCCGGCTGCCGAAGAGTCGAAAAAAGGCCTGCTTGGAAAAATCTTTGAAAAGAAACCAGCAGAATCTGTTGAAAAAACGGTTGTCGACTACTATTCGCTCTACACCTACCAAAAAGACGTCTAACTCCTCATGCGGTACTATCTCAGAGAAAATGTCCTGATCGTTCGGGGAAACTTCCGCGCCGCAAGCAGCGGAGTGGACGGCGGCATTGCCGACGTCCGGACAGTTCTCAACATCACCGTCCCAAGAAATTTTTCCGGCGACGCGTCCAGAGAGATCGACCGCATCTCGAGCGAACAGGGATTCCTTCAGCCCCAGTTCGGCCTCTTAACCGCAGTCCCGATAACCAATCTCTGCATCGCCAAGTACGACTACATCACCGTATTCGTCACCGCAGGCGTCTCTGACAGCAACCGCACTATAAACATCATCGTCACTTCAACCCGTCCTCTCTCCGACGCCGCACTGCTTGGCGCAATGACTACCGCAACCGAAGTCAAAATGCAGGTACTTGCCGACCGAAAACTTCCTTCCGGTGCGTCCCCCACGGACGCTGTCGTCGTTGCCGCAGAAAAATCCCTCTCCACCCCTGAGATGTTTGCAGGAATCCTCACCGAAACCGGAGAGAGGATTGCCAAAGCAGTTCGTCAGGCGCTTACTGAAGCGCTGATACGATTTGACAACTATCTCCTTTCAACCTGGGGCGTCTCCCGTGGATGGTCGCGGGACGCTCCCGGTTTTGTCAAACGAACGCGTCCCTCCTATTTTATCTACAGCCGGTACGGCGGAGATCACTGGACCGAGTGGGTGCCGGAAGGCTGCCCCTACTACCCATGTCACAAATATGCTGAGCAACAGTGCAGTTTCTGCTACTGCCCGCTCTATCCATGCATGGACCTCTCGCTTGGCGCCATGATCGAAACGCCGAACGGAGATGTCTGGAGCTGCATGGACTGCCGGCTCGTTCACGTGCCGAACGTTGCCTCTCATTTGCTGGAAAATCCTGAAGCTGGCGTTGCCGAACTGAAACTTGTTCAAAAAAAGTGAATTATGTAGAGACTTAGATACCGAGCTTCTTGGTAAGCTCTTCTAAGGGGATGCCGTGAACCATTGCTGCCTCGCGAATGGTCTCGTTGTTTGCGATTGCACAACCAAGGCAGCCCATGCCGAAGCTCTGAAGAACTGCGGCGCTCTGCGGTTTCTCGCGGAGAAGCTCTGCGATCGTTGAATCGATGGTGATTGCCATGTATAGTAGATTAGCTACTTTACTACTTGATGTTTCCGAACTGAGCATTTTCAGTACGCGTGGTCAGGGTTTTATATCCCAACACACCAATCAGTTTGTTGGAGATCATTATGGACCCAGAACAGATCCAGCAGATTACCGACAGAATCTCCCAAAAATTAGAATCCAAAGGAGTTTCGCCGGACAGGCAGAGCATTACGGAAAAACTTGCAAGTTACATCAACGAGTTCGGTGTGGTTGCATATGAGGCTGAACGCAAGGTTCTGTCCGACCAGCTGCGGCTGTATGATATTCCGGCTGACGAGCAGCCTGCTGCCGCGGCTGCGCCGGAAGGAGGCGTGTTTGCTCTTGCCGACATCCAGCCCAACGACTGGGTCACCATTGAGGTGAAAGTTGTGTCTTTGCAGACGCCGAACTCTCCCTCGATTGCGCAGACCGGTGTCCTTGCGGACAGTTCGGGCGCGGTGCGGTTCGTGGTGTTTTCCAAGGCTGATGGTATTCCTCTGATGGAGCTTGAGCAGTGGTACCGAATCGAGTCGGCTGTAGTTGATTCGTTCCGTGACGTGCCGAGTCTGAAGATTCATTCAGGATCCAAGGTTACCCAGATTGATGACGACCGGAGTCTGATGCCGGCACCTCCGGTGCCTCTGGCAAGTCTTTCTCCGGGCGTTGCTGCGTCAGTGCAGGTGAAGTTTGTTGAGGAGTGGGAGTCCCGGAGCGAACGTATGCTGCAAAGCGGCCTTGTTGCGGACGCGTCAGGTAAGATGAAATTTGTTCTGTGGAAGGACGAAGGCAGAGAGAAACTCTCGCTTGGGTCGGTGTATAATATATTCTATGCGAGCGTGGACACGTTCGGCGGGCGGCTGTCGCTTGCGCTGAACTCTGGCGTGTGGATGGAGGATGAGGATGCAGAGATTGATGTCCCTGTCGTGACTGCTGCACCCAAAGAAGAGCTGCCGATAACAAGCATCCGCGATCTGAAGGTGGGCTACGCGACCGTTCGCGTGAAGTTTGCCGAAGAGTGGGAGTCGCGGAGCGAGCGTATGCTGCAGAGCGGTCTTGTTGGTGATGAGACCGGTCGTGTGAAGTTTGTGTTATGGAAGGATGCTTCCAAAGAGAAACTTGTCCCCGGTCAGGTGTATCTGATCAAGAATGCGAAGGTGGATGAGTATAATGGACGGCTTTCGCTTGCGCTGAACAGTGCCGAGTACTCGGTTGTCGAGGACGACGTGGATATTGCGGTGCAAGGTGTGGCGCCCACGACGCCTCTTCCGGTGACGAGTGTTCGCGATCTCGCGGTCGGGTATGCTTCGCTGCGGGTGAAGTTTGTTGAGGAGTGGGAGTCGCGGAGCGACCGCATGCTGCAGACCGGTCTTGTTGGTGATGAGACCGGCCGCGTGAAGTTTGTTCTCTGGAAGGATGATACAAAGGAGAAGCTTGAGCCTGGCCGCGTGTATCATGTGACGAATGCAAAGGTGGATGAGTACAACGGACGGCTTTCGCTCGTGCTGAATCCGGCAACCTATGAGGCTGATGAGCCTGAGGTTGATATTGCGGTCGGTACAGCAACTGATGAGTTTTCCGGCGCGGTTGTGCAGATCTCAGGCGGCTCTGGCCTTGTGAAGCGGTGTCCGGTGGAAGGATGTAACCGCGTTCTTTCGCGTCAGAACTTCTGTCCGGTTCATGAGATTCAACCGAACTTCCATTATGATCTGCGGATCAAGGGAGTTCTGGATGACGGAAAAAAAGCATACAATGTGCTGATCGGCCGCGAGGTCACAGAAGCTCTGACCGGATTTACTATGGAGCGGGCGATTGATCTTGCGTCAGAGAGCCCTCTTGGTCTTGAGGAGGTGCAGGCACAGTTTGTGGAGAAACTCTGCGGCAGATATCTCCGTTGTTTCGGCAATGATTTTGAGGGAAGAATTCTGGTGAAGTCTGCTGAGTTTGTCCGTCTGGATCCGTCAGTTACTGCGGAGCTGATGAATCGCGCGGGTTCTGTGTTTGGAGGTGAACAGTCATGAGCGAGGCTAATTCTAACTTTATGTCGTACGAACGTGAGCCGGCAAAACGGGTGTTTGCCGCAGAGCTGCGTGAGGCTACGAAGACGTTTAAGGATACTGAGGATGAAAAAAGTCCGCTGTATGTTCTTCTGCCGACCGGCGAGCGGTGTAACCGCGTTCTTTTGGTGGGTACGATTACCCAGAAGGACAAAGTGGGTGATCAGAATATTCTGTATCGTGCGCGGATCTCAGATCCGACCGGTCTATTCTTTGTGACGGCAGGGTCGTATCAGCCCGAGGCGATGCATCAGCTGGCGAAAATCGATCCTGAGATGCCGGTGTTTGTTGCGGTTATCGGAAAACCGAGTGTCTACACGTCGCCGGACGGGAAGGTTTTCACCTCGGTTCGTGCGGAGTCTGTGCTGGTTGTGGATCAGGAGACGCGCGACCTCTGGATTTTAGACACTGCTCGCGCGACACTGGAGAGAGTCGATGCTTCCTTGGTAGAACAGCCGGATGCGGATGTTTTTCTTGCGCGTGAGACGTATCGGTTTGGTCCGGAGCACTGGCGGCGTATGGTGTATGATGCTCTGAGCAGAATGATGAGTATCTGATTTTTCCCTCATCCTCATTTTTCTTTTCTGATATTTTTTTGAGATCGGTTTTGTTTTGGTAATTTTTTTGTTTGTTTGTTTTCTGATTTTCTTTCTATTGGCTTCGGATTTTGTTTCGCTGTCTTTATATCTCTCCTCATCCTATGTTGTTGGCTCACAGTCACCTATGTGTTTTGTGAGAAATCGGACGAGTTCTTTCGTCTGATTGGCAACACTCAGAAGTTCGGAGGATTTATATCTCTCAAGAACGTATGATGTTACCTCGCAAACAGCGCGACCTGCGCTGAGGTAAACGAGCTTCAAAACTCTCGAACCTCGTGCAGTCTCGAAGAGTATAAATACGCTTCATGCGTATGTATTAAGGCTGTTTAAGTGGAGAACGAAACGCGAACCGACACGAAAAAACGTGTGCGGTAGTTTG